>DATDER010000024.1:0-28117 GCA_036523095.1 Rubrivivax sp.
GGCGCCGGAGGAAAAGCGTGCGGCCACGCCGCAATCAGCGCCTGCGCCACGCTGCTCGCCCCCAGCACGAGCAGCGGCTGCCGATCCGCGCGGCGCCACCAGGACTGCCCGATTTGCAGCAGATGCTCGCCGCGTGTGGCATCGAAAAGCACCGCTTGCCCGCCATCGGCCGCATGGGTCTCGACGACACGGTCGATCCCTGCGGCGTCGCCGGCATCGAGCAGACGCAGGTCGACGAGCGCCATCGGTGCCAGCCCTTGTGTGCCGAGGTGGCGACGCAGGTCGGCCTCGTGCATCGGCGTCACCGGGTGGCGGCTCATCGTCGGGTGGCGGTCGATGCGGTGGACCTCGGCGTCGTGGCCCGCGGTGGCATAGAGCTCGCCGAAAGCGCAGTACCGGCCCAGGCTCGGCTGCCCGCCGAGCACCATCGCCGGCCCGGTGTGGGCAGCGCGGCGCAGCGCTTGCAGGCCCTGCCGCAGGTTGCCGATCGCCGGCGCGCTGTCGTAGGTCGAACAGCACTTGTAGTGCGTCACCGCCGGCTGCAGTGTCTCGAAGAAGGCGGCCACCGGCGCAAGCTCCTCGCGCTGAAGCCCTGGCGTGAGCGAACGCGCGGTGCCGGCGATGCCGAGGGCATCGAGCGCACCGACGCGCTCACGCTGTGCGGGCGTCGGCGGCGCAAGGAACAGGCAGGCGCGCAGACCCGCGCCGGCGACGGTGGCCAGGGTGTCGGACGCGCCGGTGAAGTCGTCGCCGTACCAGACGTAACGCGGGGCGCCGTCCACGCTGTCAGCCGGCCGGTTTGCCGAAGAAGTCGAGCGCATTGCGCAGCGCGGGCGCCTGCTGCGCGGCGGCGTCGAGGGGGTGCCCGTTGCGCCACGCGGCCCACGCCTGCCGCACGCTCTCGACACCCTCGGCCGGCCCGCCCGGGTGCGCCAGGATGCCACCGCCGCACATGAACATCAGGTCGCCGCTGGGCACCACGTCGAGCGTGGCCGGCAGCGTGCCGGCCCACTGCCCGGAACTGAACGCCGGCATCACGATGTCGGCGACATCGGCGGGGTCGGCGAGCGGCGCGAGGCAGTCGCGCGCCGACGCGATGACTTCGTCGTCGGCCTGCGCGAACTTGCCGTTCAGCCCGTGCACGTGCATATGGTCGACGCCGGTCAAGCGCCACAGCAGCGCGTAGGGCTGGAAGGCGATGCCCAGCGCCGGGTGGCGCGCCAACATTCCGAAGCCGTTGCGGTGGCCGTGGATGGCCAGGTCGGTGTGGCGGCGCAGGCTCTGCAGCGACGATGGTCCGGTCCAGTTCAGGCTCGCCATCACGCAGCTGCCCCCTTCACGCTGCACCAGCTCGGCGTGGCGCAGCATCGCCTCGTGTTCGTCGCTGATGTGGAATGCCATCATCACCGTCTTGCCGGTCTTGTCGCGGTGCCGGCGGATGGCGGCCATCACGGCGCGGATGCGCTGTTCGATCGGTGCGTGCTCGGGGTCGCCGCAGCACTCGTCGTCCTTGATGAAGTCGATGCCGGCGTCGCACAACTGCGTTACCAGCGCGGCGGTCTCGTTGGCACTCAGCCCGACATTGGGCTTGATGATGGTGCCGACGAGCGGACCCTGCGTCACGCCGGTCAGCGCGCGCGTGCCGGCGACGCCGTGGCGCGGGCGCTCGAAGCGGGCACGGAACTCGGGCGGTATCCGCACCTGTTCCAGCCGCACACCGGTCGTCTCGCCGATGTCGTACAGATTGCCGGCGAGCGTGGCCCACAGCGTCGGCAGGTTGCGACCGATGTTGGCGAGCGGGAAGGACACGCGGATACGCGCGCGCCGCCATGGGCCGGCGGGGTGGTGGCGTGCGAGCCAGGCGCTCGGCAGGCTCGGTGCGGACAAGGGCTCGAGCATCTCGATGTGGTCGACCGTGGCCCGGCTGCGCGCGCGCAACGCGTCGCTCTCACCGGCCACGCGCACGAAGGTGCCGCTGCTTTGCTCGCCGGCCAGGATCTCGGCGACCTGCGCCGGATCGAGCGGTGTCTCGATCAGGTAAGTGGCTTGCAGCGTCTGGGTCACAACTTCGACAGGTCGGGGAAGGGCCGCACGGGGTCCTTGCCGTCCCAGCCCACCGCAGCCTCGCGGATCATGCGGAACATCGCGCCCTTCGGCCCGGCCACCTCCGAGAGTTCGATCGTCGTGCCGGGCAGGCCCGAACGATCGTCGAAGTAGACGAAGCGGCCGTTCGCGCCTACCTCGCCGCCCATGCAGACCTCGAAGCCGGCGGCCTGCGCACGGGCGAGGTCCGCGTCGAAGTCCTCGGTCCAGTAGGCCACGTGCTGCACACCGCGGTGGCCTGCCTGGAGGAAGTCGCGGTACATCGAAGGCACGTCGTTGCGGGTCTGCAGCAACTCGATCTGGAGCGCGCCGGCGTTGGCGAGCGCGACCGAGTTGTGAGGCTCGAAGTGCTGGCCGCGGTAGTGGTAGTTGCGGATCGGCACCCGCGGGTTGTAGAACCACGGGCCGACGCCCATGACACGCGACCAGTGGTCCATCGCCGCCTCGATGTCGGGCACGATGTAGGCGACCTGGCGTATCTCTCCGAAGAAGCGGCTCATGGGCGGGTCCTAGTTCAGCATCAGGTTGGGCAGCCAGGTCGAGGCGGCCGGGAAGAAGGTGACCGCGGCGAGCGACAACAGCAGGCAGACGACCCACGGGATCGCGGCGCCGATGACCTTGTCCACCGGCATGCCGGCGACCGTGCTCACCATGTACAGGCTCATGCCCACCGGCGGGGTCAGCAGGCCGATCATCAGGTTGAGCACGACGACGACCGCCAGGTGCACCGGGTCGACGCCGGCCAGCGCCAGCGCCGGCACGATGATCGGCGCCAGGATCAGGATCGCCGCGATGGTCTCCATCACCATGCCCACGAGCAGCAGCAGCAGGTTGACGATGAGCAACAGCACCCACGGCTCCTTCGACAGCGACAGCAGCAGGTCGGCCGCCCGCGTCGGCACCTGGTCGACCGTCAACACCCAGGCGAACAGCGCGGCCGCGCCGACGATGAACATCACGCCGGCGGTCGAGCGCACGGTTTCGCGCAGCGCGTCGACGAAGCCGCGCCAGCCGAGCGCGCGGTAGAAGAAGCGGCCGGCCAGCAGCGCGTAGACCACGGTCACCGCGGCGGCTTCGGTCTCGCCGAAGAAGCCGAACAGGATGCCACCGATCAGGACCACCGGCGCGAGCAGCGCGGGCATCGCGTACCAGGCGCGGCGCACGAACTCGGGGCGCGTGAACTTGATGGTGTCGGTGGGCAGGCCCTCGCGGCGCGCGATCCACCACACCATGCCCATCAGGAAGAGCGCGATGATGAGGGACGGGATGATGCCGGCGATCAGCACCTTGACCGGCGAGATCTCGGCTGCCATCGCAAAGATCACGAGCGGGATCGACGGCGGGAAGATCGGCCCCAGCGTCGCCGCGGCCATGCAGATCCCGGCGGAGAAGCGGTCCTTGTAGCCCTGCTCGCGCATCATGTTGATCTGGATCTTGCCGAGCGCGCCGATGTCGGCCAGCGCCGCCCCCGACACGCCCGAGAAGACCAGGTGCGTGAGCACGGTGACGTAGCCCAGCCCGCCCCGGATACGGCCGATCAGCATGCGGATGAAGTCGAAGAGCTGCGTCGTCAGCCCGGTGACGCTGAACAGCGCGGCGGCGAAGATGAACATCGGCACCGCGAGCAGCGTGGTCGAGTCGAGCGAGTTGACGATGCGCTGCGCGATCACCGCCAGCGGCATGTCGAACCACCACAGCGCCAGCGCCGAGCCGAGGCCGAGCGCGATGGCCACCGGCGCGCCGGCCAGCAGCAGCACGAAGAAGAGGATGGTCGCAGTCAGGCTCAGCATGGCCGTGCCTCGTCGGGGCGTGTGGTGCGGCCGCTCAGCAGACCGAGCACGCGGTCGGCGGCTACCAGTGTCGTCAGCACCATGCCGGCGATCGCCGGCAGGTAGTACACGATGTTCGGGATCTCGAGCGCGGGTGTCGAGAAGCGCGCCGCGCGCTGCATAAACCACCAGCAGCCGACGAGGAAGAGCACGCAGAAGGCGAGCGTCGAGAGCTCGTTGCACACGTCCAGCACCCGCTTGGGCAGGCCGCGCGCGCGGGCCGAGAACATGTCGACCTTGACGTGCGCATCGTGCGCCAGCAGCAGCGGCACGGTGAGGAAGATCAGCGCCAGGCCGGCGAACTTGGCGACCTCGCCGGCGCCGGGCAGTCCCACATTGAAGAGCCCACGCGCGAACACTTCGACCATGATGGCCGTGGTGGTGACGACCAGCATCGCCATCGCGACGCACTCGAAACCGCGGCACAGCGGCAGCAGCCACGGGCGCAGCGGCCCGGCCGGCACCCGCGGGCCGGCCGGCGTAGCGGACGCGTCCATCAGCGGACGGCTTCGATCGACTTGTAGAGGTCGCCGAACTTGGCGCCGAACTTCTGGTCCACCGCCTTGCGCGTGGCGGTGCGGAACGCCACCAGGTCCAGGCCCTCGGCCGGGCCGATGACGTTCATCTTCAGCTCCTTGAGCTTGGCGGTCTCGTCGGCCTCGGACTGGCGCACCATGTCGGTCGCGCGCTTGCGCACGTCCGCCGCGGCGGCCGAGACCTGCTCACGCTGCGCGGGGCTCAGTTCCTGCCACGCCTTTTCGTTGATGACGATCACCTGCGCGTTCATGATGTGCCCGGTCTGCATCAGGTGCGACTGGGTCTCGTAGAGCTTGGACGACAGCACGACGTTGACCGGGTTCTCCTGGCCCTGGACCTTGCCGGTGGCCAGCGCGGTGGGCACCTCGGCCCAATCCACCGGCACCGGCACCGCGCCCATCGCCTCCACCGTCGTCATATAAATCGGGAACGGGATCGCGCGGATCTTTTGGCCCGACAGGTCGGCGGGCGTGCGCACCGCCTTGTTGGTGGTCAACTGGCGCGTGCCGAAGTAATAGGCGTACAGCACACGCACACCGGCGGCCTTGACCAGTCCCTCGTTGAGCGACTTCATCACCGGCGAGTTGACGTCCACGACCTTCATCAGATGGTCGACGTCGCGGTACAGGTAGGGTGTGTCGAGCGCGGCGAAGGGCTCGTAGAGCGAGCCGATGCCTGCCGCGGTGTTGTGCGACAGCGCGATCGTGCCGGTCGACACGGCTTCGGCCAATTCCTGCAGCTTGCCCAGTTGCGACGAGGGATAGACCGCAACCTTGATCTGGCCGCCGGTGTTCTTGGCGATCGCCTCGGCGAGCCAGTTGGCCTGCATGCCCGCGGCGCTGGTGGGCGGGTTCATGTGGCCGTAGCGGAACTCCTTCTGCGCCTGCGCGGCGGTGCCCAGGGTCAGCAGCGCGGCGGCCAGCGAGGCGATCAGGGGGCGGCGGGAAAACGTCAGGCGCGAAGCGGTCATGTTGTCTCCTGGTCAGGAATGATGTAATTTGATGTGTCGTTGCACACCTGACCCGATCGTATCCATACGCCGCCACGACAACAAACCGGATTCATGATGGATTCTGATGGATTGGTAGCGCGGAGCCGGATCGTCGACATCGCGCAGGCGGCCGGCGTCTCGACCGCCACGGTGGACCGTGTGCTGCACGGCCGGCTGCGTGTGCGGCCGACGACGGCACAGCGTGTGATCAAGGCAGCCGCAGCGCTCGACTACCTGCCCGAGGCCGAGCTCTGGCGTACGCTGCAGCCGGCACCGATGGAGATCGTGTTCCTGCTGCCGGCAGGCACGAACCGGTTCCTGCGCCAGCTCGGCGAGTTGATCCGGGGCTGCGCTCCGGCGCTGGCGCCCTACAACGTGCAATGCCGCGTCGTCTTCATCGACAGCTTCGACCCGGCAAGTGTGGGCACCGCGCTGCTGCGGCAGGGCCGCCGTGCGCAGGGGCTGGCCTTCATGGCGCTGGAACACCCCCGTGTGCGCGAGGCGGTAGGCCAGCTTGCCGAGCGCGGCGTGCACGTCGTGACCCTGATCTCGGACCTGACGCAGTCACGGCGCGAGGCCTACGTCGGCATGGACAACCGCGGCGCCGGCCGCACCGCGGCGCTGCTGATCGGGCGGTTCCTGGCCGGGCGCACCGGGCCGGTGGCGATGATCGCGGGCTCGCTCAGCTACCGCGGGCACGAGGAACGCGAGATGGGCTTCCTGCGCCTGATCGAAGAGGAGTTCCCGGCGCTGCGCGTCGTCGGTGTGCGCGAGGGGCTCGACGACGCCGAGACCAACTACAGGCTCGCGCGCACGCTGTTGCGCGAGCATCCGCACCTGGTCGCGCTCTACAACATCGGTGGTGGTGCCGAGGGTGTGGGCCGTGCTCTGAAAGCGCATCAGCGTGGCATGCGGCCGGTCTTCGTTGCGCACGGCCTGACGCCCGAGACCCGCGCGCTGCTCGTCGACGGGACACTCGACGCGCTCATCAACCAGGATCCGCAGACGATGATCCTCGATTGCGTACGCATCCTCACCAACCTGCGTGACGGGCGCGCTGCGCTGGGTGGCGTCGAGCCGGTACGCATCAGTATCGTGCTGCGCGAGAACTTGCCGTGACTTCAGCCGTCAGGCGTTGACGGCGCGGCCGCGCGATCGGACAACCCCGGCACACGCACGTCGCAGCGGATGCCTTGGGGGCTGTTTTCGCGCCAGCGCACCTCGCCGCCGAGCAGCTTGACACGCTTGCGCACGCCGCCCAGCCCCAGACCGTGGGCCCAGGAAGGCGGATCGCGGCCGATCCCGTCGTCAGTGATCGCGAGCGACAGGAAGCCCTTGTCGAGTGACGCCTCGATCTCGACCCGCCGCGCCTGCGCGTGGTAGATCGTGTTCGTCACCAGTTCGCGCAGCACGCGCGTCAGCGCCGACCACTGCACCACCGTCAAGGTCGTGTCGTGGTCGTAGGAGAACGACCACGCCAGTTCTATGTGCGCCGCGGTCAGGCGCTGCGCGATGTCGGCCTTCCATTCCGCCGCCGCATGCGACAGGCGGTGTTCGGTCGCCGCCAGGCCCCGTGTCAGCGTCTTCAGATCCTTCAGGGTGTTGCGGACGTAGTCTTCGATTTCGGGGGTCTGGGCGCGGTACATCAGCGTCAGCAGGCGCGCGCCGATGTCGTCGTGCAGGTCCTGAGCGATGCGCAGGCGCTCTTCGCTGCGGCCGCGCTCGACCGCCTGGTCGTAGGCGACCGCGCGGCGCAACTGTTCGGCCACGCGGTTCGCCAGGCGCGCGTCGGCCTCGGTGAAGATGCGTTTGCCACGGCGCGCAAAACGCAGCACCCAGGCCTGGGAACGGGGGTCGTCGGTGGCCGGTGCGCCGCTTGCGCGGGGCATCGGCACCAGCAGCGCCGAGCCGTCGCCGACCACCCGGGGCCTGCTCGGCGCGCGCTGGACTTTCACCACCTCCAGCGGGTCGAAGAGGTCGCGCAACAGGCCTTCCATCAGCGGGCCATGCTGATCCGGGCGCGCCGCGACCTGCCGCGCCACGCTGTAGAGGCGCTCGAAGCTGCGCTCCAGCGTGAGCACGTTGCTGCCCGTAAGCTGGTCCAGGATCCACTGGCGTGCTCCGGCGTAGACCCCGAGCGACAAGAACACCGACAGCGTGAGCGAGGTGAACTGGCCGAAGGAGAAGATGGCGACGAAGATCAGGTCGAGCGAGGTCGCCACGGTGCTGATGCCGGCGAGCAAGGTGAACTCGCGCAGCAACTGGCTCGACCGCGCCATGAAGGGCATGAGCAGCAGCAAGAAGGCAAAAAAGACGTACCAGACCACCGAGCCGACTTCGGCCACGCGGTGCTGCACGCCGGGTACGCTGCTCGCGGCAGCGACCGCGAGCGTGAGCAGCGACAACGATCCCATCGTCACGAAGCCGAAGCGGCGCAACATCGCCACGAAGGGGTTGGGCTCTAGCCTGTAGGACAGGCTCAGCACCCCGATCGATGCAAAGCCGAGTGCGACGATGCCGCCCTGGGCCCACCACCAGCCGTGATCGGTGGGGCCGAAGCGCGCGTAGGAAAGGGCACACGCGGCGACTAGCCACGCGCCGGTGGCGATCCAGCCGCCGCGTTGCAAGGCCTTGGGGTACAGCGACACCGAATGCACGATCGCCGCCGCCGTCACCATGTCCAGCGCCATGCGCAGCCACAAGTCCTGGGCCACGATGAAACCCGGCAACACCAGGCCGCGTGCGGACTCGAGTGCGATGTAGAGCAGGTTGGCGGCCTGGCAAAGCGCAATCAAGGCGTAGAGCGCGTTGCGCAGTTGCGGCTTGACGAGCCAGACGACGGCGCCGATGAGGTAGACGAGCAGCGCCAAGGCCGCCAGCGGCCAGAACAGCAGGCCAAGCCCGCCGATGCCCCTTGGGCGAGGTTGGACTTCGACCAGTTCCTGGCCGTCGAACTGCAACATCACTGGTCCGCTGCTGAAGGCTGCGCCGAGCGAGCGGTGCATCTCGACCAGGCGGTGTCGGTTTTCGTCGTCTACGGTCCAGCGTGGCGCGCGCTGGAGCACGGCGTCGTTGACACGCCGCAGCACCTGGTCGCGGCCGATGACACCGGTCAGCACCCGGCCGATGTGGTCTTGCAGCGCGGGTTCGCCGCTGGCTGCTAGCACGACACGATCGTTCACGTCGGCGCGCCAGACCGCCTCGATGGTGGGCGTGGCGGCGACCGTGCGCATCAGCAGGAGCGTGCCGACGCAGCCAACGAGCGTGGCCAGCACGAGCAGGCGCAGCCTCCAGCCCATCCAGCGCACCGGGTCGTGGCGTCCCGAGCGCGCCAGGTCGCTGCCCAAGAGGGGAGACCGGCCCTCGCCTTCGGCGCCTTCGTGCGCGCCCGGCTGGGTCGGCGCGGGGGGGAGGGGGCTGTTGTCGGCCATCGGCAGGTGCTGCGCGACGGTGCTGCGCTTCAGCCGCCGATCAGACCAGACCCTGTTTGCTGGCCAGTACGGCGGCCTCGGCGCGACTCGAGACGTTGAGCTTCTTGTAGATCGACTTGATGTGGTCGTTGACCGTGAACCACTTGATCCCCATCAGGTTCGCGATCTCCTTGATCGTGAATCCCTTGCTCAGGTAGGTCAGGACCTCGCTTTCGCGCGGGGTCAGTCGCTCGCACTCGAGCGGCCTTTCCATCGGCACCGGGCGGCTCGTGGCGAAGCCGCCGGGCGTGGTGAAGCCCCCCGAGTCGGGCGCCTCGCCGGCGCCCGAACCGTGGCGGAAGTGCGTGAGCAGCCGGCGCGCGATCGCCGGGGACAGGGGCGGCTGCCCCCGCACGATCTTCTGCAGTTCTTCCACCAGCACTTCGAAGCGGTCTTCCTTCAGCAGGTAGCCGTCGGCGCCGCACTGCAACGCCGGGAAGAGGTGGTCATCGTCGGAATACAGCGTGGTGACGATCTTGGTTGCGGGGTAGCCCGTCAGTTCGGTCAGCAACTCCATGCCGTTGCCATCGGGCAGTTCGAGATCGACGAGGACGAGCTTGTAGGCCTCGGTGGCCGGCGCGCCGTTGCCGGCGCGGGTGGCGGCAATGTGGCGGCGCGCCGTTTCGAGGTCACCGGCTTCGGTGATCAGGTTGGCGTCGCTGAAACTCTCACGCACGACGCGGCACAGAAAGCTTCGCGCGACGGGGTTGTCTTCGAGGATGAGGACCTTGACGGCCATGCGGGGAACCCTTGCAGCGGGCCGTTGCCGCTGAAAGTCGATGCTATCGCAGAACCCCGTGCCGCCGTACCCCCCCGGATTGGCGGTGGCGGCGTCAATCGTTGACGAGCAGGAGCTTGCCGGTGACGCGCCGTGTTCCCATCAGTGCGTAGGCTGCGGGCAGTTCCGACATCGGCATCTTCCGATCGATCACCGGTTTGACCTTGCCCTCGGCATGCCACTCGACGAGCTGTGTCACGCCCTGCCCGAAGGCCTTGGGCTCGCGTCGGACGAAGTCACCCCAGAAGACGCCGACGATCGCCACCCCTTTCAGCAGCGCGAGGTTCCACGGCAGCGCCGGGATGCCCCCTTGTGCGAAGCCGACCACCAGGTAGCGGCCGCGCCAGGCAATCGACCGGAACACCGGTTCGGCCAGGTCGCCGCCGACCGGGTCAAGCACCACGTCGGGGCCCTTGCCGCCGGTGAGCGCCTTGAGCGTCTCGCGCACGGGCTGCGTGGCGTAGTTCAGCGTCGCGTCGGCGCCAATCTCGAGGCAGCGCCGGGCCTTCTCGTCGCTCGACACACCAGCGATCACACGTGCACCGGCGGCCTTGGCGACCTGCAGCGCGGCAGTGCCGACGCCGCCTGCGGCACCGAGCACCAGCACGGTCTCGCCCGCGCGCAGTGCGGCGCGATCCATCAGTGCGTGGTGCGCAGTGCCGTAGGTGAAAGCGAAGGCTGCACCGTCCTCGAGCGGGAAAGCCGAAGGCAACCGCATCGCCTGCGCTGCGTCGACGCAGGCGTGGGTGGCGAAACCGCCGGTGCTGCCGATCGCGGCCACCGGGTCGCCGATCTTCAGGTGGCACACGCCACTGCCCACGGCGTCGACGAGGCCCGCGAACTCTGCGCCGGGCACGAAGGGCAGCGTAGGCTTGACCTGGTACTTGCCTTCAACGATCAACAAGTCCGGGAAGTTCAGGCTCGCTGCGCGCACGGCGACCCGCACTTCGTTGGGCCCCGGCGCCGGCGTGGGCAGGTCTTGCCACCGCATTGCGCCGATGCCTTCGAGCGATTCGCACAACCAGGCTTTCATCGTCGGTCTCCTTGTCTGTCCACGGTCGTTGACGATGATAAGGAGCCGCGCGCCCGGCTGCAGGCGCCTGGTGGTCGACTCCCTACAATCGCTCGATGCGAATCCTGATTGCCAACGACGACGGCTACCTCGCGCCGGGCCTCGCCGCCCTGGTTCGCGCCTGTGAGGGCCTCGGCCAGATCGACGTGATCGCGCCGGAGCAGAACGCCAGCGGGACATCGAACGCGCTGACGCTGAACCGGCCCTTGTCGGTCTTCGAAGCCCAGGGCGAGCGCGTGAAAGGCTTTCGGGTCGTCAACGGCACGCCATCGGACTGCGTGCACGTGGCGCTCACCGGCTTGCTTCCGGAGCGCCCGGACCTGGTGCTCTCGGGCATCAACAACGGCGCCAACATGGGCGACGACACGCTCTATTCGGGCACTGTCGCGGCGGCGATGGAAGGTTACCTCTTCGGCATTCCGGCGATCGCGTTCTCGCAGGTCGAGAAGGGCTGGGGTGAGATCGACGCTGCTGCCACGGCCGCGCGCGCGGTCATTGAACAGGTGCTCGCGTCGGCCCGGCCCGGCCCCTGGCTCCTGAACGTCAACATCCCGAACCGGCCCGACGCGGTGCAACTGCCGCGCGTGGTGACGCGGCTCGGCCGGCGCCATGCGAGCGAGGCCGTGATCCGCCAGACCAGCCCGCGCGGCGAAGCGATCTACTGGATCGGCCCCGCCGGCGACGCACGCGAGGCGGGTGAGGGCACCGACTTCCATGCTACCGCCAGCGGCTGCGTATCGATCACACCGCTGCAGGTCGACTTGACCGACCACGCCCAGGCCGCCAGCTGGGCGCAGGCCGTGCGCGGCGTCGGCCCGTGAGCGAAGACACACCGGGCCCGGCGCGGCAGCCGTCGCGCTTCCCGCTGCGGCTGGACCGCGTGGCGCCGTCCCCCGGCCAGGCCCCTCAGCGATTGCTGAGGCCGCAGCGGCCTGTCCACGAAGCCGCAGCCGACGCGACGCGACAGCCTGCGCCGGCCGGGCTGGGACTCGATTCTGCAGCGGTGCGTGCGCGCATGGTCGAGCGGATTCGTGCCGAAGGCGTTCGTTGCGAACCGGTGCTCGCGGCACTCGGTCAGGTGGCGCGCCATCGTTTTGTCGACAGCGCCCTGGCCAACCAGGCCTACGAAGACACCAGCCTGCCGATCGGCCTCGGGCAGACGATCTCCAAGCCCTCGGTGGTGGCCCGCATGCTCGCTTTGCTCGTCGAGCGCGCGCCGGCGCGTTCGCCCGGCCAGGCTGCGCTCGGGCGGGTTCTCGAGATCGGCACCGGGTGTGGTTACCAGGCGGCGCTGCTGTCGCTGCTCTCGGTGCGTGTGGTGTCGGTGGAGCGCCTGGCACCCCTGTACGACAAGGCGCGCGCGAATCTGGCGGGCCTGGCGGGAAACAACCTGCGCCTCGTCTACGGCGACGGCCGCCACGGTCACGCGCCGAACGCGCCCTACGACTGCATCCTTGCGGCGGCTGGCGGGGACGAGTTGCCTTCGGCGTGGCTGGAACAACTCGCGGTCGGCGGTCGGCTGGTGGCGCCGATGCACAGCCCGAGCGATGGCGGGCAGATGCTGCTCGTGGTGGATCGCCACCCTGACGGCTTCCGCCGCAGTTCACACGACGCGGTCCATTTCGTCCCCCTAAAATCCGGCGTCGACTGAGATGGCGATGGAAAGAACGACGTTGATGGGCCGCTTGCGCCAGGCTGAAATCGCTGCTGTGGCCGCGATGGCCGCGTTGCTGGTGGGCTGCGCCGCGTCAAGCACACGTGCGCCCGTCGAAGACCGCTCCGCCGCGGCCCCCCGCACGCCCCCGGTGGCAGCGGCTGCACCGGCGCCGGCAGAGCCAATACCAGCGCCGACCATCACCGACCCCGCCCTCAAGTTGCCCCTGGGGGCCGAGAACGCCGGCAAGCCAGGTTATTACACCGT
Organism: Rubrivivax sp.; assembly: GCA_036523095.1. Taxonomy (GTDB): domain Bacteria; phylum Pseudomonadota; class Gammaproteobacteria; order Burkholderiales; family Burkholderiaceae_C; genus Rubrivivax. Next base: position 12,702 of record DATDER010000024.1, read on the forward strand.
CAAACCGGGCGACACCGTGTTGCGCATCGGGCTCGAGACCGGGCAGAACTGGCGCGACATCGCGCGCTGGAACAACATCGAGAACGCCAACCTGATCGAGGTGGGCCAGGTTCTGCGCGTCGCGCCCCCGGGCGTGGATCCCACCATCGCCGTGGCACGGCCGGTGGCACCGACGGGCCGCGTCGAAACGCGGCCGCTCGACCCCCGTGCCGCATCGGCGCCGGCTTCCGCGGCAGCGCCGGCAGCGTCAGGCGCGGCCGCCACGGCGGTGGCGCCTGTTGCGGCGGCGGCCACGCCGGTGGCGCCGGCCGCGCTGCCCCCGCGCGGCCCTGACGACGACATCAACTGGCTCTGGCCGGCCACGGGCGCGGTGCTGAGCGGCTTCGACGAGGCCCGCAACAAGGGCCTGGCCATTTCGGGCAAGGCCGGTGACCCGGTGCTGGCGGCGGCCGACGGGCGTGTCGTCTACGCCGGATCGGGCCTGCGCGGCTACGGCAACCTGGTGATCGTCAAGCACAACAACACCTACCTCACGGCCTACGCGCACAACCAGGCGCTGCTGGTCAAGGACGACGAACCGGTGCGGCGCGGCCAGCGCATCGCCGACATGGGTTCGAGCGACGCCGAGCGGGTGCAACTGCACTTCGAGATCCGGCGCCTGGGCAAGCCGGTCGACCCAGCCAAACTGCTGCCGCCGCGGTAGACGCAGGGCGGCCGGGTGCCGAGCGCCCCGCCCGGCCCAATGTCATCGTTTCCGATTAGGTCCGTCGCTGGCGCCGACGCTAGCATCGGCACGGCTGTTCCTGTGCCGGCGCGAGCCTCGCACAGCGCAACCGAACCCTTGAGGAGCCTGCCGATGAAGACGACCAAGCTGCTGATTCCCGGCCTTGCGCTTGCGCTGAGCTGTCTTGCGGCGAACGCACAGCAAGGGGTGAGCAAGACCGAAATCACGATCGGTTCGATCCAGGATCTGTCGGGCCCGCTGGCCGGCTTCGGCAAGCAGATCCGCCTGGGCATGATGCTGCGCGTCGACGAGGTCAACGAGCAGGGTGGCATCCACGGCCGCAAGCTCAAGCTGCTGATCGAGGACTCGGCCTACGACCCGCGCAAGGCGGTGCTGGCGGCCCAGAAGCTCGTCAACCAGGAAAAGATCTTCGCCATGGTGGCACACCTGGGCACGGCGCAGAACATGGCGGCGATGCCGGTGCAGTTCGAGAAGAACGTGATCAACTTCTTCCCGGTCACCGCTGCGCGCGAGATGTACGAGCCCTTCCACCGGCTCAAGTTCGCCTTCGCCACCACGTACTACGAGCAACTGCGCATCGCATTGCCCAAACTGGTGAAGGAGAAGAACGCAAAGAAGGTGTGCACGATCTACCAGGACGACGAGTTCGGGCTCGAGGTCCTGCGCGGGGGCGAGGCGGGCTTGAAGGCCGTCGGCATGGAGTTCACCGAAAAGACCTCCTTCAAGCGCGGCGCGACCGACTTCTCGTCGCAGGTCGCCAAGATGAAGGCGGCGGGCTGCGACCTCGTCGTGCTCGGCACCATCATCCGCGAGACGATCGGCACCATCGGCGAGAGCCGCAAGACCGGGTTCAATCCGGTCTTCCTAGGCTCCAGTGCCGCCTACACCGACCTGATCCACAAGCTGGGCGGCAAGGCGATGGACGGGCTGTACGCGACGATGGCGGTGCAGAACCCGTACCTCGACGAGGCGTCGCAGCCGATCCGTTTCTGGGCCACCAAGTACAAGACCAAGTACACCGACGACCCGACCGTGTTCTCGGTCTATGGCTATCTCGCGATCGATGCCTTCCTGCGCGCGGCGCAAAAAGCGGGCACGAACCTCAGCACCGACTCCTTCGTCAAGGCCATGGAGACGATGGTGATCCCGCCCGACATCTTCGGCAGTTCCGAGATGACTTTCAGTGCCACCAAGCGCCTGGGCAGCGACGCGTCGCGCATGTCTCAGTTGCAGGATGCACGCTGGCGAGTCGTCTCCGACTACGTCAAGACCAACTGACGCAGTCGCCAACGGGGCTTTCGCGGGCCGCCGTCGGGCGGCCCGCCGCATTTGCGAACGGATAATCGGCGCATGAACCAAAGCAGCGACGCGCTCGAAGTCGAGTCACTCGACATCGAAGGCCAGGGCGTCGCACGACGGGCCGACGGCAAGGTCGTCTTCATCGAAGGGGCATTGCCGGGCGAGCGGGTCCAGGTGCAGGTCCATCGGCGCAAGAACCAGTGGGAGCAGGGACAGGTGAGCGCGCTCGAGCGCGAGAGCGCGCAGCGCGTGCAGCCGGCTTGCCCGCACTTCGGCTTGCACGCCGGCGCCTGCGGCGGCTGCAAGATGCAGCACCTGCACCCGGCGGCGCAGGTGGCCGTCAAGCAGCGTGTGCTCGAGGACAACCTGTGGCACCTTGCCAAGGTGCGGCCCGAGCAGGTGCTGCGCCCGATCGAGGGGCCGGCGTGGGGCTACCGCTACCGTGCCCGGCTGTCGGTGCGCTACGTCGCGAAGAAAGGTGTGGTGCTGGTCGGCTTCCATGAACGCAAGTCGCGCTACGTGGCCGACATGTCGGTGTGCGCGGTGTTGCCGCCGGAGGTGAGCGCGCTCCTGCTCCCGCTGCGCCAGCTGGTCGGTGCCATGGACCAACGCGACCGACTGCCGCAGATCGAACTCGCGATGGGCGATGAGGTGACCGCACTCGTGCTCCGGCACCTCGAGCCCCTGACGCCGGCGGACCGCGATCGCCTCGCCGCCTTCGGCAGGCAACATGCGGTGCAGTGGTGGCTGCAGCCGAAGGGGCCGGACACGGTGCACCTGCTCGAAGACGGCGGACGGGATCTGGCCTACGCGCTGCCCGACTTCGGCGTGACGATGCCGTACCGGCCGACCGACTTCACGCAGGTCAACCCGAGCATCAACCGCGTTCTGGTTTCACGTGCACTTGGATTGCTCGGCGCGCGGCCGCAAGAGCGGGTCATCGACTGGTTCTGCGGCATCGGCAACTTCACCCTGCCGCTGGCAACGCGCGCGCGGGAAGTCATCGGCATCGAAGGCAGCGCCGCACTCGTCGAACGGGCGCAACTCAATGCGGCCCGCAACGGGTTGTCGGCGCGCACCCGCTTTGAGGTCCGCAACTTGTTCGAGGTCACTGCGGGCGATCTGGTGGCAATCGAAGGCGTGTCATGCTGGCTCGTCGACCCACCGCGCGAAGGGGCTTTCGCACTGGTCAAGGCGCTGGCCGAGGTGCCTGCCGCGCCGGCGGTCGGCTGGCGCGCCCCGCGCCGCATCGTCTATGTGAGCTGCAACCCAGCCACTTTGGCGCGCGACGCCGGCTTGCTGGTGCACCAGGCAGGCTACCGCTGCACCCATGCCGGCGTGGTGAACATGTTCCCCCATACGGCCCACGTCGAAAGCCTGGCGGTGTTCGACCTCGCCTGAAACAACAAGGCCCCGCGAGCGGGGCCTTGTTCATGTCGCGGGGGTGCCGCTCAGTCGCGCTCGCCGCCAAAGATGCCGAGCAAGGCCAACAGGCTCTGGAACACGTTGAAGATGTCCAGGTAGATCGCCAGCGTGGCGGTGATGTAGTTGGTCTCGCCACCATCGACGACACGCTTGATGTCGTACAGCATGAAAGCCGAGAAGATGCCCAGGCACAGCACCAGCAACGTGATCATCAGCGCCGACGACTGGACGAAGAAGTTGACGATGAAGGCGAAGAACAGGATCACCGCGCCGACGGTCAGGAACTTGCCCATGCCCGAGAGGTCGCGCTTGATCACCGTCGCCAGCGTGGCCATCGTGAAGAAGACCACGGCCGTGCCGCCGAAGGCCGTCATCACGAGCGAGCCGCCGTTGCGGAAACCCAGAACCTGCCCGACGAGGCGCGACAGGAACAAGCCCATGAAAAAGGTGAAGCCTAGCAACACGGCCACGCCGGTGGACGAGTCCTTGGTCTTGTTGATCGCGTACATGAAGCCAAAGGCGCCGCCGAGGAAGACGATCATCGACAGGCCAGCGCCCATCGCGTTCATCAGACCCGTGGACACACCCACCCATGCCCCCAGCACCGTCGGCACGAGCGACAGTGCCAGCAGCCAATAGGTGTTGCGCAGGACGCGGTTGCGGTCGGCGCTGAGCGCGCCTGAGCCGGCACTGCCGGGGAAGGGTTGCACTCGGTCGTTCATGGAACCTCCAGAAGTTGATTCGCCGGATCAGACCCGGCAGCGCATTCTAAGTTCCCTGGCGCGATGGCATGCAGGCGCGCGGTGCTACCAAGGGCTTCGCGCGGATGGCCTCGCATACAATCCCGAGGTTTACTTGCCACCCCGCAACCCAGCGAAACTAGCCTTCAGTTTCCCCCGACTCGAAGCCTGCCGGCCCCGCCCGGCGGGGCGTGAGCTGGGTGCGCAAACCGGAGCTTTTTTTGCTGCCCGTACTGCCTCCAGCCCTGCTCGCCCTTGCAGACGGCACCCTCTTCCGGGGCACTTCGATCGGCGCTGCCGGCTCGACCGTCGGTGAAGTGGTCTTCAATACGGCGCTCACCGGTTACCAGGAAATCCTGACCGACCCGAGCTACTGCCGCCAGATCGTCACGTTGACCTACCCGCACATCGGCAACACCGGTGTCAATGACGAAGACGTGGAAGCGGGCCGGGTCCACGCTGCCGGCCTCGTCATCCGCGATCTGCCGGTGCGGGCATCCAACTTCCGCCAGACCGCCACGCTCGCCGAGTACCTGGCGCGCGAAGGTACGGTGGCCATCGCCGACGTAGACACCCGCCGGCTGACCCGCGTGCTGCGCACCTCGGGCGCGCAGAGCGGCTGCATCGTGGCCTTCCCCGTCGGCCACACCCTCACCGACGCAGACGCCGCGGCGGCAGTCACCGAGGCCCGCACCGCGCCCTCGATGACGGGCCAGGATCTGGCGAAGGTCGTCTCCACTCGCCAAGCCTACGAGTGGCTCGAGACCGAATGGACGCTCGGCAGCGGCCATGGGCGCCTCGTCGACCCGAAGTTCCACGTCGTGGCTTACGACTTTGGCGTCAAGCGCAACATCCTGCGCATGCTGGCGAGCCGCGGCTGCCGCGTCACGGTGGTCCCGGCGCAGGCGGACGCCGCGACCGTGTTGGCGCTCAAGCCCGACGGCGTGTTCCTGAGCAACGGCCCCGGCGACCCCGAACCCTGTGATTACGCGATCGCGGCCACGCGCACGCTGATCGATACCGGCATCCCGACCTTCGGCATCTGCCTGGGACATCAGATCCTGGCGCTGGCGTCGGGCGCCAAGACTTTCAAGATGAAGTTCGGCCACCACGGCGCCAACCACCCGGTGAAAGACCTCGACAGCGGTCGTGTGAGCATCACGAGCCAGAACCACGGCTTCGCGGTCGACGAGACCACGCTTCCGGCAAACCTGCGCCCCACCCACGTGTCCTTGTTCGACGGCACGCTGCAAGGTCTGGTGCGCACCGACCGGCCGGCGTTCTGCTTCCAGGGCCACCCCGAGGCGTCGCCCGGGCCCCACGACATCGGCACCCTGTTCGACCGTTTCACCGCGCTGATGAAAGAACGAATCCATGCCCAAGCGCAGTGACCTGAAAAGCATCCTCATCATCGGTGCCGGGCCCATCGTCATCGGCCAGGCCTGCGAGTTCGACTACTCGGGCGCGCAGGCCTGCAAGGCGCTGCGCGAAGAGGGCTACCGCGTCATCCTCGTCAACAGCAATCCGGCGACGATCATGACGGACCCCGAGATGGCGGACGTGACGTACATCGAACCCATCACCTGGCAGGTGGTCGAGAGGATCATCGCCAAGGAGCGGCCCGACGCCGTGCTGCCGACCATGGGCGGGCAGACGGCGCTGAACTGCGCGCTCGAGCTGCACCAGCACGGCGTGCTGGCGAAGTACGGCGTCGAGATGATCGGTGCGAACGAGAAGGCGATCGACAAGGCCGAAGACCGGCTCAAGTTCAAGGATGCGATGACCGGCATCGGCCTGGCATCGGCCAAGAGCGGCATCGCCCACACGATGGAAGAAGCGCTCGCGGTGCAGAAGCGCATCACGGCCGAGATCGGCGGCACCGGGTTCCCGATGGTCGTGCGCCCGAGCTTCACGCTCGGCGGCACCGGCGGCGGCATCGCCTACAACCCGGACGAATTCGAAGAGATCTGCAAACGCGGGCTGGACCTTTCGCCGACGAAGGAACTGCTGATCGAAGAGAGCCTGATCGGCTGGAAAGAGTTCGAGATGGAGGTCGTGCGCGACCGCGTCGACAACTGCATCATCGTCTGCGCGATCGAGAACCTCGACCCGATGGGCATCCACACCGGCGACTCGATCACCGTCGCGCCGGCGCAAACGCTGACCGACAAGGAATACCAGCTGCTGCGCAACGCCAGCATCGCGATCCTGCGCGAGATCGGCGTCGACACCGGCGGCTCGAACGTGCAGTTCGCGATCAACCCGAGGGACGGCCGCATGGTCGTGATCGAGATGAACCCGCGGGTGTCGCGCTCGTCGGCGCTTGCGTCCAAGGCGACGGGTTTCCCGATCGCGAAGGTGGCCGCCAAGCTGGCGGTCGGCTACACGCTCGACGAGTTGCGCAACGACATCACCGGCGGCGCCACGCCGGCGAGCTTCGAGCCCAGCATCGACTACGTCGTCACCAAGATCCCGCGCTTCGCGTTCGAGAAATTCCCTGCCGCCGACCCGCATCTCACGACGCAGATGAAGAGCGTGGGCGAAGTGATGGCAATGGGCCGCACCTTCCAGGAAAGCTTCCAGAAGGCCCTGCGCGGGCTGGAAACCGGCATCGATGGGCTGACCGAACGCAGCACCGACCGCGAGGAAATCGTCGAGGAGATCGGCGAGGCCGGCCCCGAGCGCATCCTTTTCGTGGCCGATGCCTTCCGCATCGGCATGTCACTCGACGAGATCTTCGAAGAGACCGCGATCGACCCCTGGTTCCTGGCCCAGATCGAGCAGATCATCCAGACGGAACAGGCGGTGGCGGCGCGCACGCTGGCCAGCCTGAGCGCGGACGAGATGCGCCACCTCAAGCGCAAGGGTTTTTCCGACAAGCGCCTGGCCAAGCTGATGGGCACGAACCAGCACGAGTTGCGCGCCGTACGCCATGCGCTCGGCGTGCGTCCGGTCTACAAGCGGGTCGACACCTGTGCGGCCGAGTTCGCGACCCAGACTGCCTACATGTACTCCACCTACGAAGAAGAGTGCGAGGCTGAGCCGACCGACCGCAAGAAGATCATCGTGTTGGGGGGAGGGCCGAACCGCATCGGCCAGGGCATCGAGTTCGACTACTGCTGCGTGCATGCCGCGCTCGCTTTGCGCGACGATGGCTACGAGACCATCATGGTCAACTGCAACCCCGAAACCGTGTCGACCGACTACGATACCAGCGACCGGCTGTACTTCGAGCCGGTGACGCTGGAAGACGTGCTCGAGATCGTCGACAAGGAAAAACCGGTCGGTGTGATCGTGCAGTACGGCGGCCAGACGCCGTTGAAGCTGGCGCTCGACCTCGAACGTGCCGGCGTGCCGATCATCGGCACCTCGCCCGAGTCGATCGACATCGCCGAAGACCGCGAGCGTTTCCAGAAGCTGTTGCACGAACTGCAACTGAAGCAGCCGCCCAACCGCACCGCGCGCACTGAAGAGTCGGCCCTGGTGCTGGCGCACGAGATCGGCTACCCGCTCGTCGTCCGCCCCAGCTATGTGCTCGGTGGGCGTGCGATGGAGATCGTGCACGGCGACAAGGACCTCGAGCGTTACATGCGAGAGGCGGTGCGCGTCAGCGAGAAATCACCCGTGCTGCTCGACCGCTTTCTCGATGACGCGATCGAGGTCGATGTCGACTGCATCGGCGACGGCACCGAGGTCATGATCGGCGGCATCATGGAACACGTCGAGGCTGCGGGCATCCACAGCGGCGACTCGGCGTGTTCGCTGCCACCGTACTCGCTGTCGCCAAAGTTGCAGGACGAGATGCGGCGCCAGTCGGTCCTGATGGCCAAGGCGCTCAAGGTCGTGGGTTTGATGAACGTGCAGTTCGCGATCCAGGGCGAAGGCGACGACGCCGTGGTCTACGTGTTGGAAGTGAATCCGCGGGCCTCGCGCACGGTGCCTTATGTGAGCAAGGCGACGGGGCAGCCGCTGGCCAAGATCGCTGCGCGCTGCATGGCCGGGCAGAAGCTGGCCGACCAGCGGGGCCGCGACGGCCAGAAGCCGGGCGAAGTGATTCCGCCGTACTTCAGCATCAAGGAAGCCGTCTTTCCGTTCAACAAGTTCCCCGGCGTCGACCCGATCCTGGGCCCCGAGATGCGCTCGACCGGCGAGGTCATGGGCGTGGGCAAGACCTTCGGCGAGGCGATGCTCAAGAGCCAGCTCGGCGCCGGCTCGCGCCTGCCCGATCGCGGCACGGTCGTCATCACGGTGAAGGACGCAGACAAGGACCGCGCGGTCAAGGTCGCGTCCGACCTGCACGACCTGGGCTTCAGCATCGTCGCCACCCGCGGCACCGCAGCGGCGATTGCGGCCACCGGGGTGCCGGTCAAGACGGTGAACAAGGTGAAGGACGGGCGGCCGCACATCGCCGACATGGTCAAGGCGGGCGAGATCCAGCTCGTGTTCACGACCGTGGACGAGACGCGCACGGCGATCGCCGATTCGCGTTACATCCGCACCGCGGCGCTCGCGCACCGCGTCACCTACTACACCACGATGGCCGGCTGCGAAGCCGTGACCGAAGCGCTCAAGCACGACGACGACTTGGCGGTGCTCTCATTGCAGGAGTTGCACGCGCAGCTGGGCGCTGAACTGCACTAGACTTCTGCATCCGAATCCGCCGCACTGGCGTGCCTGCCCGCACGTTGCGGCGGATTGCCTTTTTGACGACGGAAACGCACCCATGGCCACCATCCCCCTCACGCGCCGCGGCGCCGAATTGCTGAAAGACGAACTGCAACGCCTGAAAGGCGTCGAGCGGCACGCCGTGATCCAGGCCATTGCCGAGGCACGCGCGCAGGGCGATCTGTCGGAAAACGCCGAGTACGAAGCGGCGAAGGACAAACAGGGTTTCATCGAGGGCCGCATCCTGGAGATCGAAGCCACGCTCGCCGCGGCCCAGGTCATCGACCCAGCCAACCTGAACGCCGACGGTCGGGTGGTGTTTGGCGCCACGGTCGACCTGGAAGAAGAGAGCAGCGGCACGGCTGTCACCTACCAGATCGTCGGCGACGACGAAGCCGACCTGAAGCTGGGCCTGATCTCTATCTCCAGCCCCATCGCGCGGGCGCTGATCGGCAAGGAGATGGGCGACGTGGCCGATGTGCAGGCGCCCGGTGGTGTCAAGAGCTACGAGATCACCGGGGTGCGTTACGGCTGATGCGTGATATGGCGCGGTGGCGTCGGTTGCTGGCGGCGTGCTGGCTCGGCGCCCTGTTGCTACTGGCGGCCGTCGTCACACCGGCCGCATTTTCGACCCTGGCCGCGCCCGACGCCGGCCGCTTCATCGGTCGGCTGCTGGCACACGAGGCCACCCTCAGCCTCGCCCTCGGTGCCGTGCTGTTGCTGCTCGAGCGACAAGCGGCCAAGGCCGCGGCCGCCAAAGGCGCGGGATCACAATTTGGACTCGGCGTCGGGCTCGTGTTGGCGACACTCTTCTGCACGGTCGTCGGCTACTTTGTGTTGCAACCCCTGATGGCCGAGGCCCGTGCCGGGTCCGGCCGCTGGAGCTTCGGCCAACTGCACGCGGCGAGCGCCGCCTTCTTCGGCATCAAGCTGCTGCTGGTGGCCGCGCTGGCCTGGCGCGCCGCCACGGTGCGGAATTGACGGCGCGCACGCTGCACCGCTGAGCGGACCTGCGCGGATGCCGCTCCTGCATCTGTACGCTGCCGAACATACGGTCGGCCCCTGCATGTCTACACTGCGCGCGTAGGCCGACCATCTCGCCGGCAGGGCCCGGAGTCGGGCCGGCTCAGGAGTGGTGTGTGAGTGAAGTGCTGAATCCCAAGCAGAACCGCCTGATCGCCGCCTTGCCTGGCGCCGAGTGGCAGCGCTGGATGCCCCAGCTCGAGTCGGTCGAGATGCCGCTCGGGCAAGTGCTCTACGAATCCGGCCGGACGCTGAGCCACGTTTACTTTCCCACCACGGCAATCGTCTCGCTGCTGTACGTGATGGAGAACGGCGCCTCGGCGGAGATCGCCGTGGTCGGTCACGAGGGCATCGTGGGCATCTCGCTCTTCATGGGCGGCGAGTCGACGCCCAGCCGTGCGGTCGTGCAGAGCGCGGGCCAGGGCTATCGCCTGGAAGCGCAGGCGATCAAGGTCGAGTTCAATCGCTCGGGGCCGGTGATGCACCTGATGCTGCGCTACACCCAGGCGCTGATCACGCAGATGGCCCAGACCGCCGTCTGCAACCGGCATCACTCGCTCGACCAGCAGTTGTGCCGCTGGCTGCTGCTGAGCCTGGATCGGCTGCAGGGCAACGAATTGGTGATGACGCAGGAGCTGATCGCCAACATGCTCGGCGTTCGGCGTGAAGGCGTGACCGAGGCCGCGCTCAAGTTGCAGGCGGCCGGGCTGATCCGCTACGCACGGGGCCGCATTGCGGTACTGGACCGCCCCGGGGTCGAGGCGCGCACCTGCGAGTGTTATGCCGTGGTCAAGAAAGAGTACGACCGGCTGCTGCCGGATCAGTTGTCCGTCTGAGCCGTGCAGCGCGCGGCCCTGGCGTCGACCCTGGCTCCCTGACCAACCGTTTCTTTTGGCCCTGTGTGCGCTGGCACACGGTCGTGGCGGCGCTCGCGCCCCACACTCGCCCCGAGAGCGGATGACCTGCGGCAATCGACGGCGCCCGATCCGCAGCTTGCCCGCCTTGGCTCCGCGCCGCGGGCCCTTCATCGGAGAGCCTCCTGGCCAGCGTCGAGAACCACTTGATGGAGTTGCTGCCACGCACGGTGCGGCAGCGGCTGCTGTCGCGGTGCGAAGCGGTGCCGCTCGTGCTGGAAGAGATCATGTGCGAGGCGGGGACGGTGACACGCCATGTCTACTTCCCGACCGACGGCTTCTTCTCGCTGGTGTCGTTGATCGACGGCAGCCCGGCGATCGAAGTCGGCATGGTCGGACGCGAAGGCATGTTGGGAGCCCAACTGGCGCTGGGTGTGACGACCTCACCCTTGCGCGCGCTGGTCCAGGGGCCGGGCACGGCCTGGCGCATCGGCGCTCCTGCTTTTCGCCGCGAGCTGGCACTGAGCACCGAACTGCAGCGCGCGATGAGCCGCTACCTCTATGTGTTGATGGCCCAACTGGCTGGATCCGCCGCCTGCCTGCGTTTCCACCTGATCGGCCCGCGGTTGGCGCGCTGGCTGTTGATGAGCCAGGATCGTGCGCACGCCGATACTTTTCGTGTCACGCACGAGTTCCTGGCCTACATGCTGGGAGTGCGCCGAGTCGGCATCACCCAGGCGGCGGGCAGCTTGCACGATGCAGGTTTGATCCAGTACCACCGCGGCCAACTGACTGTGCTGAACCGCTCCGGACTCGAAGCCGCCGCCTGCGGCTGTTATGAAGCCGACAGGAAAGCCTACGCTCAACTCTTGGCTTGACCTTGGCTCCGGGCGATGGCCGGGCCGGCCTTCGTGGCCAAGCCGCGATCGAGCAACCTCTGCTCGCTGCGGAAGCGGTCGCCACGGGCCACCGACTCCTGCAGCAGTTGCACGTAGAAAACCAGGATGACCAGTGCCAGCAACGCCGCGGAGCACAGCACCGGGAGGAGGTAGCGTGGCGCGGGGACGAGTGGCAGGGCCTTCATGCAGTGCTCCGTATGCAACGACTGCAGTTTGAGCACCGCACCCGCTCAAGGCTGTGGGCGCGCACCAGTGTCCCTTGTAGGACGGCACCCCGGTTCACGCTCTACCCCCGGCCGGCAGCGGGACACAAAGTCGCACCGCTCTGTTGCCTAGCGCACCGAACTTTTCCGGGCCTGCGCCTACGCTGCCTACGGTGTCCTGTTCGAGCTGAGATTCTCACGCTCGGGGATCGCCGAGGAACCCCTCATGGGCCTGGGAACCATTCTGTTGATCGTGTTGATCCTAATGCTGATCGGCGCCATTCCGAGCTGGCCGCACAGCAAGAGCTGGGGCTACGGGCCGAGTGGCGGCATCGGTCTCGTGGTGATTGTCATCATCGTGCTCTTGTTGATGGGGCGGATCTGAGGGGTCCGCGGTGACCACCTGCAACCACGACAACGCAGCCCACGGGCCGCCGCGTGAGGCCGCAGTGCGGTTCACGTCCGAACCGCAGGCGCCGCTTCAGCTGCTCCCGCCCACCCACGAGGTCGTCAACGCCACGCGGCGCGAGGGGAACCACGCCGCCGAAGCGACGCCTGACCCGTCGCATGCCGCCATTCCGGGCCAGGACATCGCGATGGCGGACTGGGAGGATCTGTTCCGCGCCGTGACACACCGGCTTCGGCAGTTTGCCGACGGTCTGTCCGAGCGCCCGCTCAACGGGGCGGCGGACCGCGCCCAGTTCGGTGTCATCGAGTGCGTGTCGGCGCTCGACCAGTTGCACTTGAGCCTGGCGCACGGGCTCGGCCGCCAGCGTCAACTCGAACGCGAGACCCATGAGTCACGCGCCGCCCTGGCCCGGGCGCGTGCCGATCTGGCGGGTACCCAGGCGGGTGAGCTGCGCGCGCGCCAACTCGCCCTGCATGACAGCCTGACCTCATTGCCGAACCGCACCCACTTTCGCGAGCGGCTCGGGGCGGCGTTGTCGCATACGGCACCGCGCTGCTCCACTCTGGCCGTGCTGTACCTCGATCTCGACGGCTTCAAGCCGATCAACGACACCCACGGGCACGACGTGGGCGACGAGTTGCTGTGTGTCGTGGCCATGCGCCTTGCCCGCGCGGTGCGAGCTGCGGACATGGTGGGCCGCCTCGGGGGCGATGAGTTTGCCTGCCTGATCGCCGACCCGATGAATCGCGACCGCCTGCAGCACCTCGCTCGCAAGTTGTTCGACGCCGTCTCGGCGCCGTTGCAGATCGGCACACTCACGTTCACCGTGCGCCCCAGCGTCGGGATCGCGATCTACCCCGAAGACGGCAGCACCGTCGACACGCTGCTCAAGCGGGCGGACGCGGCGATGTACTTCGCCAAGCGGCAGCGGACGGGTCACGCCTTCTTCGACGCCTGTGACGACGGCGCCGGCCCGGCGACCTAGTCCTGTCCTTGTGCCTTCTTCTTTGCGCTGACCTGGCGGGTGGTGGTGCGCTTGATCGCGCCGCCGGCGGCAACACGTTGGTTGCCGAAGAGCTTGACCTTCTTCACCGTGGCGCGGTGGTTGCCGCTCTTGGAGAAGGACACCAGCTTGACGGTGCGCGGCCCCGGCATCCGGTCGTCACGCTCGGCCTTGACCTTGGGCGGGATCGGCCGCCAGACCACGAGCAACTTGCCGATGTGCTGCACCGGGGCGGCACTCAAGGCCTCGACCAGCGCCGCCAACAGCGACTCGCGCTCCTCGCGGGTGTCGGAGAACACACGTACCTTGATCAGGCCGTGGGCGTTGAGCGCGGCGTCGGCCTCTTTCAGCACGGCAGGGGTCAGCCCGTCGCCGCCGACGTGCACCACCGGGTCGAGGTGGTGGGCATCGGCGCGCATCTGGCGCCGCTCGGAGGTGGTCAGGGACAAGGCAGGCATGGCCGTATTATCCGCGCCCGATGAAGACACAGACGAAGAGCAAGAAGGTCAACAAGGCGTGGTTGCACGACCACCTGACCGACCCTTACGTGAAGATGGCGCAGCGGGAGGGCTACCGGGCGCGTGCGGCGTACAAGCTGAAGGAGATCGACGAGGTGCTGGGGCTGGTCAAGCCCGGGCAGGTCGTGGTCGACCTCGGCGCCACGCCGGGGGCCTGGAGCCAGTACCTGCGGCGGCGTTTTGCGCCCAGGGCGGCGGGGGCCGGCGGTGCCGCGTCGGGCGCCCTGGACGGCACCATCATCGCGCTCGACCTGCTCGATTTCGAACCTATCGACGGCGTGCAGTTCATCCAGGGCGACTTCCACGACGAAGCAGTCGTGAAGCGGCTCGAAGCGGCGCTCGAAGGTCGACAGGTCGACCTTGTACTGTCGGACATGGCCCCCAACCTGTCGGGCATCGAGTCGTCCGACGCAGCGCGGGTGGCGCACTTGGTCGAGCTGGCGCTGGACTTCGCGCTCGCCCACCTGAAGCCGGGCGGCGCCCTGGTCTGCAAGGCCTTTCACGGCAGCGGCTACAGCCAACTCGCCAAGCTGTTCAAGAACAGCTTCCGAGTCGTCAAGCCGATCAAGCCCAAGGCGTCGCGCGACCGCTCGTCGGAGACATTTCTGGTCGGGATCGGACCGAAGACCGCCGTCTGATGCGCTCCAGCGTGGTGCACGCCACGCATTTGCCCCTCTGTGCGAGGGGCCAGCCGCCCGGGTGGCCACCCTTGTGTGAACTACACTCGACCCCATATGCGGTTTTGACCGGGAACAGGCCCATCCCGTTGCCGACCGGTCCGTGCTGAAAAGGAGCCTCGGTGAACAATCAATGGTTCTCCAAAGTCGCTGTCTGGCTGGTGATCGCCCTCGTGCTGTTCACCGTGTTCAAGCAGTTCGACCGGGGGGTGACCCAGGGTAACCAGATCGGGTATTCCGACTTCCTGGAAGAGGTCCGCAGCAAGCGGATCAAGGCCGTGACGCTGCAGGAAAACCCCGGCGGCGGCACCGAGATCATCGCGATCACGAACGACGACAAGCGCCTGCGTTCCACCGCCACGTTCCTTGACCGCGGGCTCGTGGGTGACCTGATCAGCAACGGCGTCAAGTTCGACGTCAAGCCGCGCGAAGAGCCTTCGCTGCTCATGAGCATCCTCGTCAGTTGGGGCCCGATGCTGCTTCTGATCGGCGTCTGGATATACTTCATGCGCCAGATGCAGGGAGGCGGCAAGGGCGGAGCCTTCAGCTTCGGCAAGAGCAAGGCGCGCATGCTCGACGAGGCCAACAACTCGACCACCTTCGCCGACGTCGCCGGTTGCGACGAAGCGAAAGAAGAGGTCAAGGAACTGGTCGACTTCCTGAAAGATCCGCAGAAGTTCCAGAAGCTCGGCGGCCGCATCCCGCGCGGCGTGCTGCTCGTAGGCCCGCCGGGGACCGGCAAGACCCTCCTCGCCAAGGCGATCGCGGGCGAGGCCAAGGTGCCGTTCTTCAGCATCAGCGGCTCCGATTTCGTCGAGATGTTCGTCGGCGTCGGCGCGAGCCGCGTCCGCGACATGTTCAAGAACGCGAAGAAGGCGGCGCCCGCCATCCTCTTCATCGACGAGATCGACGCCGTCGGCCGTCAACGCGGCGCGGGCCTCGGCGGCGGGCACGAC
>DATDER010000025.1:0-2096 GCA_036523095.1 Rubrivivax sp.
AAGGCCGCCAGCAACACGCCAGCCAGCACCGGACCGATGACGCGCGACAGGTTCATCGCGATGCCATTCAGCGCGATCGCCGGCGACAGCTGCGCGCGAGGCACGATCTCGGGCACGATCGCGGCGAAAACCGGCCAGCGCATTGCCAAGCCGATGCCGTTGACGAAAGTCAGGCCCAGCAGCAGGTTGGCCGTCAGCGCGTCGGTGAGTGCGAGGGCGGCCAGGACCATTGCATTGACCGAGACCCAGAGCTGCGTGGCCGCAAAATAGCGCCGCCGGTCGAGGATGTCGGCCATCGCGCCGCTGGGCAGGCCGAGCAAGAACACCGGCAGGGTCGAGGCCGTCTGCACCAGGGCGACCATCACCGGGCTGGTGGTCAGCGTGGTCATCAGCCAGGCCGCGGCCACGTCGTTCATCCACATCGTCATGTTCGCGGCCAGCCAGGCCAGCCAGAGCATGCGGAAGGTGGGCTCCTTCAGCGGCGTCAGCGCGGCGGCGTTGGCAAGCGATCTCACGGGACGCGGCAAAGGCATTTCGCGATTGTGGGGGCTTGGGCATCAAGCCGGGCCGGGCCGAAGCCGGCACGCGCCCGGTCGTCCGGTCTAGGCGTCGAACGGCAGCCCGACGTAGTTCTCGGCCATCGCGGTGGTGGCTGCGCGCGAGGCCACCAGGTAATCGAGTTCGGCGCGCTGGAGCTTCTGGCCGATGGCGCCGGTGTCGGGGAACTTGTGGGTCAACGAGGTGAACCACCACGAGAAGCGCTCGGCCTTCCAGGTGCGCGCCAGGCAGCGCTCGCTGTAACGGCCCAGGCCTTCATCGCTGTGGTCGCGGTAATGCTCGATCAGGGCGCGCGACAGGAAGCGTACGTCCGAGGCCGCCAGGTTCAGGCCCTTGGCCCCGGTGGGTGGCACGATGTGGGCCGCGTCACCAGCCAGAAACAGGCTGCCGAAGCGCATTGGCTCGGCCACGAAACTGCGCAGTGGGGCGATGCTCTTCTCGATCGAAGGCCCGGTGACCAGGGTCTCGGCTGCCTGCGGGTCGAGGCGGCGCCGCAGTTCGTCCCAGAACGCGTTGTCACTCCAGTCTTCGACCTTGTCGTTGAGTGCGCACTGCACGTAGTAGCGCGTGCGGGTGGGCGAACGCATCGAGCACAGGGCAAAACCGCGCTCGTGGTTGGAGTAGATCAGCTCGTGCGCCACCGGCGGGGTGTCGGCCAGGATGCCGAGCCAGCCGAAAGGGTAGACCTTCTCGAAGATCGACAGCGCGGCGGGCGGCACGGCGGCGCGGCAGGGGCCGTGGTAGCCGTCGCAACCGGCGATGTAGTCGCAGCGCAGTTCGTGGGCCTGGCCGGCGTGGGTGTAGGTGATCGACGGTGCGTCGGTGTCGAAGCCGTGCGGGGCGACCTCCTTGGCTTCGTAGACCGTGGGCAGGCCGGCGGTCGCTCGCGCGTTCATCAGGTCGCGGGTGACTTCGGTCTGGCCGTAGACGACGACGTGCTGGCCGCCGGTGTGGCCAGCCAGGTCGATCCGGTGGCGCGCGCCGCCGAAGCACAGCTCGAAGCCGTCGTGGATCAAGCCTTCGGCGTGCATGCGCGCCCCGACGCCGGCCTGGTCGAGCAGGTCGGCGGTGGTCTGCTCGAGCACGCCCGCACGGATCCGGCCCAGCACGTACTCGCCGCTCTGGCGCTCGAGGATCACGTTGTCGATGCCGGCACCCGCCAGCAATTGGCCGAGCAGCAAACCCGCGGGGCCGGCGCCGACGATCGCGACCTGGGTTCGCGTCGGCGCCGACGTCATCGCGGGCTCACACTTCTTCTTCGACGAAGGCCTCGGCGCGCTTCTTCTTGATCGACGGCAGCATCACCACGACGATCATCAGCAGCGCGGCCAACAGCAGACCGGCCGACAGCGGCCGCGTGGCGAAGGTGGTCCAGTCGCCCCGCGACAGCAGAAGCGCACGGCGCAGGTTCTCCTCCATCATCGGCCCGAGGATGAAGCCCAGCAGCAGCGGCGCCGGCTCGCAATGCAGCTTGTAGAAGATGTAGCCGACGACACCAAACAGCACCGCCATGTAGACGTCGAAGTTGTTGTTGTTCA
>DATDER010000026.1:0-3287 GCA_036523095.1 Rubrivivax sp.
CACGAACTGCTGCTCACCTTCGGGCTGTCGTTCATCATCGCCGAGACGATCAAGCTGCTGTTCGGCAACCACCCGGTCGACTACCGGGTGCCCGCCTCGCTGGACTTCGCCGCCTTTACCCTTGGCAGCCAGCAGTACCCGGCATACCGCCTGCTGATGGGCGGCGTCGCGATCGCGATGTTCGCCGCGCTCTGGGCGCTGCTGACGCGCACGCGCGTCGGCATCGTCGTGCGCGCAGCGATCTACCGGCCACGCATGGCCGAGGCGCTCGGGCACAACGTGCAGCTCGTGTTCATGGGCGTGTTCGGCGTCGGCGCGGCGCTCGCCGGGCTGGCCGGTGCCGTCGCCGGGGCCTTCTACACCACCAACCCGAACATGGCGCTCGAGGTCGGCGTGATGGTGTTCGTAATCGTCGTCGTCGGCGGGCTCGGCTCGCTCGGCGGCGCGATGCTGGCGTCGCTGCTGATCGGCGTCATCACCTCGCTCGCGGTGGGCGTGGACCGCAGCGTCGCCGACCTCCTGGCCGTGATCGGCGCGCGGGCGTGGGCCGAGAGCATCGGCGGCCTGCTGACGCTCAAGGTCTCGAGCCTGGCGGCCACGATCCCATTCGCGCTGATGCTGCTGGTCCTGCTCGTGCGGCCGCGCGGACTGATGGGCGAGGAGTCCTGACGATGGCCTGGACGCTCCTGCCGGTCGGTGCCGGCGTGGCGCTGCTCACTGCGCTGCCGGCGCTGTTGAGCGCCGGGCTGCTGAACGCCTCGATCCAGATGCTTATCGCCGCGCTGTTCGCCTGCGCCTACAGCCTGCTCGCCGGCCGTGCCGGCCTGCTCTCCTTCGGGCACGCCGCCTACTTCGGTGTCGGCGCGTTCGCCACCGTGCACGCGATGAACGCCTTCGGCGGCGCGGGGCTGCTGCCGACGCCGCTGCTGCCGCTGGTGGGTGCCCTCGCGGGCCTTGGCGTGGGCCTCGTGGCCGGCTGGTTCGCGACGCAACGTAGCGGCACGACCTTCGCGATGATCACGCTGGCCGTGGCCGAACTGCTGCACTCGCTCGCGCCACAGCTCAAGGGCTGGTTCGGCGGCGAGTCCGGCATCTCGGCGATGCGCATGCCGGCCTGGGGCCTCGGCTTCGGGTCGACGATCGAGGTCTACTATCTTACGCTCGTGTGGGTCCTGGTGTCGCTGGCCCTGCTCCACTTCCACG
This sequence comes from Rubrivivax sp., assembly GCA_036523095.1. Classification (GTDB taxonomy): domain Bacteria; phylum Pseudomonadota; class Gammaproteobacteria; order Burkholderiales; family Burkholderiaceae_C; genus Rubrivivax. Next base: position 1,204 of record DATDER010000026.1, read on the forward strand.
CCAGCACGCCGCTCGGCCGGCTGACGCTCGCGCTGCGCGAAAACGGCCATCGCCTGAAGTTCCTCGGCTACGACGCGCACGGCGTGGGGTTGTCGGCGTTCGTGATCTCGTCGATGTTTGCCGGCATCGCGGGCGGCCTGCAGGCGCTCAACAACGAAGCGGCGAACTACGTCGTCTTCGACGCCGGCGTGTCGGCCGCGGTCGTGCTGAACAGCTACATCGGCGGCGTCGGCACCTTCCTCGGGCCGGCGCTCGGCGCGGCGCTGATGACCTTCTTCGGCTACGCGGTCTCCGACGCGACCCGCTCATGGCTGCTCTACCAGGGCATGCTCTTCGTGCTCGTGATGATGTTTGTGCCGGCCGGCCTGACCGGCCTGTTCAGCACGGCGGCTCGTCTGGCAGTGCGGCGCGGCTGGCCCCTTGCCGTGTCAGTGTCTGCCCTCGCCGTTGCCGCGACACTGTGCGCAGCCGGTGGCGTGGTCTTCGTCGTCGAGATGCTGCAGCGCCTGTGTTCGCAGGACTACCGCTCGCTCGCCGCGATGGGCAACGGCTGGCCGCCGATCCCGCTGTTCGATCGCAGCTGGGCGCCTGGGTCGATCTCGACCTGGCTCGTACCGGTCGCGTTGCTGGCGACGGCCGCTTTGCTGGGTTGGGCGGCACGCCGCGGCGTGGCCTCGACTTCCGCGCAGCAGCCCGATGCAGTGGCCCCGCTCGACGGCAAGCAGGCCCTGTCATGAGCAGCGACGTCATCCTGAGCCTGCGCGGCGTGCGCAAGTCCTACGGCGCGAGCGAGATCATCTGCGGCGTCGACCTCGACCTGCGCGCCGGTGAACGCCACGCGCTGATCGGACCGAACGGCGCCGGCAAGTCGACGCTGTTCCACCTGATCTCCGGCAATACCGCGCCGAGTGCTGGCGAGATCGTCTTCGACGGCAGGCGCATCGACGGCTGGTCGCCGCAGCGCATCGCCCAGGCCGGGCTGGCGCGCTCGTTCCAGATCACCAACATCTTCCCGCGCCTGACCGTGTTCGAGAACATCCGCCTGGCGGTGCTGCGCCAGCATCGCCTGCAGTACGCCTTCTGGCGCGACCTCGACCGCGTGGCCGCGGTGCGCGAGGACACCGAGCGCCTGCTCGAGCGCGTGCGGCTGCAGGCGCATGCGTCGGCGCTGGCCGGCGAGATGACCTACTCGGCCCAACGGTCGCTCGAGCTGGCGATGACGCTCGCCTGCGATCCGCAGGTGGTGCTGCTCGACGAGCCGATGGCCGGCATGTCGAGCGAGGAGACCGCCTACACCTCGAATCTCATCCGGGAAACCACGGCCGGGCGGGCGCTGCTGATCGTCGAACACGACATGAGCGTCGTCTTCGACCTCGGCGAGCGGGTCAGCGTGCTGGTGTACGGCGAGCTCATCGCGACCGGCACGCCGGACGAGATCCGCGCCCATGCCGGCGTGCGCGAGGCCTACCTCGGCGAGGAGGTGGCGGCATGAGCGCTGCCGGGCCGTTCCCAAGGCGCTCGCTCCCCCTCGGGGGGACGGCGCGCAGCGCCAAGGGGGCCACATGAGCGGTGCGGACGGCGTGCTGCTGCGGGTCGAAGAGCTGCACGCGCACTACGGCAAGAGCCACGTTCTGCGCGGCGTGACGCTCGACGTGCGGCGCGGCGAGGTTGTCAGCCTGCTCGGCCGCAACGGTTCGGGGCGCTCGACGACGTTGAAGGCCATGATGGGGCTCGTGCCGCCGAGCGCCGGCCGCGTGCAGCTCGGTACGCGCACTCTCGCCGGCGCGAAGCCGCACACGATCTGCCGCGCTGGCCTCGCCTACGTGCCCGAGGAGCGGGAGGTCTTCGCCAACCTCACGGTGGACGAGAACCTGCGCATGGGCGAGCAGCCACCGGTCGAAGGCGGGCAGCGCTGGAGCATCGCGCAGATGTTCGACTACTTCCCGCGCCTGAAGGAGCGCCGCCGCACCAAGGCTGGCAGCCTGTCGGGCGGCGAGCAGCAGATGCTGACAATTTGCCGCTCGCTGCTCGGCAACCCGCTGGCGATCCTGATTGACGAACCCACAGAAGGGCTGGCGCCGAAG
>DATDER010000027.1:0-2925 GCA_036523095.1 Rubrivivax sp.
CGCCCGGCTTCGGCCTGCCCGGCACCGTGGGCGCGATCTGCCTGCTGCTGGCGCTGTTCGCGCTGCAGCTGCTGCCGGTCAACTATGCCGGGCTGGGCTTGATCCTGCTGGGCACCGCGCTGCTCGCGGCCGAGCTGCTGAGCCCGAGCTTCGGCGTGTTCGGCGTCGGCGGCATCATCGCCTTCATCGCCGGCGGGCTGCTGCTGTTCGACCGCGACGTGCCCGGCTTCGGCGTGCCCTTGGCGCTGATCCTGGTGCTGGCTGCATCCTCCGCCGCGGTCGTGCTCCTCGGCGGCGGCATGGCGCTGCGCGCGCGCCGGCGTCCGGTGGTCAGTGGCCGCGAAGAGATGGTCGGCGCGCCCGGCCGCGTGCTGGAGGTCGGCCGCGCCAGCTGGGCCGAGGTGCACGGCGAACGCTGGAAGATCGAAAGTAGCCAGCCCCTGGCGCCAGGACAGGCGGTGCGCGTGCTGGCCATCGACGGCCTGACACTGCAGGTGCGCCCGGACCCGCGCCCCGACGAAACCGAATCGAAAGGAGCCTGACCATGTTCTTCGATCTGCAATTCGGCCTCGGTAGCGTGTTGATCCTGCTGCTGATCCTGGTGATCAGTGCGTTGCGCGTGCTGCGCGAATACCAGCGCGGCGTGGTTTTCCAGCTCGGCCGCTTCTGGAAGGTCAAGGGCCCGGGGCTGGTGCTGGTGATTCCCGGCATCCAGCAGATGGTCAAGGTGGACCTGCGGGTGGTGACGATGGACGTGCCGCCGCAGGACGTGATCTCGCGCGACAACGTCTCGGTGAAGGTCAACGCGGTGGTGTTCTTCCGCGTCGTCGACCCGCAGAGAGCCATCATCCAGGTCGAGGACTTCCTGATGGCGACCAGCCAGCTGGCGCAGACCACGCTGCGCGTGGTGCTCGGCAAGCACGAACTCGACGAGATGCTGGCCGAGCGGGAACGCCTGAACCTGGACGTACAACAGATTCTGGACGCGCAGACCGACGCCTGGGGCATCAAGGTCACCAATGTCGAGATCAAGCACATCGACCTCAACGAATCGATGGTGCGTGCGATCGCGCGCCAGGCCGAGGCCGAGCGCGAGCGGCGGGCCAAGGTGATCCACGCCGAGGGCGAGAAGCAGGCCGCGGTGTCGCTGCTGGAGGCCGCGCAGATGCTGGCGCAGCAGCCCGAGGCGATGCAGCTGCGGTACCTGCAGACGATGACGCAGGTGGCCGGCGACCGCGCCTCGACCATCGTTTTCCCGCTGCCGATGGACCTGCTGGGCCGGCTGCTGGAAAAGAACCGCGAACCGCGCTGAAAGCTGGAACGCTGCATGACCGTCGCCTGGCTGCTGGCGCAACTGGCGTTGTGCGCGCTGCTCATCGCCCGTGCCGGCTTCGTCCTCAGCCGCAGCGCCGACCGGCTGGCCGCGCTGTACGGATGGGGGCGCGGCTGGGTCGGTCTGGCACTGCTGGCTTCGGTGACCTCGCTGCCCGAACTGGCCAGCGGCGTCAGCGCGGTGGCTTTCGTCGACGCGCCCAATCTGGCGGTGGGGCACTTCGCCTCGGGGCGCTCGACATGGCCATCGGCAACCTGCTCGGCAGCAGCCTGATCAACGTGATGATCCTGGCCATCGACGACCTGTTCTACCGCCGCGGCCCGCTGCTTTCCGCCGCGGACCTGGTGCATGCGGCCACGGCCCTGACTGCGATGGTGATGAGTGGCCTCGTCATCATCGGACTCGTGATGCGACCGCAGGGCCGCGTGCTGCGCGTCACCAGCTGGATCAGCATCGCGTTGCTGTCCACCTACCTGGTCAACGTCGCGCTGATCTACCTGTCGGGACCGTCAGCTGCCGGACTGGGGTCTGTTAACAAATCGGTAGCCCCATCAGCGACCCGTACTAAGCTGATGAAGCCGTGGAACATGAGATCGAGCACCTTGAAGCGGGAGAAGATGCGGTGGTAGCCCTTGAATCAGGACCCGCGGCGCTCCCTCAGCCCTTCCAGACGCCCATCACTCCACCACCTTGACTGGCTGCCCTGGCCGTGGCTCGCCGCCGCCATAGACGCCGTTCAGCAGGCGCAGTTGCCGTTCAGCGTCGATCGGCAACGGGCTTTGACGTACCAGCTGCGCGAAACCCCCGGCAGGGTAAGGCACGATCTGCAGTCGCCACGGCTTTGCGGCGGCACGGTCGGCGGTGCTGAGCGGGCGAAACGAGGCCTCGGCATCGGCCATCAGCGCGTGACTGCGTCGCAGCGTGTCCGCGTTGCGCGCCGCGTACACGAGCAGGTACTGGCGGCTGGCAGGACCGCTGACGAGCGTGAGATCGACGGGTTTCGAGCCCTGGTCGCTGCGCACCGTGCCTTCAAAGTGCGTCGCAGCCATGCCGTTGAGGGTGCGGCGCTCCGTACGCCCCTGATCGGCCTTGAGCAGATTGCGCAGAATGGACTCGTGGTCGCCGCCGGCCTGTTCCGGCACCAGACGCACCAGCAGCGCCGCTTCGCCCTGCTGGTCGACCAGCGCCACGGAGTCGCTCGCGTTGCGGATCGTCCAACCGGGCGGCGCGGTGAGCGCGATGCCGAGCCCTTCATGGTAGAAATTGCGGCCACGGATGACGCCTTGTTGTGAACCGTCTCCGAAAACCATGCCGTCGATGGTCTGCAGGTAACGTGTTCGCCCATCGTCGCCATACCGGCCCTGGAACTGCTTCACCGCGCTTTGTATCTGTTCCAAGCGCTGCTCGTTGCTGGGGTGCGAAGCCAGCCAGCTCGGGCCGGCGGCCTGCGCCCGACCCTGCGCGCGCGCCGTGTCGGCGGCGAACTGTTCCTGGCTCTTCAGCACCTGGATCACGTCGACCATGTTGCGCGGGTTGTATGCGGTCTTCGCGAGGTAGTCCGCGCCGAGCTTGTCGGCCTGCAGTTCCTGGTC
>DATDER010000028.1:0-22146 GCA_036523095.1 Rubrivivax sp.
GAAGGGCCGGCGCTCGATGCCGTGGCAGCAGCACAGCAGCAGCTGCAGTCGGCGGCCGACGCCCTGCGCCCGGGGCCGGTGCAGGCGGAGGCCGCGACGGCGCTGGTTGGCGCGTCGGGGCGCCTTGACGCCACGCTCGCACGCCTGCTGGCGCTGCTCGACCAGCACCCCGACCTGCGCGAGGACGCGGTCGTCGCCAAGAGTCTGCGCGATCTGCACGACGTCGATCTGCGCCTGGCCTTTGCACGCCAGCTGTTCAACGACGCCGGCCTGGTCTACGACCGGGCTGCGCGCGAGTTTCCGACCCGGCTCTTGACGCGCCTGTACAGCTTCGGCGCCGCGGGCCGGCTGTAGCGGCGGCCGCCGACAGCTCAGCGCCGTGGCGTCAGGCGCTCGTCGGCTGCGAGCTCGGCCGCCGGGTCGAGTTCGAACGCGATCTGCGTGCACACCGCGCGGCACAGCGTGGCGGCACGCTCGCTCGCGATGCGGTAGTAGATCTGCGTCGCGTCACGCCGCTTGCCCAGCACACCGGCGCGGTACAGCGCGGACAGGTGCTGGCTCATGTTGGGCTGCGTGGTGTCGATGTCGAGCAGCAGCTGCGACACGTTCTTTTCGCCGTTGCACAGCGCGCTGATGATCTTGAGCCGGATCGGCGTGCCGAGCAGGCTGAACAGCTCGGCCGCGCCTGTAAAAACGTCGTCGGAGTCCTGTGACATCGCGGCACCTTCAGAACGACAGCTCGTCGGCGACGGCCTTGATCCCGGCGCTCGCGCAGGCCTCGTCGGCGTCACCGCCCGGGGCGCCGGAGACCCCGATTCCGCCCCACAGCGTGCCGCCTTCGTCGATCGGCAGCCCGCCGCCGACGGCGACCACACGCGGCAGTGCACGGATGCCGCTCATGGCCCGGCCGGCCTGCGTCTCGGCACCGAGCGTGGTCGTATTGACACGAAAGCTCGCCGCCGTCCACGCCTTGCCCTGCGCCGTCTCGACCGTGTGCGGGCCGGCGAAACGGTCGCGCAGCAGCACCTGCGTGACACCGCTGCGGTCGACCACCGCGACCGCGACCTGAAAGCCCTGGCTGCGGCAGTGGGCGAGTGCCGCCTGCGCCGCCTTCAGCGCCGTTTCCGGTGCCATGAAGCGCAGTGCGAAGGTCGGGCTCGGTGCGGCCTGGGCCGCGGCCGGCGATGCGGCCCTGAGCAGGGCTGCGACCAGGGTCAAGACCCGAGCGGGGTGTGCAGTCATTTGGCGCCCTGCTCCATCAGCAGGTAGGTGTTGTAGGCGTTGATGCGATTCGCAGCGCCGAAGAGCGGCAGCTTGTCGAAGCGCGACCAGTCGGTGCGTGCGTAGGCTTCGTCGAAGGGATCGAGGTTGCGTGCCGCCTCGCCCATGGTCTGGCGCAGGTAGGCGAGGTAGTCGCGCGTGAGTTCGAGGTCGGCGCGTGCGCTCGTCGACACCGGGCCGTGCCCAGGCACGATGATCTTGGCGTCGAAGGCGAGCAAGCGGTCGAGCGCGGCGATCCAGCGCCCGCTGTCGGCCTGGCCGACAAAAGGCACACGTCCGCGAAAGACCAGGTCACCGGCAACGAGCAACCGGTGCTGCGGCACCCAGACGACCAGGTCTTCAGGCGTGTGCGCCGGCCCGGCGGGCTGGATCAAGAAGTCGACGCCGCCGAGGCGCAACGTCGTCGGGCCGTCGATCCAGCGGTCGGCCGCGACGAGGTGGGTGTTTTCGTCGACCGCCGGTGTCAGCGCTTCGCGGCTGGCCTTCAGGCGCAGTGCCGCGGTCTCCGAGTTGAGGTAAAGCTGCCCTTCGCGGTGCGCGATGATGGTCGCGCCCGCGGCCTTGAAGGCTTGAAGCCCGTAGACATGATCGGCGTGGTAGTGGGTGAGGACCACGTAGCGCACGGGTGCCGGCGTGATGCGCGCAATCTCTGCCAGCATCTCCTGCGCCAGCATGGGCGAGCCGAGTGCATCCACCACGACCACGCCGTCCGGCGTGACGATGAAGACCGCGTTGGAGATGAAGTTGCGATTTGCCGCCGAGCCCAGCGCCGACAGGCCTTCCACCATGTAGCTGTCCGGGGCGACCTGCAGCGCGCGCGGTGTCTGCGCCGCCGTGGCGGCGCTGGCGAGGGCCGCAACCAGTGCACAGAAGCTTCGCAACATCAGCATCAAGTGATGTTACGCCGGCAGGCGCGAAGCGCCGACGCAAGCGGCGGGAAAGGCGATAACCTTGCACCGCAACGCGTGCCGATGCGCGAGGAGACAACGATGCACCACCGGATTTTCTACTCGGCGCTCTCGGCCGGCCTGCTCTGCGCCGGCGCAGCGGCCCACGCACAAGACCCGCATGCCGGGCGCAGTCTGGCCGCCACCTGCGCCAACTGCCACGGCACCAATGGCCAGGCGCGTGGCGAGATGAAACCGCTGGCGGGCCTGCCGGCCGGGCGCATCGTGGCCGCCATGGCCGACTTCAAGAGCGGTGCGCAACCGGCAACGATCATGCACCAGATCGCCAAGGGCTACACCGATGAACAGATCGGGCTCGTGGCGGCGTACTTCGCGGCCCAGCCAGGCGCGAAGTGAGGGACGCTCCATGACATATCACATGGTCAAGCGCCGCCAGGTCCTCGGCGCCGGTGCGGCGCTCGCCGCCGCTGCACTGGCCGGCTGTGCCGGTCTCTCCGCCGGCCCGTCGATCGGGCGTGTCGTCGTCGTCGGTGGTGGCTTCGGCGGCGCCACCGCCGCGCGTTACCTCAGGCTCTGGGGCGGCAACATCGACGTCACGCTGGTCGAGCGCAACGCCGAGTTCGTCTCCTGCCCGCTGAGCAACCTGGTGCTCGGCGGCTACAAGCAGATGCCCGAGATCACCCGCGGCTACCAGGGCCTGCGCGCCGTGGGCGTGAAGGTGGTGCAGGGCGAAGTCACCGCGATCGACGCCGCCGCCAAGAAGGTTCGCCTCGCCGGCGGCGGCGAGCTGGCCTACGACCGCCTGGTGCTGTCGCCCGGCGTCGACTTCATGAACGACCAGATCGGCGGCCTGCAGGCGGCGCTCGACAGCGGGCGCGTGCTGCACGGCTGGAAGGCGGGCCCGCAGACGGTGGCGCTGCGGCGCCAACTCGAAGCCATGCCCGACGGGGGCGTGTTCGCGATCAGCATCCCGAAGGTGCCCTATCGCTGCCCGCCCGGGCCCTACGAACGCGCCTGCACCGTGGCGAGCTACCTGAAGGCGGCGAAGCCGAGTTCCAAACTGCTGGTGCTGGACGCCAACCCCGAAGTCCAATCCAAGAAGGCACTGTTCGAGAAGGCCTTCACCGAGCGATATGCCGGCCTGCTCGAGTACCGGCCGAACGCCGAGCTGAAAGAGCTCTCGGGCAACGTCGCCAAGTTCGAATTCGAGGAGGTCAGGGCCGACGTGCTGAACGTGATCCCGCCGCAGCGTGCGGGCGACCTCGCGCGCACGACCGGGCTGCTCAACATGAACAACCGCTGGGTCGGCGTGAACTGGCTCTCGATGGAATCCACGGTGGCACCCGGCATCCACGTGCTCGGTGACGCCACCTTCCCGGGGCCGGCGATGCCGAAGTCGGGCCACATGGCGAACCAGCACGCCAAGCTGGCGGCGGCGGCGATCATCCAGCTGCTCAGGGGCGAGCCGATAAACCCGGCGCCGGTGGTGATGAACACCTGCTACAGCTTCGTCAGCGCGAACGAGGTGATTCACGTGGCGTCGGTGCACCAGTACGACGTGGTCGACAAGACCTTCAAGGCCGTGCCAGGTTCCGGCGGGGTTTCTGCCGCCGCGAGCCAGCTCGAAGGGCGTTACGCGCTGAGCTGGGCCGACAACATCTGGGCCGACATGCTGGCCGGGTGACAGCGCTCAGGGCTTGATGTAGGCGCTGCCCGCGAGCTGCAGCTTCGCGATCCGGACCACGCCCGAGGGCGTGAACTCGGCTTCCTGGACGAACTGCTCCTTCTTGAGGTTGCGGTTCTTCAGCGTGATCTCGCAAATCTCGAACTTGACGCCGCGTGCCACCAGCGCCGCCACCGGGCCGGCGAAGGCGCCGCCGTTGGTGTCTTTGGCGCCTTCCATCAGGAAGTCAACCCCGTTGGCATGGGTGACGACGGTGATCTTGGCGCCGGGGTCGGTGTCGAGGTGGTTGCGGATGTTGCGCAGGCCCTTGATCCCCTGGGTTGCGGCGTCGTCGATGTGGTAGATCACCTTGTCCTGCGCCGCGGCGCTGACGGCGGCGGTGGCGATGACGGTGGCGGCCAGCAGTTTGCGAAGCTTCATGAAGGGTCCTGAGGTGAAGGGCGGGGAGCCTGACTATGCCAGCCCGGGGTTGCCTTGCACGCCCACGAGCTTGGGCGCATTGACCGTGCGCGCCTTGAGCCGGCCGCCCGGCTGCGACTTGAGCCAGGTCTCGACCAGTTCCCACACCGGCTTGCCGCCGGCGCTGCGCGCCTCTTCGGAGACAGGTGCCCAGCCGGCGACGGCGTAGGTCTTGTCGGCCTCGACCGGTTTGCCGGCCAGGCGCATGTCGCTGATGCGGGCGCCCATCTTCTCGTCCGGTGTCAACGTGTACTGCAGGCCGCCCACACGCACCATGTCGCCGCCCTGTTGGTAATACGGGTCGGGGTTGAAGAGGTTGTCGGCGACGTCTTCGAGGATGGTCTTGATCGTCTCACCGCTCAGCTTCGACACCGTCGTGTAGGGGTAGGTGATCGCGAGCTGGTCCATCATCAGCTCGCGGGTGATCGTGTCGCCGGGCAGCAGGCTTGTGCCCCAGCGGAAGCCGGGGCTGAAGGCGATCTCGGCGCCTTGCACGTCCATCAGGGCGTCGCAGAGCAGCTGGTCCCAGCTGCCGTTGAAGTTGCCGCGCCGGTACAGCAGGCCGTCGGTGACGGCGAGTTTCTCGGCGAGTTTGGCTTCGTAGGGCGCGCGCGACTTCGTGATCAGCGTCTCCATCGCCGGGTCGGGCTCCAGCAGGTTGCTGAAGACCGGCAGCAGGCGGTAGCGGTGGCGTGCGAGCTTGCCGTTCTTGATCTCGAAGTCCATCACGCCGAGGAACTTGCCGTTGCTGCCCGCGTTGGTGACGAGTGTGGTGCCGCCCGCGTTGGCCACCGGCACCGCCAGCGGCACGCCGTCGTGCGTGTGGCCGCCGAAGATGGCGTCGATGCCGCGCACGCGGCCGGCGAGCTTCAGGTCGACATCCATGCCGTTGTGCGACAGCAGCACGACGACTTGCGCGCCCTTGGCACGGGCTTCGTCGACCACCTTCTGCAGGTTGGCGTCCTGGATCCCGAACTCCCAGTCGGCGACAAAATAACGCGGGTTGGCTATCGGCGTGTACGGGAAAGCCTGGCCGACGATCGCCACCTGCACGCCGTTCATCTCGCGCAACACGTAGGGTTTGAAGACCGGGTCGCCGAAGTCCTGGGTCTTGATGTTCTGGGCAACAAAGTCGATCCGGCCCGCGAAGTCCTTGTCGACGATCTGCTTGACCCGCTCCATACCGTAGGTAAATTCCCAATGACCGGTCATGACCTCGACACCGAGCAGCTTGCTCGCCTCGACCATGTCCTGCGCATTCGTCCACAGCGAGGTGGCCGAGCCCTGCCAGGTGTCGCCGCCGTCGAGCAGCAGCGCACCCGGACGGCTTCCCTTGAGACGCTTGACGAGCGTGGCCAGGTGGGCAAAACCGCCGACGCGGCCGTAACGGCGTGCCGCCCGCTCGAAGTCGATGTAGGTGAAGGCGGCGGCCTGCGGCGTACCGGGCGGAATGCCCGCGCGCTTCAGCAGGTGTTCACCCACCAGGTGCGGCAGTTCGCCGCGCATCGTGCCGAGGCCGAGGTTGACACTCGGCTCGCGGAAGTGAATCGGCTTCAACTGCGCGTGGCAGTCGGTCATGTGCAGGAAGCTCAGGTGGCCCGGCCCCGTGCCGAGCGGCGGCAGGTCGTAGAGCGCCGCCTCGGCCGTGGCCGCGTCGGCGTCGGCGTAACGCGCCAGCCCCATGCCGGCCACCGAGGCGGCCGCCAGGACTTGCAGGAACTCGCGTTTGCTCAGGCTCACTGGCGCGGGCGAAGCTACTGGTTGACAGGCGACTTCGGGTCCAGCAACAAGGCCATCAGGTTGCGGATCTGCTGCTCGTCGAGCACCTTCATGTGGCCGAAGCGCGGCATGTTGGAGCAGGCCGCGTAGGCCTTGCTGTTCCACAGCTTGCCCCAGGTGTACTGAACGATGGGTGCCGAGCCGGCAGCAGCCATGTCGGTGACGCCGCGCAGCTTGCCGTAGTTCCACAGGCTCGGGCCGATCGTGCCGTAGGAGACTTCCTTCCTGTTGATCTGGTGGCAGTTGTAGCAGTTGCCGCCGTTGTCCTTGGTCTCGGCGGACGGGTCGCTCCAGGTCATGCCGCGCCCGCTCTGCGCGAGCTTCTCGCCTTCGCGCCAGTCGCCGATGTACTGACCGCCGGTGGGCCACTTCATCGTCGACAGCGCCTGGGACATGATCTGCGCGGCGACCTCGTCGCTCGGCGGCTTGTCGGTGGAACAGGCCTGTTGCCCGAGGTCCTGGTTCAGCCGCTCGGTCTTGGCGATGCCCTGGTCGCGAAACGAGGCCTTCATCATCTGCCGCGCCTGCGCGTCGAGCTCGGCCGGTGACGGCGCGCTCGCGCAGCCGGCCAGCAGCAGGGCGGCCGCACTGGCGGCGATTGCGAATCGAATCGTGTGCATAGGGGTCCCGTGCTCAGCGCTTGATGGACGGTGCGATCGATTCCGCACCCTTGGCGTTCACGCCCATGTAGGTGGCGAGCGCGACCGTGACTTCCGAGCCGAAGCCGGGGTAGGGGAAGCGCTGCTGGCGGAAGCAGTCGTTCAGCCGCAGCTGCATGCTCCACATCTGCCCGTTCGAGACGCGGTAAGCCGGCCAGGCCGCGAAGCCGACGCCGTCACCCGGGTTCTTGGTCAGGTTGGGAAGGTCCTGAAGGCGCACCCGCTGGCCGTCGACGCCGTGGCAGCTGGCGCAGGAGAAGTCGTGCGAGCCGCCGCGGAAGTAGAAGGCCCGTTTGCCGAGCTCGTAACTGCGCCGCTCCTCGGCGTGGACCTGCGGCAGGTCGAACTTCAACCCGCGCGAGGCCGCAGCGATGTAGGTCGCGAGGGCGGTGATGTTGTTCTGCTCGCCGCGGCCGAAGGGTGTCTTCGCGATCTCGGCGCCGTCGAGCCCCTGCAGCGTCTCCATGCAACTGACCAGGCGCGACTCCAGGTCCTGGACCTTGCCGGTGTCGGCGAAGTAACGCGGCAACGTGACGAAAGCGCCCTTGACCACCCCTGGGCCCTGCCCCAGGTCGCAGCGTTCGAGCGAGGCGTTCTTCGGGCCGCGCTTCTTCTTCCAGAGCTCCTCGCCCTGGGCCTCGAACAGATCGGCGGGGTTGCCGTCCTCGAGCATCTTGCGGTACTCGGCGATGCCTTCGGCGGTGGATTTTTGCGCCTGGGCGAGCCCGCACAGCAGCAGCGCGGCGACTCCGACAGCGATTGTGTTCTGCATGTCGTGCTCAGCTGACGACGGCTTCGTCGGTGCGTTTGTCGTCCCTGTTGTCGATCCAGGTCACGGCGATCTTGTCGCCCGCCTTGGCACCCTTGACGACAAATTGCAGGAAGGGGTTCTTCGCGATCGAGGGCCCCCACTGCGCCTGCAGCACCGGCTTGCCGTTGTGCGTGGCGCTGACTTCGCGGATGAACCAGGCGGGAATCGTCTTGCCCGCCGAGTCCTTGCGCTGGCCGGTTTCCATCTCGTGGCTCATCAGTACCCGCACGGTGGTCTTGTCACCGGCGGCTTGGGCGCGGATGCGCATCGGGTCTGCCATGTTCTTGCTCCTTGTTGTTCCGACTTCAGCCGCCGCAGCCGCCGAGCGTGACCTTGATTTCCTTGCCCGCGTACAGCACCTTGCCGTCGGCCATCATGGCCACGGCGAAGACGTTGGACGACTGGCCCATCTTCACGCGCGTGCCGATGTTCGCCTCGACCGCGTCGCTCACGTCGAATACCGCGGCAAGGGTGTTGGGGTTCTTTTCCACCAGCAGCAGAAGGCGCTTCACGCCGGCCAGGCTGGAGGCCGCGCCGACCGGGACGACGGCGCCGTTTTCGGCGATGTCGGGGCCGGTGATTGTCACGTCCTTGCTTTCCACCGGCGCACTGCCGCCCAGGGCCTTGACGGCCTCCTGCAGGCTCTTGGCTTCGAAGGCTGCCTGCGACCACGCGGCTTGCGCCGCGCCGGGCAGCAGCCCCACGCCGGCGAGCAGCCCGGCCACAGCCGCGCTCTGGGTCAGCACTTTGCGTCTGGTTGTCATGTCGAGGATCTCCTTGTCTTTGGTCGATGATCTTTGATGCCGGTGGCCGCGCCAAGCGGGGCTTCCCGGGGAATCGGGCGTTGCTGGAGCTGCATCATGCCGTGAAGTGCTCACGGCTTCAGGCCCCCGGTTATCCACAGCGCGAGCGTGCGGGCATCGGCCGCCGACACGGCTTGCGCCGGCATCGGCACCGGGCCCCAGACACCGCTGCCCCCGGCCTGGATCTTTTGGGCCAGGTAGTCCGCGGCGTCGGCGCGGCCGGCGTACTTGGTGGCCACGTCGCGCAGCGCCGGTCCGACCACTTTGCTGTCGACGCCATGGCAGACCAGGCAGCCGGCGCTGTTAGCAAGCGCGTGCGACGGGGCGCCGGGGTCGGTGGCGCGCGCAGCCGCGCCAGACGGCGCCGCCGCCGCGCCCACCGGGCGCGTGTCGACGCCGATCTGGGCACCGACGAGCCGGTTCTGTTCGGCCAGATTGCCGTGTGCGTAGCGCGCGAAGTCGGGGATGGAGGACCGGACAGTCGGCTCGGGGCCGCAATCCTTCATGCAGGCCGGCGCCCGGACATCGGGCTTGCCGCCGTTGCCGAAGCCCTTGCCGGGCCACAGGCCGTGGTCGGTGATCATGCCGTTGCGGTTGGGCAGGCGCTGCTGCACCTCGGCGATGTTCTGGTTCGACAGTGTGAAGTCGTCCGCGACCACGCCGCCCAGGTTGAGCAGGAACGCGGTGAGGGCGTAGACCTCGTCGGGCTTGAGCGTCTTGGGCGCGTTCCACGGCATCGCGCGGTAGATGTAGTCCCACAGCGTGGACACGGTCGACAGCTTCATCAGCGTGGTGCGGCCCGGGTACGCTGGGTCGAGCAGCCGCGCGCTGCGGCCGGATGCGAGGTCGTCCTTGGTCGTGCCGCCGACGAGCGGCGCGAAGACCGAGTTGCTCTCGCCGAAGACGCCGTGGCAGCTGGCGCATTGCGCCTCCCACAACACCATGCCTTGCGCGACCGATCCGGCGCCCGCGGGCAGGCCCTTGAAGTCGGGACGCACGTCGATGTCCCAGGCCGCGATCTCCTTCGGCGTCGCGGCTCGCCCGATGCCGGTGAGGGGTTGCGCCCAGGCCGTACCGGCGACGCACAGCAGGCCCGCCAGCACCAGCTTCAGGCTAGGCGAGCTGGACATTCTTCACCTCGCCGCTCTCCTGCACGAGCCAGGTCTGCACCGCGTTGTTGTGGTAAATGGAGCGGCTGCCGCGCACGGCGCGCAACTGGCGGTAGCCGGGCTGCACGTAGCCGCTGTCGTCGGTCGCGCGGCTCTGGATCAAGGCCGGCTTGCCGTCCCAGACCCAGCCCAGGTTGAAACGCGTCAGGCAATTGTCGAGCACCGGCGTCTCCAGCCGCGCCGCCTTCCAGTTGCGCCCGCCGTCGACCGACACGTCGACTTTTCTGACCTTGCCGCGGCCCGACCAGGCCAGGCCGCTGACGTTGTAGTAGCCCTTGTCGAGCAGCACCTGCCCGCCCGACGGCGTCGTGACCACGCTCTTGCATTCCTGGATGCTCGAGTACTGGCGGTGGCGGCCGTCGGGCATCAGGTCGATGTAGTGCAGCGCCTCGTCCTTGGTGGCCCAGGGCTGGTCGCCGACCTCGACCCGGCGCAGGTACTTGACCCAGCTCACGCCCTGCACACCCGGCACCACCAGGCGCAGTGGGTAGCCGTTCTCCGGCCGCAGCATCTCGCCGTTCTGGCCGTAGGCGAGCAGCACCGCGCCGCTCTCCACCATCTCCATCGGCAGCGTGCGTGTCAGCGACGAGCCGTCGGCACCCTCGCCCAGCACGTAGCGGCCGCGCCGGTAGTCGACGCCGCAGAGGTCGAGCACGGTCTTCAGCGGCACGCCGGTGAATTCGCTGCAACTCAGCATGCCGTGGCTGTACTGGCAGGTCGGCACCGCGACGTTGCCCCACTCCATGCCGGTGTTGGCGCCACACTCGATGAAGTGGAAGCGGCTCACCGAGGGCAGTCGCATCAGCTCGTCGAGCGTGAAGACCATCGGCTTCTTGACGATCGTGGTGTCGGAGCCGTTCACCATCAGCCGGTGTTTCGTCGGGTCGACGTCCCACCAGCCCTGGTGGTGGCGCTCGAAGTGCAGCCCGCTCGGCGTGACGATGCCGAACAGCGACTGCAGCGGCGCGAAAGACACCGATGACTGAGGCGTCTGGGTCAGGCCGGGGCTCATGCGGCGCTGCACGTTGGCCTCGTGCTTGGACGGCCGGCCGTAACCGTGTGCAGCAACGCCCTGACCAAGGCCCTTGCTGTGTTCGGGCAGGTTGAGGATTTGCGGATCGCCGCCTTGGGTGGACGCCGGGCTCGTCTGCGCCAGCGCCGTGGGCGCGACGACAGCGGCTGCGAACGCCGAGCGGATGAAACTGCGCCGGCCGGCCCGCGCCTCGGTGGCCACGGTGCGGATGCCGTCCGGGGTCAGGAAGTCTTCCGGGGCCTTGAGCAAGCGGCCGGCGGGGGCGGGTCTGGCGTTCACGGAAGGTCCTGGATCGGCGGCTTAATCTGGATATAAGCAAGTACGAATATATAGGATGCAACCCTCTCCGAACCCCGTAATTTCCCTGACGAAGCCCGGTGTGCCGACCATTCGCAGCGAGTCCGTCGGCGCGTTGCAATTGCTGAGTTTCAGGCCGACAGCTGCCTCAACGAGAGATCGCCGACTTCGTGGTGCGACGGCAGGTTCGCCGTCACGTCGTCAGGGGGCCCACTCTCAGTATCGGCGTCGAAGCGGACCTTGACCAGCAGACCACCTTCATCTGCGGTGTCCAGCGCGACGGTTGCGCCATAGCGTTCTGCGATCTGCTGCACGATGGCCAGCCCCAGGCCGCAGCCTTCGCCTGCAGCATCCGGCGTCCGATAGAAGCGGGTAAAGACTCGCGCCCGCTCGCCGGGGGGGATGCCTGGGCCGCTGTCGGCCACCTGCAACAGCGCGGTGGCATCGGTGTCGCGCCTCACGTCAACGCGGATGCGGCCGGATTGCGGCGTGTAGCGGATTGCGTTGTCGATCAGGTTGCTGACCAGCTCATGCAGCAACACGGCATGCCCCCTGACCGGCGCCGCCTGGGTGCCCTCGAAGCTCAGCTCGATCGACCGGGACAGTGCCAATGGCAGCAGCTCGAAGGCGGCCTCGCGTGCCACCCCGGCCAAGTCGACACTCTCGCCGCCATGCTGCGTCATCGGGTCGCTGCGCAGCAGCGCCAGCAACTGCTGTACGACGCGGGCGGTGGTCTCGGTGCTGTCCCGCAGTTCTTCGACATGGGCCCGCATGCGCGCCGGATCCTGCTGGCGCAGCGCCAGGTCGGCCTGCATCCGCAGAACTGCCAGCGGCGTCTTCAGCTGGTGGGAGGCGTCGGCGACAAAACGCTGGTGCGCCTCGTTGACCCCTTGCTGCCGCTGCATCAGCAGGTTCATGGCCTCGACAACGGGGACAATCTCGGCCGGCACCGTCTTCGTTTCTATCGGCGACAGGTCGACTTCATTGCGAGCGCGGATGCCGTCACGCAGGCGGTGCAGGGGCTGAAGCCCGCGCCGCACTCCGAAGACGATCAGTGCCGCAGCGCTGAAGATGAGCGCCAGCTGGGTTAGCGTGGCGTCGATGAGGATGCGGTCGGACAGGGCTTCGCGCGCCACCAGCGTCTCGGCCACGCGCACCAAAGCGGCGTCGCAGCCTGGGTCGTCGAAGACGGCTCGACGCCAGGCCACCACGCGCACCGGCAGGCCGTTGTAGCGCGTGGTAGCGAAAACGGGCTCGCCGCCTTCGGGCACGCCACCCACGTCGAGGTCCCGTGACCCCGCAACGAAGCGCCACGGCGCTACGCAGGACACGTTGTAGAAGACGATGTCCTGGGCTGCAGCCTCCAGCATGTCCAGGGCCGCCGGCGGGATGTCGACCGTCAGCTGCCCGTCGATCACGGCGATGCGCTCGGCGATGACCATCGCCGAGCCGAGCAGCACCCGGTCGTGGGCATCGTCTGATTGCGCCTCGCTGCGCAACACCTGCAGCCGGAAGGCCAGCGCCCACAGCACCAGCAGGGGCACCAACAGCCACAGCAGCAGGTGGTTCCTAAGCCGCCGCATGCATGCTTTCAATCATATAGCCCAGACCGCGCAGCGTGCGAATCTGCAGCCCGTCCGGCGGGAGTCGGCGGCGCAGCCGGTGTACGTAAATTTCGATCGCGTCGGGCGTGATGGACTCGTCCAGAGAGCAAAGGCGGCTGCACAGCATCGCCTTGCTCACAGGGCGCCCGGCGTACGTGATCAGCACCTCGAGCACCTGGTGTTCGCGCGGAGGCAGCTGCAGCTGTTCGGCGTCGAGCTGGAAGCACTGTGACACCGAGTCGTAGCTCAGCGGACCCAGCGTGAACACGGCGTTCGATCGCCCGGTGCGGCGACGACCGATGGCACGCAGTCGCGCGATGAGCTCGCACAGGTCGAACGGCTTGGGTAGGTAGTCGTCGGCCCCGGCGTTGAGCCCGCGCACGCGGTCCGCGATCTCTCCGCTGGCGGTGAGGATGAGCACCGGCACGTCGTTGCCGCGTGCGCGTGCGCGGCGCAGCACCTCCATACCGCCCATCCGCGGCAGCGCCAGGTCGAGTACCGTGACGTCGTAGTCTTCGGCGGCAAGCGCTTGCTCAGCCTGCATACCGTCGGCCAACGCGTCGACAACCATGCCGGCCTCGCGCAGCGCGGCCGTCAGGCTGCGTGCCAGGCGCGCACTGTCTTCGACCACCAGCACGCGCATTGGGTCAACGCGACGCTGCATGGGCCGTCACGGTCGCCGTGCGGTTGGCGCAGGCGGGGGTGGCGATCGGCAGTGCGGGCTGGTGCATGCAAAGAGGCTACGACGGCTGTGCCGCCTTGGCAATCCTGCTTCCCACGATGGTCACGCGTCAGGGGCTAACCCTCAGCCGGTGCGGCCGAACTGAAAGCAATCTGAAAGCTGTGCAGGACTAGCCTGCGCACGCGGCGCCTGCTCTCCGGGCCCCATCTGCAAGAAGAGCAAATCAACCACTGAGAGGATCCGAATGCACCGACCACTTCTCCATCCGCTGCTGCCGCTGGCGACTGCGGCCCTGCTGGCCCTCACGGGCTGTGCCCACCGGGACATGCAGGCCGAGGTCATCGCCACCGACAACGCACCTAAGGCGATCGGCCCCTATTCGCAGGCCATCAAGGTCGGCCCGACCCTGTACCTGGCGGGCCAAATCCCGATCGACCCGAAGACCAACCAGGTCGTCGTTGGAACGATCGAGGAAGAGACGACGCTGGTGCTGAACAACCTCAAGGCGGTGCTCGAGGCCAACGGCATGACCATGGCCAACGTCGTCTCGACGTCGGTGTTCATGAAGGACCTCAACGAATTCCCGAAGATGAACACCGTCTATGGCACGTACTTCCAGAAGGCGCCACCAGCGCGGGCCACGGTGCAGGTGGCGCGGCTGCCGCGCGACGTGAAGGTCGAAATCTCGGCCATCGCCGTCAAGTAGAAATTTATACATCAAGGAGACAGACATGAGCATCAACCCAAAAGACCTGGACGACCAGCGTGAACACCTTCTGCAGCGTATGCAGGAAGTCAACGCCTCGCGGCGCGACTTCTTTCGCAAGGTGGGTGCCGGCAGTGTGGTGGCCGGCGGCGCCGGCGCGCTGCTGAGCCCTTTGGAGGCGATGGCCTACGGCGGCCCCTACTCGACGGCATTCGTTCTCGATCACAGCGCGCTATTCATGAATATCGGCACCACGGGCTCGACGCCGCGCGAGGTGCTGAAGAATCTCGACAAGAACAACACCGAGGTGGCCCGCGATCCGCGGCTCAGCTACAACACGCAGGAGATGCGCAACACCATCGCGCAGGGTTTCGGCGCCGACCCGAACGAGATCGTGATGTCGTTCAACACGACCGACGGGATGAGCAAGATCTTCGCTGGTTGCCAGTTCAACCCGGGCGACGAGATCATCTCCACCAACATGGAGCATCCGGGTGGCAACTCGCCGATGCAGATCACCGCCGACCGGCGCGGCATGATCATCCGGCGCGTCAACCTCCCAACCAACGATGCCTACAGCGACGCCGAGGTGCTGGCCCGCTTTCAGGCGCTGCTGACCAACAATACAAAAGCGATCATGTTCTCGTCGCCGCCATTCTTGACTGGCGTGCGACTTCCCGAAAAGCTCCTGTGCCAATGGGCCGCAAGTCAGGGGCTGATCTCCATCATCGACGGTGCGCACGGCCCAGGCATGATCAACCTGAACTTCCATGACATCGGCTGCGACTTCTACGCCGGCGCCGGCCACAAGTGGCAATGCGGCCCGGGACAGACGGGCATCATGTACGTGCGCAACAACTTCGCTCCGGCCGCGCCGCAAACGTACACCAAGAATGTGACTCTGGTCGGTGGCGCAGCGGCGATGCTGACGCTGCCGGGCTACACCAATACCAATCCGCTGCCGACCTTCTTCCCCACCGTGAGCGGCGGCTATTCCGGTGTACCTGGATCGACGCTGGCCGGGGGCGTAAGAAATCCGGCGCAGAACGTGGCGGCTACGTTGATGTCGATCGGCAACCCATCGTACCCGGCACTGCGCGCGTTGCAGGAGTGCTGCAGCATGTGGGACACCTGGGGCCGGCAGAACATCGAGAACTACATCGTTGGATTGGCGCAGTACCTGCGTTCCAGGCTGGTCGCGGTTTGGGGTCCGCGCTGCTTGGCCGCGCCCTTCGATGCCAACACGCCCGGCGTCGCGCGCATTGCGCTGACCTCGTTCAACCCCTTCTCCCCGGGGTATGACTACAACTCCCCACTGACGCCGGCTCAAGCCAGCGCGCAGACGACGGTGTCGAACGATGCGGTGACGGTGCTGCGCGAACAGCACGGCATCGTGGTGCGCAACACCAACGTGCCGCACACGCTGCGCGGCAACCCGTCGCAGAACGCGGCGTCGAACGCTACCTCGCACCCTCTGCGCATCTCCACGCACCTGTTCCACCGCCGTCAGGACGTGGACAAGCTGGTTGATGCGCTGCTTCAGGTCGTTCCGCGACCCTGAGGTAGTTGTCGAACGCCGGGGCCCGCTCGGCCTCCGGCCCACGCGTTGGTGGCCCAACGCGTGGGCCGGGTTCGCTGGCGACGGGCGCTCCTAGGCCTGTCCCATCACCGACGCGGTGGCCACCAGCTCCTCGAACAGCGCCATCGACACGTCGCCTGAGACCGCGTAGGGGTCGAGCGTCGCGGTGGCCGAGTACTTGAGCAGCAGCGAAGGGTTCAGTCGCGACATGTTGACCTGGCCCATCGACCAGCCGGCAAAGCAGCGTTCGCCGATCTCCTGGTAGATCAGCAGTTCGACGTCGCTGTGGCGCGGGTCGGTGACGATGCGGTTGTAGAGCTGGTTCACCGCGCTGCGCCCGCCTTCGAGCACCTGCAGGAAGATGCCGCCGGAAAAACACAACACGCCGGTCACGCCGACGGCGGGGTTGTTGGTCTTGGACTTGCGCAGGATCGCGACCAGCGCATCCTGGTCGGTGGCGGGCTGCGCGCGGCTGGCATACATCAAGCGGACGAGCATCTTGTTCACCCCGCCTTTCTGTTGGGCAGCAGCGAGAGGAACTCGCGCCGCAGCGTGGAGTCCTTGAGGAAGGCGCCGCGCATCACGCTGTTGACCATCGCGGTTTCGGTGTCCTTGACGCCGCGCCAGTGCATGCAGAAATGGTCGGCCTCCATCACGATCGCCAGGCCGTCGGGACGCACCCGCTCCTGCAGTTCGTTGGCGAGCATCGTCACCGCTTCTTCCTGGATCTGCGGCCGGCTCATGATCCAGTCGCAGATGCGCGAGTACTTCGACAGCCCGATCAGGTTGGAGTGTTCGTTCGGCAGGATGCCGATCCAGACCCGGCCGATGATCGGGCACATGTGGTGCGAGCAGGCGCTGCGCACGGTGATCGGGCCGACGATCATCAGCTCGTTCAGGCGCTCGGCGTTGGGGAACTCGGTCACCGCCGGCATCGCCACGTAGCGCCCGCGGAAGACCTCGTCGATGTACATCTTGGCCACGCGCTGCGCGGTCTCGTTCGTGTTGTGGTCGCTGTCGGTGTCGATCACGAGCGCTTGCAGCACCTCGGTCATCTTGGCCTGGACCTCGGCCTTCAGCTCGTCGAGTTCACCTTCGCGCACGAAGGCGGCGATGTTGTCGTTGGCGTGGTAGCGCCTGTTGGCGCCGACGAGCCGGTAGCGGATGCGCTCCGACGCGCTCAGGCGCGCCAACTCGTCTTCGCTTCGAAACACGCGCGACGCGGTGTCGACCGAGCTGAGCTTCGGTGGGTTCATGCGGTGATCCTCTGGACGGGCGTGGCGCAGCGGGAGCCGCCGCAGGCCCTAGACTGGCCCGGATGCAACCAGTGTACGGCGCACCACCGCTCTCCCGCCTGCTCGACCTCAGTGCCGACGCGGTCGAAGCGGTGCGAAGCGGGCAGTCGCTCACCGACGTGCTGGCCCGTGTCGGAACCGAAGCGCGCCCCGGAGTGCAGGCGCTCACATTCCACGTGCTGCGCTGGCTCGGCAGCGCGACGGCGGTGCGCACCACGCTCGCCCCCAAAACCCCGCCGCCGCGTGTGGACTCGCTGCTGACGAGCGCGCTGGCCCTGTTGTGGCCTGTGCCCGCGCCGGCCTACCCCGACCACACGCTGGTCGACCAGGCCGTGACCGCCGCGCGAGCGCGCACCCCGGCAGCGGCCGGTTTCGTAAACGCGGTGCTGCGGCGCTTCCTGCGCGAGCGCGATGCGCTGGTGGCTGCCGCGCGGCACCAGCCGGTGGCGGCCTGGAACCACCCGCTGTGGTGGATCGACCGTATCAAGCAGGACTGGCCTGCGCAGTGGCAGGCGGTGCTGGCGTCGGCGAACGAACACCCGCCGATGACGCTGCGTGTGAACGCACGCCGCGGCACCGCCGCCTCTTACGTGGAGCGTCTGGCCGCCCAAGGCCGGGCGGCCTGGGCGCTCACCGATGCCGCCTTCGCGGGCCAGGCCGTGGTGCTGGGCAAGCCCAGCCCGGTGACCCAGTTGCCCGGCTTCGCCGAAGGCGAGGTCTCGGTGCAGGACGCGAACGCGCAACGCGCCGCACCCCTGCTGCTGGCGGGCCTGCCGACTGGCGCGCGTGTGCTGGACGCCTGCGCCGCGCCGGGCGGCAAGACGGCACACCTGCTCGAGCGTGCCGACCTGGACCTGCTGGCCCTCGACAGCGACCCGCTGCGCCTGGCGCGGGTGCAGGAAACGCTGAACCGCCTCGGGCTGAAGGCCGGCCTGGCTGCAGCCGACGTGCGCGACACCGCACGCTGGTGGGACGGCCGCCCCTTCGATGCGATCCTGCTCGATGCGCCGTGCAGCGCCTCGGGTGTCGTGCGCCGCCACCCCGACATCCGCTGGTTGCGCCGAGCCGAGGACGTGCTGGCGCTGGCGCGCATCCAGGCCGAGATGCTCGACGCCTTGTGGCCGCTGCTCAAACCGGGCGGAAGGTTGCTGTATGTGACCTGTTCGGTCTTCCGGGCCGAGGGTCAGGCCCAGACCGACGCGTTTTTGCAACGCCGTGGGGCGGGCGGGGCCCGCCTCGACCCCTCGTCGCCCGGCCACCTGCTGCCCCTGCCTGACAATGGTGCACAGCCTGCCGGCGGACCGACGACCGCGCTTGCCGACGGCTTTTTCTACGCCCTGATCCACAAGCCGTAAACCACGTCGAACCCCCATGCTGCAGCGCCTGCAGGACCTCGGACGATGTTTGCTGGCGCTCCCCTTGGTGGTGGCGCTGGCGGTTGTGTGCGCCGGCACGGCGCGTGCGCAGGGGGTCGAAATGCTGGTCCTGCAGGTCGAGCGCAGCGACGGCGCACTCGTGCTCGACTACGCGGCGCGGCTGCAGTTGTCCACGGCCGCCGAAGACGCGGTCCAGCGCGGGGTGCCGATCTACTTCGTGGCCCAGGCCTCGCTCTGGCGCAACCGCTGGTACTGGCGCGACGAGCGTGTTGCGCGGGTCAGCCGCTCGTGGCGCCTGGCCTTCCAGCCGCTGACCTCGACCTGGCGCGTCGGCATCGGCGCCATCACCCAGAGCTTCGCCACGCTGCCCGAGGCCCTGGCGGTGATCTCGCGCACCTCGGGCTGGAAGCTGGCCGACGCGGCCCAGGTCGACCCCGATTCGCGCCACTACGTCGAGTTCGAGCTCCGGCTCGACACCACGCAGCTGCCGAGCCCGATGCAGATCGGCCTCACCGGCCAGGCCGACTGGCAGCTCGGCGTCGAGCGCACGCTGCGGGTCGAGCCATGAGCGCGCACGGCCGCTCCGAAGCGCTCATCCCGCAGCGCGCAGCGCGCAGGGGTGTCCAAGTGAGGGCCGCCCGCCCCGCGCCCGGCAGCCGCGCGGGGCAGCGGTGAAGCGTTCGACGCGCTGGGGCTGGACGGTCGCGCTCGTCGCCGCCGTCGGGGCGGTGCTCGTGCTGGCGTTCGTGCTGTCCTTCAGCAGCGCCGAGAGCGGCTTCTACGAGCGCGAGTTCGTCTGGCTGTTCTGGGTCAACGTCGCCGTCGCGGCGGTGCTGCTGTTCGTGATCGCGGTCGTCGCGGTGCGCATGGTGCTGCGCGCGCGGCGTGGCAAGTTCGGCAGCAAGCTGCTGATCCGGCTCGCCGGGATCCTGGCGCTGGTGGGACTGCTGCCCGGCATGGTGATCTACGCCGTGTCGTACCAGTTTGCCGAACGCAGCATCGAGGCCTGGTTCGACGTGCGGGTGGCCGGCGCGCTGGACGCCGGCTTGGCGCTGGGCAAGACCACGCTTGAAACTTTGCAGGCCGACGTGCGCAACAGCGCCAACGTCGCGGCCGCGCGTCTGTCCGAGCAGCGCAGCACGATCACGCCGCTGGTGCTGGAGCGCCTGCGTGAGCAGATGAGCGCGCGCGACGTGTCGCTCGTCGGGCCGAGCGGGCAGATCCTGGTCACCGCCGGTGGGGGCGCGGTGTCGATCGTGCCCGATCGGCCCAGCACCCAGCTGCTGCGCCAGGCCCGCAGCAGCGGCCAGGCGAGCCAGATCGAAGGGCTCGACGACGGGCCGGCGGGCGCGGGCAACGCACGCATCCGGGCCCTGGTGGTGGTGCCGAATACCGATCTCGCGATCAACGCCGGCGAAGACCGCTTCCTGCTCGTGGGGCAGCCGCTGCCGCGCGGGCTGGCGACGAACGCGCTCGCCGTCCAGGCCGCGTACAGCGAATACCAGCAGCGTGCGCTGGCACGCGAGGGACTGCGCCGGATGTACATCGGCACGCTGACACTCGCGCTCGTGCTCTCGGTCTTCGGCGCGGTGCTGCTGGCGATCCTGCTCGGCAATCAGATCGCGCGCCCGCTGCTGCTGCTGGCCGACGGCGTGCGCGAGGTCGCCGCCGGCAACCTGAGTGCCAAGCCCGTGTTCGCGTCGAGCGACGAGCTCGGCGGCCTCACCCGCTCCTTCGCCGACATGACGCAGCAGGTGGCCGACGCACGCGAGCAGGTGCAGCGCGGTGTGACACGGCTGCAGACGATCCTGGACAACCTCACCGCGGGTGTGATCGTGCTCGACCGCCGTGGGCACATCGACACCGCCAACCCCGGCGCGACGCGCATCCTGCGACAGCCGCTGCAGGCCTGGCACGGCCGCGCGCTCGACGAGCTGCCCGGGCTGGAGGACTTTGCGCGCGGTGTCGCGCAGCGTTTCGAAACCCTGGCCACCAGCCCCGAAGCCGGCGAGCGCGAGCAGTGGCAGGACTCCTTCGAGCTCCAGCCGGGCCAGCGCGATGCCGTGACCCTGCTCGCGCGCGGGGCGACACTGCCGGGCGACGCACGCCTGCTCGTCTTCGACGACATCACCGATATCGTCTCGGCCCAGCGTGCGCAGGCCTGGGCTGACGTGGCGCGGCGCCTCGCGCACGAGATCAAGAACCCGCTCACGCCGATCCAGCTTTCGGCCGAACGGCTGCAGCACAAGCTCGACGCCAAGCTCGAAGGCGCCGACCGCTCGATGCTCCACCGCAGCGTGGCGACGATCGTGAACCAGGTCCAGGCGATGAAGGAGCTGGTGAACGAGTTTCGCGACTACGCGCGCCTGCCCGCGGCGCAGCTCGCGCCCGTGCCGCTGAACGCACTGGTGATGGATGTGCTGGCACTGTACGGCCAGGCCCAGGAGCAGGGCCACCTGGTGGCCAAACTCGCGCCCGGGCTGCCCGACATCCTGGGTGACACGACGCAGTTGCGCCAGGTCGTGCACAACCTGGCCCAGAACGCGCTCGACGCCGTGAGCGGGCGCGCCGACGGCCATGTCACCGTCAGCACCGAGCCGGTGAGGGCCGAGAACGGCGAGCTGCGCGCGGTGCGGCTGGCAGTGGAGGACAATGGCCCCGGCTTCGAGGAGCATGTGCTGAAGCGCGCGTTCGAACCTTATGTCACGACCAAGACCAAAGGCACCGGCCTCGGCCTGGCAGTGGTCAAGAAAATCGCCGACGAACACCGCGCCCGGGTGCGGGTGATGAACCTGCACCCGGCCGGCGCCGCAGAGGGCCCGGCCAGCGGGGCCCGAGTTTCGATATCATTTTCTTCTCTCCAACAGACCCCAACCGGCCCGGCAGCGCCGGCCGCTTGAGCCCGCCTGCACCGCCCTTCACCGGCCCTTATGGCAACCATCCTTGTAGTGGACGACGAGCTCGGCATCCGGGCGCTGCTGTCGGAGATCCTCACCGACGAGGGGCATACCGTCGAACTGGCAGAGAACGCGGCGCAGGCCCGGGCCGCGCGCGAGCGCTTCAAGCCCGACCTCGTGCTGCTCGACATCTGGATGCCCGATGTCGACGGCATCACGCTACTGAAAGAGTGGGGTGCGGCTTCGATGCTGTCGATGCCCGTCATCATGATGAGCGGGCACGGCACGATCGACACCGCGGTCGAAGCGACCAAATTCGGCGCCAGTGCCTTCCTTGAAAAACCGATCACGCTGCAGAAGCTGCTGCGTGCGGTGGACCAGACGCTGGCGCGGCCGAGCCTGCGCAGCGCGCCGCCGCCGGTCGACCAGCGCTACGACGCCGCCACGCCCGCCTACGCAGCCCACTTCGGCGCCGCCAAGGACAGCTTTGCGCCGGCTGCGCCGCCGGTCCCGCTCGGCCCGCAGGCGGTGCAGAGCTTTGAGCTCGACCGCCCGCTGCGCGAAGCGCGCGACGCCTTCGAGAAGAACTATTTCGAGTTCCATCTCGCCAAGGAAGGTGGCTCGATGACCCGTGTGGCCGAGAAGACAGGCCTCGAACGCACCCACCTGTACCGCAAGCTCAAGCAGCTGGGCGTGGATCTGGCACGCAGCAAACGCGGCGGGGCCTGACCAACGTGGCCTGGAAGGCGGCTGGCTATAATCGCCGGCTCACGGCCTGGTAGCTCAGTTGGTAGAGCAGCGGATTGAAAATCCGCGTGTCGGTGGTTCGATTCCGCCCCAGGCCACCAGAATTCAAGAATGGAATCAATGGGTTAGCGGCTTCGGCTTCTAGCCCGTTGTCCTTTCTGGTGGTGCTTTGTGTAGTTCCTGTGTAATCGCGCCAGGAAAACAATCAGAGCAAGGGCCTTGGAAGAAGGAGCTGAGGCCTCCGGCCCCCCACCCCGTCCGCGGCCGCAAAGCTGACTTCCACGGCAGGTACTGGTCGGCCAATCACCGACATTCGCAGGAAGGAGTTTGTTGCCGTGAAGCCGTCGCTCGGCGGTGAAGGCAAAAGCGGGATCGTC
>DATDER010000029.1:0-2372 GCA_036523095.1 Rubrivivax sp.
GATGTTCGGGTTGGCCGAGCGGTTGCTGTCTTCCATCGTGCCAAAGTCTTTGGCCATTGCCGCATCCTCAGAGCTTCTCGGTCTCACCCGACTTCGGCTGCCACCTCATCAGCCGCTTCTCGATCTTGCCCACCGCGCCATCGAGCGCGAGCGCAAACGCAGTCAGCACCAGGATGCCGGCCATCACGGTGTTGATGTCGAAGGTGCCTTCGGCCTGCAGGATCAGGTAACCCACACCCTGGCTGGAGCCGAGGTACTCGCCCACCACCGCGCCGACGAAGGCCAGACCGACGCTGGTGTGCAGGCTGCTGAAGACCCAGCTCGTCGCTGAAGGCAGGTAGACGTGGCGCAGCAGCTGGCGGCTGCTCGCACCGAGCATGCGCGCGTTGGCCAGCACGACCGGGCTCACCTCTTTCACGCCCTGGTAGACGTTGAAGAAGACGATGAAGAAGACCAGCGTCACACCGAGCGCGACCTTGCTCGCGATGCCGAGCCCGAACCAGACCGAGAAGATCGGCGCCAGGATGATGCGCGGCATCGCGTTCATCGCCTTGATGTAGGGCTCGAGCAGGGCCGAGGCCATCGGCTGAAGCGCAAGCCACAGCCCGGCGCCCAGGCCGAGCACCGAGCCGACGCCGAAGGCGAGCAATGTTTCGATCAAGGTCACCGCCAGGTGGCGGTAGATGTCGGCCTCGGCCACGAACCAGACCCAGATGCGGCCGAAGACCTTCAACGGCTCGCCGAAGAAGAATGCGGCCTGGCGGTCGTTCTCGAACATGAAGGGCGGCACCAGCCCCGGTGTCGTCATCAGGTGCCAGAAGACGAACAGCGCCACCAGCAGGCCGAGCTGCCAGAGGCGCAGGTTGCCAGGGCGGGGCTGGAGCCACTTCCCGAAGCTCATGCCGCCTTCACCTGCAACTGCTGCGCATAACCCTTCAGCACCTCTTCGCGCAGCACGGCCCAGATGTCGCGGTGCAGTTCGACGAAACGCGGCGTGGTCTTGATCTCGGCCACGTCGCGCGGGCGCGTTAGGTCGACCGTGAACTCGCCGATCGGGCGGCTCGCCGGCCCGGCCGAGAGCACCACCACGCGGTCACTCATCGCGATCGCTTCGTCGAGGTCGTGGGTGATGAAGAGCACCGCTTTTTTCTTGGCGGCCCACAACTCGAGCACTTCGTTCTCCATCAGCTGCCGGGTCTGGATGTCGAGCGCCGAAAAGGGCTCGTCCATCAGGATGATGTCAGGGTCAAGCGCCAGCGTCTGCGCGAGCGAGGTGCGCTTTCGCATGCCGCCGGACAACTGGTGCGGGTAGCGGTCGCCGAAGCCGCCGAGGCCGACGCGGCGCAGCCACTCCTCGGCTTGCGCCTTCGCATCCGCCACGGCGCGGAACTCCAGCCCCGCCATCACGTTCTGCAATGCGGTGCGCCAGGGCATCAGGCTCTCGGCCTGGAACATGTAACCCGCGCGTGTGTTGATGCCCTGCAGTGGCTGGCCGAAGACGTCGATGGTGCCAGTGCTCGGCTGCAGCAGGCCGGCCGCGACGTTGAGCAGCGTGCTCTTGCCGCAGCCGGTGGGGCCGACGACGGAGACGAACTCGCCTGCGCCGACGGTGAGCGTCACGTCGCTGACGGCGGTGTAGCGCTGGCCGGGGTCGTCCTTGCTGATGAACGTGCAGGACACGTCGTGCAGCGAGAGGGCCGGATCGGTGTGCATGGCGCGCGAGCATAGCGCCCCGCGACGCAGGCGCAGCGCCTGGCGTTGTTGCCGATTCGAACCCGGATTCACCGGCTTCGGCCCACGTCGCGCCGGTCTCGTCGCATCGCGGCGCAACACCCTTGGCGCCACGCAGCCTTCGCCGTAGCATCGAAACACCTAGATCGCTCCTGACCGGCTGCGGTCCCGGCGAAGGAGTGCGCCATGGTCTCGCCCGCGCTGCCTGCTGCACCGCCCGCACCGACGCCGGCCCTGCGCGCCTGGAACATGCCGGCCCGGATCGTGCTGCCGGGCGCGTTGCTGGTGGCGCTGCTGATCTCGACCCAGTATTTGTTCCAGCCCTTCGTCTGGCGCAACTGGCCGGTCGACGAGGTCTTGCTCGGCTGGTTCGACATCGTGCGCGAAAGGGTCGTCACCGCGCTCGCGATCGGCGTGGCATTGGTCCTCGCAGGCCACGCGCCTGTGCGCAGCGCTGTGCTGCGTGCGGTGTTGATGGCGGTGGCGATTGCCCTCGGCGCGGCCGTCGGCGAGCTGACGCCGCTGCTGCTCGCTGCCGACAGCCATGAACACGACGTCCGGCGTGTGCTCGGCCACGTGCTGCGCTGGACGGTGGTGGGCGGCCGCGTCGCTGCGATGGCCTACCTGTGGCGCCGCTCGGC
>DATDER010000030.1:0-9267 GCA_036523095.1 Rubrivivax sp.
GAAGCCGGCTCGGTGTCGCCCTGGGTGACGATGATCCGGCGCAGGTTGGCGCGGTGTTCACCGGGCACGTCGCTCCAGGCCTTCTCGCCCTTGTGGTCGCCGAAGTGGATCTTGCGGTCGGCCTCGGCCGGGTTCAGGAAGATGCCCCAGCGGTAGTCGCGCATCTTCACGAAGTCGAAATGCGCCCAGCCCTGCGGGTCGACGCTGACCGCGGTGCGCAGGTAGACGTCCATGTCGGTCGAGCCCTCGGGCCCCATGTCGTCCCACCAGTGGATGAAGTTGGGCTGCCACTGCTCGAGCGCGCGCTGCAGCGTGCGGTCGTCGGACAGACCGACGTTGTTGGGGATCTTCTGCGTGTAGTCGATGTTGCTCATGTTGTCTCCTAGACGCGGTTCCAGTCGAAGGCGGCCTTGTCGCCTTTGCCGTAGACCTTCAAAGCCCCCTTCTCGCCCACGGCGTTGGGGCGCTGGAAGATCCAGTTCTGCCATGCGGTCAGGCGGCCGAAGACGCGCGTGAACAGGTTCTCGGGTCCGTTGAAGCGCAGGTTGGCCTCCAGGCCGGTCAATGCGTCGGGCGACATCGCGACCCGCTCTTCGATCGCGATGCGGATCTCGTCGTCCCAGTCGATGTCGTCGGGGTTCGCGGTGACGAGGCCGAGCGCGAAAGCGGCGTCGGCGTCGAGCGCCTGGCCCTGCTTCGTGCGCACGGCGTCGAGCGCGGGCTGCTCGCCGTAGAAGCGGCGCTGCAACCGGCTCTGGCCGGTGGCCATCGGGTAGAGGCCGAAGTTGGCGTTGGCCACCGTGAGCTTGGGCGCTCGCGCTTCGTCGTCCGGCAGTGCGAGGTGGTAGACGCGGTCGCAGGCCAGCGCCAGTTCCAGCAGCGTGCCGGCGAAACACGAGCCGGGCTCGACCAGCGCAAACAGGCTGCGCGACGACACATCGAGTCGGCTGAAGGTGCGGCGCAGGTAGCCGATGGTCTCTCGCACCAGCCAGTGCTTCCTGTGCGCCAGCAGCGCAGCATCCAACGCCAGCACCGTGGCGGCGTCGCCTTCGGTCTTGATCAGCCACAGGCCGATCTCGAGTTCATTCGATCGCATCGACAGGATCGCGTCTTCGAGTTCCCGCGCCAGCGCCAGCGGATACCAGGCGGCGCCCGCCGCTTCGATGCCGGCGATGTCCCTCGGCTGCGCGCCGCTGGGGGCCTTGACCGTGAAGCTCGCGCAGCGCCGCGCGCGGTCGATCTCGACCGCCAGGTTCGGGTAACGCAATGCGTCGGCTTCGATGCTGCGCTGAATCGGGGTCAGCGCCACGCCCTGGCCATCGGCGGGCCGGTCGCTCAGCGCGGCGAGTTCGATCGCCCGCTCCTGCACCTTCTGCGCAAACACCGCGGGTTTGGCGACGGCGTCCACGAGGCGCCAGGCCACCGCCTTCTGGCCGCGCACACCTTCCACGCTGGTGCAGAAGATGTCCGCCAGGTCGTGGCGCACGTGCCGCTTGTCGGTCACGCGCGTGAGTCCGCCGGTGCCAGGCAGCACGCCGAGCAAAGGCACCTCGGGCAGGCTCACGGCCGACGACCGGTCGTCGACCAGGATGATCTCGTCGCAGGCCAACGCGAGCTCGTAACCGCCACCGGCACAGGCTCCGTTCACGGCCGCCAGGAACTTCAGGCCGCTGTGGGCGGAAGAGTCTTCGAGCCCGTTGCGGGTCTCGTTCGTGAACTTGCAGAAGTTCACCTTCCAGGCATGGCTGCTGACCCCGAGCATGAAGATGTTGGCGCCGGAGCAGAAGACACGCTCCTTCGCACTCGTGACGACCACGGTGCGGACTTCGGGGTGTTCGAAACGCACACGGTTGATCGCGTCGTGCAGTTCGATGTCCACGCCCAGGTCGTAGCTGTTGAGCTTGAGCTTGTAGCCCGGTGCGATGCCGGCGTCTTCGTCGATGTCCAGCGCGAGCGTCGCGACGGGGCCTTCGAACCGAAGTTTCCAGTGGCGGTACTGGGCGGGTTGGGTCTGGTAGTCGACGCGGTGGGCAGGGCTCATCGTGCGCTTTCCTCAGTTAAAGGCATGATACTGCATATTGTCGACGTGTAGAGCATAATAATGCATATCAAGCAACCAAACCCAGCGCCTGCCGCACGCTCTCACGCAAGAGATTGAAACTGCGGTCCATTGGCTGCGCGCTGGTGTCGATGCGCAGGTCCGCCTTGGCGTAAAAGGCGGCGCGACCGGCGAGGATGCCCTTGAGGTCGGCCATCGCTTCCTTGCTCGCCGCCATCGGGCGCAGGTCGCCCTGCGCCTGCACGCGCCTCATGTGGTCCTCGGGCGCGGCTTCGAGCCAGGCCGTGGTGCAGTGCGAAAGCAGCAGATTGAAGGTCGCGGGGTCCGACACCAGTCCGCCAGGAGTGGCGATCACCGCTTCGGCGTGGACGTGGATCGTCTCTTCGAGCGCGCGCCGTTCGTAGCGGCGGTATGCACTCTGGCCATACAGTGCCTGGATCTCGCTGACGCTGCAGCCGGCAATTCTTTCGATCTCGCGGCTCAACTCCACGAAGGGGAAACCCAGGTCCTCGGCGAGCATCGGCCCGAGTGTCGACTTCCCGGCGCCACGCAGGCCGATCAACGCCACGCGCCGGCTGCGGCCGGCTTGGGCGCCGCTGCTGCGGAGCAGGCCCGTCAAGGCGATCCGCGCGCGGCGCAGCGTGGCGTCGTCGCGCTGCTCGAGCAGCTCGCGGATCATCAGCCAGTCGGGCGACGACGTGGTCACGTCGCCCAGCAACTCGGCGAGCGAGCACTGCAGCGCGCCCGCCACCTGCAGCAGCACCAGGATCGACACATTGCCGATGCCGTACTCGAGATTGGCCAGGTGGCGCTCGGAAACCTCGGCCGCCAAGGCCACGGCCTTGCGGGTCATGCCGCGGCGCGCGCGCAGTGCGCGCACACGCTCACCGAGTGCGACGAGGAAAGGGTTCTTGGGCCCGTCATCCGCCCCGGCCACGCCTTCGGAGGGTGCGGTTGAAGGCAATATCGTGCTTGACATGGCGGCGGCTCGGTTCTAGTCTTCAGCGGCACAATAGTGCATATTTTCAGATCAAGCAAGCCGGCGACGGGACACCGTTTCGAAAGCCGTCGACACGGAGACGACCATGAACCCGCCGGCCCTGGGCGCACGTTTCAATTTCGCGCAGCACCTGATCGAGCGCAACGCGCAGCGGCCGGACAAGACGGCGTACATCGACGACCACGGCACGCTCGGCTACGGCCAGCTGGCGGACAGGGTGCGCCGCATGGCCGGCGCACTCGTCGCCAGCGGCGTGCGGCGCGAAGAGCGCGTGCTGCTGCTGATGCACGATTGCAACGACTGGCCGGTGTGCTTCCTCGGCGCGCTCTACGCGGGCATCGTGCCGGTGGCGGTGAACACGCTGCTCACCGCCGACGACGTCGCCTACATGCTGCAGCACAGCCGCGCGCAGGCGGCGCTGGTCTCGGCGGCGTTGCTGCCGGTGTTGCAGGCGGCGATGGCGGCGCAGCCGAACGAGTTGAAGACGGTGATCGTGTCGCGTCCCGCCGAGGCCCTGCCCGAGGGTGCGGTCGCACTCGACGCGTGGCTCGATGGCTCTTCACCACTCGGCCAGCCGGCCGGCACGGCGCCCGACGACCCCGGCTTCTGGCTCTATTCGTCGGGATCCACCGGCCGGCCCAAGGGCACGCTGCACACCCACGCCAACCTGCACGGGACAGCCGAGCTGTACGGCACACCCGTGTTGGGCATCGGCGAGCACGACGTTTGTTTCTCGGCCGCGAAGTTGTTCTTCGCCTACGGCCTGGGCAATGCGCTCACCTTTCCGCTCAGCGTCGGCGCCACCGTCGTGCTGATGGCCGAGCGGCCCACGCCCGACGCGGTCTTCAAGCGCTGGCGGGCGCACCAGCCCACCGTCTTCTTCGGTGCGCCGACCGGTTTTGCCGGCATGCTGGCGTCGCCCGGATTGCCGGCGCGCAACGAGGTGTCGTTGCGCTTGTGTTCTTCCGCCGGCGAAGCCTTGCCGGCCGAGCTGGGTCACCGTTTCAAGGCCCACTTCGGCGTCGACATCGTCGACGGCATCGGCTCGACCGAGATGCTGCACATCTTCCTGTCCAACCAGCCGGGGCGTGTGCGCTACGGCAGCACCGGCTGGCCGGTGCCGGGCTACGAGGTCGAACTGCGCGGCGACGATGGCCGCCCGGTCGCCGACGGCGACACCGGTGACCTCTACATCAAGGGTCCGACCGCGGCGCTGATGTACTGGGGCAACCGCGAAAAGTCGCGCGACACCTTCCAGGGCGCCTGGACCAAGAGCGGCGACAAGTACCAGCGCAATGCCGACGGCAGCTACACCTACGCGGGCCGCAGCGACGACATGCTCAAGGTCAGCGGCGTGTACGTCTCGCCGTTCGAAGTCGAGTCCACGCTGATGCAGCACCCGGCGGTGCTGGAGGTGGCGGTGATCGGCGTGCCGGACAGCGAAGGGCTCACACGAACCAAGGCCTGTGTCGTGCTCAAGCCAGGCCAGGCTGTCAGCGCCGACGAGCTCAAGGCCTTTGTCAAGGACCGCCTCGCACCCTACAAATACCCACGCCTGATCGAGTTCATCGCCGAGTTGCCCAAGACCGCCACCGGCAAGATCCAGCGCTTCAAGCTGCGTGAAGCCGCTGCCCGGTGAGCACGCCGGTCGAGTTCATCGACATCGGCTGGGCAGGGCGCCCGGTGACGATCGAATACGCGTGGGTTGCATGCGAGCGCACTTCCGCGCCGTTGATCGTCTTCCTGCACGAAGGCCTGGGCTCGCGTTCGATGTGGCGCGACTTCCCGGCGCGCCTTTGTGACTCGCTCGGCTGGCGTGGCCTGATTTGGTCGCGCCCCGGCTACGGCCGGTCCACGCCGCGCGCGGCGGATGAACGCTGGGGCACGGACTTCATGCACCGGCAGGCACTGGAGGTCCTGCCCGCGTTGCTGGACGCGCTGCAGATCGACACGGCCGCGAAGCCGCCCTGGCTCTTCGGCCACAGCGACGGTGGATCGATCGCGCTGCTGCACGCTGCTGCGTTCCCGCAGCGGGTGGCCGGCGCGGTGGTGCTGGCGCCGCACATCGTGGTCGAAGCGCTCTCGGTGGACAGCATCGAGAAGACACGCAGCGCTTATGCCGAAGGCGATCTGCGCGATCGCCTGGCGCGCCACCACGACGACCCGGACTCGGCCTTCTGGGGCTGGAACCGCATCTGGCTCGACCCGGCGTTCCGCGCCTGGTCGATCGAACACGAGATCGTGTCCATCCGCTGCCCCTTGCTGGCGATCCAGGGCCTGGACGACGAATACGGCACGCTGGAGCAGATCCGCGGCATCGCACGCCGCGTGCCGCAGGCGCAGCTGTTGGCGCTGCCCGACTGCGGCCACTCACCGCATCGCGACCAGCCCCAGCGTGTGATCGATGCGGTGCGCCTTTTCAGCGCAGACTAGCGCTTGATTCAGGGCTGGTGCAGACTTCGGCACATGCCCGCGATCACCACCTTGTACGGCGTGCCGAACTGCGACACCGTGAAGCGGGCGCGGCAATGGCTGACAGCGAATGGCGTCGAATATCGGTTCCACGACTTCAAGCACCAGGGCGTGCCGGCCGCCCCCCTCGCGCGCTGGTTGGCGTCGGCCGGGCGCGATCGGCTCGTGAACCGCCAGGGCACGACCTGGCGCAAGCTCGACGAGGCCGTGCGTGCGCGTGTCGTCGACGATGCGTCGGCGACGCGCCTGATGCAGGACCAGCCCAGCGTGATCAAGCGCCCGGTCGTCGAGTGGGCCGACGGCCGCCTCACGGTCGGCTTCGACGAGGCGGCCTGGCGGCTGGCGTCGAAGGCATGAGCAGTTCGAACGCCGCTTCGGCCACCGGCTGACCATTCACCAGCAGTTCGACGTGGTGGGTGCCCGCGTGGTAGCGCCGGGTGGTGATCGGCTTGACGGCATGGCGCCGCGTCAGTGTCCGCTGTTCCCCCGCGCCGAGCGTGAGCACCCAGCCCTTGAACACCTTGGCCGAAGTGCCGCCGTTCGCCTTGACGTGGTGCACCGCGTAGTCGATCGCAAGCTTTTGCGCCACACGCGCGCCGGCGCTGAGCGCCACCTCGAGCTGGACCGACGTGCCGAGCGCCACCCGGTGCGGTGACAGGCTCAGCAGCGCGCTGCCGCGGAACGCCTTGCCGAGCCCGAAGGCCTTCAGCACCCGTCGGTCGCCGGCCTTGATCAATGTGCGCGCGGCGTGGCGCAGCAGGCGCGCGCGCTCGGGTGGCGCGTCGGGCAAGTGCGCCTCGATCCAGGCGGCGACGACCTCGGGGTGGTCCTTGGCGATGTCGTTCAGGTGGTTGGCGACGCTGCGCCGCACGTAGTCGCTGGCGTCGTCCTGCAACGCGATCAACAGCGGCAGCGTCGGGGACGGGTCCGCCACCAGCGACTTCAGCTGCAGACCCCAGGGCAGGCGCGGCCGGCTGCCCTCACTGACCAGGCGGCGCACGTGCGGGCTCGGGTCGAGTGCCCAGCGGGCGAGTGTGCGGTACGTCAGTTCCGGATGCGCCACGATGAAGGGGCGGACGGCCCACTCGGCCGTGAAGCGCTGTGTGATCGCGTGCAGCGTTTCCAGCGCGCGCTCGGGTTGGCCGAGGCCACGCCGCGCGACGAACTCGGCCACGGGCCACAAAGCCCAGCCGCCGAGGCCCTGGTCCGACAGATGCATCGATGCGAACGCCTGGGTTTCGGGCGCCGGTGCCAGCGCAGCCTCCAGCACGCCCGCCGCGGTGTTGAAGTCCGCCGGCAGGGTGGCTTCGAGGGCGACGCAGACGTGCATCGCACGGGCCTTCATCTCCAGCGCTTCGAGCCCGTCGAGTGCAAGGCTGGAAAAGCGCTTCGCATCGAATCCTGCCCAGGCCCGCTGCAAGTGGCGCGCGGCCTGCTTCACCACCGCGGGACCGAGCAGGTTCTTGAACGGCTCGGCCATCAGCGCAAACGCACCGGCAGGTGACGCAGGCCGCGGAAGCGCACCCGCTGGTCACGTTCGGGCGTGCCGCGGCCTTCGAGTGTCGGGAAGCGCGCAAGCAGGCGGCCGATCGCGACCCGCGATTCGAGCCGCGCCACGTTCATGCCGGAACAGGCGTGTGCGCCGTGGCCGAAGGCGAGGTGCGGGTTCGGCTTGCGTGCGATGTCGAGCCGATCGGGGTCGGCAAACTGCGCCGGGTCGCGGTTGGCGGCGCCGATGGCAAGCGTGAGGAAGGTGCCGGGCGCGATGTCGACGCCGCCGAGCGTGATCGGGGCCGTCGTCAGGCGGTTGTTGAACTGCAGCGGGCTCTCGAAGCGCAGCAGTTCCTCCACTGCGGTCGGCAGCAGCGCCGGCTCCACCACCAGGCGCTCGAGCTGCGAGCGGTGTTGCAGCAGCGCATGCAGTCCGTTGCCGATCAGGTTGGTGGTG
Source organism: Rubrivivax sp. (assembly GCA_036523095.1). Classification (GTDB taxonomy): domain Bacteria; phylum Pseudomonadota; class Gammaproteobacteria; order Burkholderiales; family Burkholderiaceae_C; genus Rubrivivax. The sequence continues at coordinate 7,480 of DATDER010000030.1, forward strand.
GTTTCGTGGCCGGCGTTGAGCAGGAAGATGCAGTTGTGCAGCAGCTCGGTTTCGTTCAGGCGTTCGCCGTCGACGTCGCCCTGGATCAGCCGTGTCAGCACGTCGGCGTCGGGGTCGCCGGGCTGTTGGCGGCGGTGCGCCACCAGATCGCGCAGCATGGCGCAGAAGGCCGTCACCGCATCGTTGCCGCGGGCCAGTACCGTGGCGGCGGGCGCCGGCTCCAGGGCAGACAGGATCGCGAGCGACCAGCCTTGCAGCGGCGCACGCAGCCCAGGCGGCACGCAGAGCAGATTGCCGATCACCTCGACCGGGATGCGGGCCGCGAAGTGTTCGATCAGGTCGGGCTCGGCCGCACCCGCGAGCCCGTCGAGCAGCGTGTCGACCAACGCCATCAGGCCGGGCTCGATGCGCGCGATCGCACGCTGGTTCAACGCCCCCATCAGCAGCCGGCGCACGCGTGTGTGCAAGGGCGGGTCGCTGAAGACGAGGCTGGTGGTGTGGTGCTCGAACAGCGGCGTGCCGCGGCCGAGTTTGGGCGCGAACTCGCGTTGTTTGTCGGAGCTGACGGCAGCGCTGCGGTAGACCGCATCGACGTCGGCGTAACGTGTCAGCAGCAGCGAGCCAGGTGCCAGCTCGTGCAATGGCGAGTGAGTGCGCAGCGCGGCGTAGACGGGGTAGGGGTCGTCGACGAAGCCGGGGGGCGGCGCGTCGAGCCTGAAGCTCCGGACAGACTCAGGATTCATCGTGCGCCAGGAACTGGATCGCCGCCGAGACCCCATGCGCGCCGATTGGCACCTGCTGCACCGTGAGCGCTGCTTCCACGCCGGCGAGGGCACCGAGGATCATGGCTTCGTTCATGTCGCCGAGGTGCCCGATGCGGAACACCCGCCCCGCAAGCGGCCCCAGGCCGCCGGCACAAGCGACCTGGAAACGTTCGCGCGCGATCGTGCGCACGGCTTCGGGGTCGACACCTGGTGCGGTCTTCACGGCCGTGACCGAGACCGACCGGGCCGCGGGCACCGGCGAGAAGAAGTCGAGCCCGCCCCCTTCGGACCAGCGTGCGACCGCCGCGTGCACCGCGCCCGCGAGGCGGCGATGGCGTGCATGCACACGGTCCAGGCCCTCGGCGTCGATGAGTCGAAGCGACACCTCCAGGCCGTTCAGCAGCGTGAGCGGCGCGGTGCCGCAGAACTTGAGGTACGCATGTTCGGCAAGCCGGCGCGCCCAATCCCAGTAGAAACGCGGCATAGGGTTGCGCCGCACGACCGCCATCGCCTGCGCGTCGGCGGCGGCGAAGCCCAGCCCCGGCGGCAGCATCAGGCCCTTCTGCGACGCGCCCATCACCACGTTGGCACGCAGACGGTCCATCTCGAAAGGCGCCGCGCCGAGCGAGGCCACCACGTCGACCACAAACAGCGCCGGGTGGTCGGCGGCGTCGATCGCGGCGCGGATCGCGTGCAGGTCGCTCGTCACGCCGCTCGCGGTGTCGGTGTGCACGGCAAAGACGGCGACGATCTCGCGCGACTTGTCGGCACGCAGGGCGGCTGCGACGGCGGCGGCGTCGATCGGGTGGCCCTCGACCCAGGGCGTTCGCACCACGCGCCCGCCAAGTGCCAGCACCTGCTCGGACCAGCCGTCGGAAAAGTGCCCGGTGCCCGGCACCAGCACCGCCTGCCCGGGCGCCACCAGGTTGGCGATCACGGCCTCCCAGGCGCCATGGCCGTTGGCCGAATAGAGGAAGACCTCGGCACGCTCGGTGCGCAGCAGGCGCTTGAGCCCGGCTTCACA
>DATDER010000031.1:0-2106 GCA_036523095.1 Rubrivivax sp.
CCTTGAAGAGGTCGAGCGTGCGCATGCGTTGCACGAACTCGACGACCTGGCGGTAGAGCCGCTCCGACGCGCCGGGTGCCTTCAGACGCACGATCTGCAGCTCACGCTCAACGTCGGGGAACTCGACCCAGTGGTAGAGACAGCGCCGCTTGAGCGCGTCGTGGATCTCGCGTGTGCGGTTGCTGGTGATGAGCGTGAACGGCGGCGCCTCGGCGCGGATCGTGCCCAGCTCGGGGATCGTGATCTGGTGCTCGGCCAGCACCTCGAGCAGGAAGGCGTCGAAGGGTTCGTCGGCGCGATCGAGTTCGTCGATCAGCAGCACCGGTGAGCGGGTCTGCGTCAGCGCCTGCAGCAGCGGGCGTTCGATCAGCATCTCGCGCGAGTACAGGCTGTGCAGGATGCGGTCATGGTCGACCGTGTGTGCCGCTTCGGCAAGGCGGATCTCGACCATCTGGCGCGCGACGTTCCATTCGTAGGCGGTCTGCGCGATGTCCAGGCCCTCGTAGCACTGCACCCGCAGCAGCGTGGTGCCAAGCGTGGCGGCCAGGGCCTTGGCGAGTTCGGTCTTGCCGACGCCGGGCTCGCCTTCGAGGAACAGCGGGCGCTTGAGTGTCAGGCTCAGGTACAGCGCCGTCGCCAGGCGGCGGTCGCAGACGTAGTCCTGGCTCCCAAGCCGCGCGACGACCTCGTCGACCGAGCCCGGCAGCGCGGGGCCAGGCGCGGTGATCGCCGTCAACGTGCCCGCGCCGCCGCGACCGCGCGCGACGCCATCACGCTGATCATCGCGGCGCGGTACTCGGCCGTGCCGTGAAGGTCGCTGTTGATGTCGTCAGCGGGCATCTTCACCGCCTTGGCTGCGGCCGCGGTGAAGCTGGCGTTGAGCGCGGCCTCGATCGCGTCGGCACGGAAAACGCTGCTCTTGGCGCCCGTCACCGCGACGCGCACGCCGCCAGCGCCCTGGCTCACGAAGACACCCACCAGCGCGAAGCGCGACGCTGGCTGCTTGTACTTGACGTAGGCCGCGCGCGTGGGCACCGGGAAGCTCACCGCGGTGACCAGCTCGCCCGGCTTCAACGCGGTTTCATAGAGGCCGGTGAAGAAGCTGTCGGCGGCGATCGTGCGCTGGTTGGTGTGCACCGTGGCGCCCAGCCCGAGCACCGCGGCCGGGTAACACGCGGCCGGGTCGGCATTGGCGATCGAGCCGCCCAGCGTGCCCATGTTGCGCACCATCTGGTCGCCGATGCCGCCGGCCAGCTCGGCCAGCGCGGGGATCGCCTTCTTCACCTCGCTCGAGGCCGCCACCTCGGCATGGCGCGCCATCGCGCCGATGACCAGCTGGCCGCCGTCGATCTTGATGCCGGCGAGTTCAGTCAGGCCGCCCAGGTCGACGAGCCGCTCCGATGAAGACAGGCGCAGCTTCATCGCCTGCACCAGGCTCTGGCCGCCGGCCAGGTAACGCGCATCACCGGTGAACGCGGCGGCGGCGGCGGCGGCGTTGGCCGGGCGTTTGTAGTCGAAGGTGTACATGGTGTGGTCCTTGAGTGTGTCTGCGCTCAGTTCATCTTGTTGGCTGCGCGCCAGACCCGTTCGGCGGTTGCCGGCATCGCTAGGTCGCGCACGCCGAGTGCGTCGGTCAAAGCGTTCATGAAAGCGGCCGGCGAACCGATGGCGCCCGCTTCGCCGCAACCCTTCACACCCAGCGGATTGTGCGTGCAGGCGGTGACGGTGTGGTCGATCTTGAAGTTGGGCAGGTCGTCGGCACGCGGCATCGTGTAGTCCATATAGGTGCCGGTGAGCAACTGGCCCGAATCGGGATCGTAGACGCAGCCTTCCATCATCGCCTGCCCCAGGCCCTGCGCGATGCCGCCGTGCACCTGGCCCTCGACGATCATCGGATTGATGATGTTGCCGAAGTCGTCGACCGCGGTGAAGCTCTCGACCTTGACGCGGCCGGTGTCGGGGTCGACCTCGACCTCGCAGACGTAGCTGCCCGAGGGATAGGTGAAGTTGGTCGGGTCGTAGAACGCGTTCTCGTTCAGCCCCGGCTCCAGCTTGTCGAGCGGGTAGTTGTGCGGCACATAGGCGGTGAGCGAGACGCTGCCCCAG
>DATDER010000032.1:0-27977 GCA_036523095.1 Rubrivivax sp.
CATGGCCCGCGTGCCGCTGCTGGCCCTGCGCATCGAGAGCCATGTCGCACGCGCCGACGCGGCCGCGGGCGAGGCCGATCTGGCCGAGATGAGGGCGCTCACCGCGGCCCATCCGGTGGCGGCCCTGCAGGCCCAGGCCCTGTGCGCCGAGGCCTGGTGGCGACTGCGCCGCCGCGACCCCGACAAGGGGCTGCAACTCGCTTGCGAGGCCGAGGCGCAGGCCCGCCGTGCGCGCTCGCGCCCGTTGAGGGCCCGGTCGCTGCTGCTGCAGGCCGATGCCGAAGTGCGATTGGGGCGCCACGCGGTCGCGGTCCGCCATGCCCGGGAAACGGCCGCCTTGTTCGAGGCCGATGACGACGGGGTGCAGCATGGCCGGGCCCTGGCCCTGCAGGCGCTGGCCCTGACGGATCCGGCCGACGCCGCTGCACGGCGGGAGGTGGCCGGGCAGGCCCTGGCGATCGGCCGCGCACTCGGGGACCCGATGGGGATGTCGGAGGCACACTTCGCGCTGGAATCCACGGCGCGGTCGGACCTTGCGCTTCGCTTGACCCATCTGAAGGCGGCCCTGGCCGCCATCGTCGATGCCGGCCACCAGCCCTGGCGCGCCGCGGCGCACAACGCGCTGGGCCAGACCTACGGGCGCCTGGGGCTGTGGCGGCAGGCGCGGCGCCACCTCCACGCCTCACTCGACCTCACGCGCGGCTTCTGGCGGCCGGCACCACGGATCAACATGCTGCGCGCACTCGCCTATGTCGAAGCACGCGGCGGCCGCCACGACCTCAGCCAGGCTGCGTTGGACGAGGCCGCCAGGCTGCTGGCCGAAGAGCCGGACCCGGTGTGGCGGGAGCAGCTGGCCTGGGCCTACGCACGGTCTCCGCTGTGGCAGGGTCGTGCGGGCGACGTTGCCCGCCTGGCCGCGCTGGCGGCCAGCCCGGCCATGGCGTACCTGGTGAAGCGCGTCTACACCGACCTGGCCCAGTCCCACCTGCTCATCGGCGACACCCCGGCGGCGGTCGAAGCTTCGGAACAGGCGGTGCGCCGACTCCCGCGCCATGACGAAAGCGATGGCATCCAGACCTCGGCGCACGTCCTCTGGACACACCATCGCGCATTGCACGCCGCCGGCCGAGATCGAGAAGCGGCGGACGCCATGGCGCAGGCCTACGAAGGCCTCGTGCGGAGCATCGCGACGATGGCCGACGAGGGTGTCCGCCGCACCCACCTGCATGCGCCGGAGTCGCATGCCGACCTGCTGCGCGCCTGGATGGACCATGCGCGACGGCGTCGCCTTGCCAAGGCGCGCTACACCGAGCACCTGGCCGGCCCGGCTAACCTGGCCGAGCCGATGGCGCGCCTGGTGGACACCGGGCTGCGCCTGAACGCGCTCGCCAGCGAGGCCGCGCTGCACGAATTCCTGATGGAGGAGGTGACCGAGCTGCTCGGCGCGCGCCGCGTGCTGTGGGTGCTGGCGCCGACGTCGGCCGGCGGCAGCTATGCCGTCGCGGGCGCCCAGTTGCCCACCGACGAGACGGCCGAGGCCCTGCTCGATGCGGTGCGGCCCTGGCTGGACGACGCCGCGGCGACGGCCACCTCGGCGCTGCGGCACGGTCCCCCGCTGGCCGACGGCATCGAGCCGATCGACCAGCGCAGCTGCCTGGTGGCACCGCTGGCAGCACAGGGCGAGGTGTTGGGCCTGCTTTACGCCGACATCGAGGGGCTCTTCGGCCGCTTCCACGACACCGACCGTGACCTGCTGGCCACGCTCGCCGCGCAGGCGGCGGTGGCGCTGGCCAACCTACGCACGCAGGCGGGCCTGGAGCGCCAGGTGGCCGAGCGCACCGCGGCGCTGAAGCAGCGCATGGGCGAGCTGGCGCTGGTCAACAGCATCCAGCAGGGCATGGCCTCCAAGCTGGACTTCCAGGCCATCGCGAACGATGTGGGCGATCGGCTGCGCCACGTCTTCGACACCAGCGACGTCCACATCCTGTGGCTGGACGCAGCCACCGACGAACTGACGCCGCTGTACCTGTACGAACTGGGCCGCCCGGCGACAACGGGTCTCGAACCGTTCCGAATGTCACCCACGCATCCGCTCACACTGAGGCACAAGGCACTGCTGCCTACGGTGATGAACAGCGTGGCGGCGCAGAAGGAGGTTTGGCCTGCGATGGAGGTCGATGGTCTGACACCGAAGTCCGTGCTCAAGGTGCCGATCTCGACCGCCGGCCGCCTTCTCGGACTCATCGGCGTCGAAGACCGCGAGCGCGAGAACGCCTTCGACGGCCCGGCGATCGAGCTCATCACCACCTTGGCGGCGAGCCTGGGCACCGCACTCGAAAATGCGCGCCTTTTTTCGGAAACCCAGCGCCTGCTGAAGGAGACCGAAGCCCGCAACGCCGAGCTGGCGGTCATCAACAGCATCCAGCAGGGCATTGCCGGCAGGCTGGACTTTGCGGGCATCGTCGAGCTGGTGGGGGAGCGGCTTCGCGAGGTGTTGCGCTCGGAGAACCTCTCGATCCGCTGGTTCGATCGCGCCACTGGGCTGGTGCACCTGCCTTATGCCCTCGAGCTGGGTCAGCGACTCCATCTTCCGGCCTATCGGCCGGAAGACAGCAGTACGTGGCTGCGCCTGCAGGCGACGCGGCAGCCGATGGTGCTGTCGGGTCCCAGCATCCATGCGATACCCGGTACCGCCACCGCGCTGTGCGAGGCCCACGTGCCGATCGTTGCCGGCGATCAGATGCTCGGCCTGGTGGTCATGGAGGACCACACCCGCCCCGACGCCTTCGGCGAGCCGGAGACCCGCCTGCTCAGCACCGTCGCGACGGCGATGGGCGTGGCACTGCAGAGCGCCTTGCGTTTCGACGAGACGCAGCGACTGCTGGCAGAGACCGCGGCACGCAACGCTGAGCTAGCGGTGATAAATGTGGTGCAGCAGGCGCTGGCCGGTCAATTGAACCTGCAGGGCGTCTACGACGCGGTGGGCGACCGTCTGCGCGAGGTGTTCCCGGGCCACGGCATCACGATCCGGCGCTACGACGCGGCCACGGAGCAGCTTTCCTACCCGTACTGGTGGGACCCGGGCCAGGGTCGAACGGTGATCGCGGATCGCCCGGCGGGCGGCGTGGGTGCCGAGGTCCTGCGCACGCGGCGCACGCTGCTTATCAACGAGCACCACGGCGAAGCCGTGGCCCGACTGGGCGGCAAGCCCGGCTCGGGCGCCCCCGGCGGCCGCGACACGAAGTCGCACCTGATCGTGCCGATGCTCGTGGGCGAGCAGGTCATCGGCATGATCGACCTGCACAACCTCGAGCGCGAGCACGCGTTCGACGCCGCCACGGTGCGCCTGCTCGAGACCATCGCCGCCAGCACCGCCATCGCCCTCGAGAACGCGCGCCTGTTCAACGAGACCCAACGCCGCGGCCGCGAAGCGGCAGCGCTGTCGGACGTCGGCCGCGAGTTGTCGTCCACGCTGGATCCTTCGACCGTGCTCGACGCCATCGCGCGCCACGCCAAGGAGCTGCTCGGGGCCAGTGAGAGCGCGATCTTCCTGCCCCAGGCCGGCAGCGCCGAGTACCGCGCAAACGTCGCCCACGGCGAGCTTGCCGAGCCGATCAAGGGCGCGGTGATCGAAGCCGGCCGCGGCATCATCGGCAGCCTGCTCGAGAGCGGCCGGCCCGAACTCGTCAACGACGCGCTCGCCGACCCGCGCCGCATCCAGATCCCGGGCACCGAGCCGCGCGAAGGCGAACGGCTGATGGTGGTGCCGCTGCTCGGTGCGGCCGATGCGGTTCAGGGTGCGATGGCGGTGTGGCGGCGCGGTGGCGCGCCTTTCGCGGCGCGCGAGCTGGAGTTCCTGGTCGGCCTGTCGCGGCAGGCCTCGGTGGCACTGGCCAACGCGCGCCTGTTCGACGAGGCCCAGCGCGCCCGCGACCAGGCAGAGGCCGCCAACGAAGCCAAGAGCGCCTTCCTGGCGACGATGAGCCACGAGATCCGCACGCCGATGAACGCCGTCATCGGCATGAGTGGGTTGCTGCTCGACACGCCGCTGAACGCCGAGCAGCGCGACTATGCCGCCACCATCCGCGACAGCGGCGATGCGCTGCTGACGATCATCAACGACGTGCTCGACTTCTCGAAGATCGAAGCCGAGCGCATGGACATCGAGGCCCACCCGTTCGACCTGCGCGACTGCGTCGAATCCGCGCTCGACCTGGTCGCCGGCCGCGCGGCCGAGAAGCGGCTCGACATCGCCTACGTCTTCCAGAGCAGCGGCGCGGGCGAGGTGCCGGCCGTCATCGACGGCGACGTGACGCGGCTGCGCCAGGTCCTGCTCAACCTGCTGGGCAACGCGGTGAAATTCACCGATGTCGGCGAGGTGGTGCTCAGCGTGACCGTCGAGCCGGACGAGCATGGCGCGCGGCTGCACTTCGCTGTGCGCGACACCGGCATCGGCCTGAGCGAAGAGCACAAGAGCCGGCTGTTCCAGAAGTTCGGCCAGGCCGACAGCAGCACCACGCGCAAGTACGGCGGCACCGGCCTCGGACTGGCCATCAGCAAGCGGCTGACCGAGCTGATGGGCGGCCGGATGTGGGCGGAGAGCAATGGGCTAAGCACCGGCGCCACCTTCCACTTCACCCTCCCGTGCCGGACGGCGACGCTGGCGCAAGGGCTGCCAGGGCGCAAGCCCGACATCGCCGGCGAGCAAGCGGCGCTGAAGGGCAAGCGCATCCTGGTGGTCGACGACAACGCCACCAACCGGCGCATCCTGGCGTTGCAGGCCACCCAGTGGGGCCTGGTGACCGAGGACACCGAATCGCCCGCCACCGCGCTCCAGATGCTGCAGACGACGCGCTACGACCTAGCGATCATCGACATGCACATGCCGGGCATGGATGGCAGCACCCTCGCTGCGCGGATCCGCGAAGCCGGCCACCAACTTCCGCTGGTGCTGTTCACGTCGCTCGGCCGGCGCGAGTCGGCGGACGGCCCGTTCGCCGCCACCCTGGCCAAGCCGCTGCACCGGCGTCAGCTGTTCGACACGCTGGTCACGCTGCTGGATCCTGAAGGTGCGCAAGCGACCCTGCCCGCTGCGGCCAGGCCGAAGATCGATGCCACGCTGGCGACGCGCCACCCGCTGCGCATCCTGCTCGCCGAGGACAACGTGGTGAACCAGAAGCTGGCCCTGCGGCTGCTGCAGCAAATGGGCTACCGGGCCGACCTGGCAGCCAGCGGCATCGAGGCCATCGAAAGCATCGAACGCCAGCGCTACGACGTGGTGCTGATGGACGTGCAGATGCCCGAGATGGACGGGCTGGAGGCGTCGCGCCGCATCACCGCGAAGTGGCCGCTTGGGGCGCGGCCCCGAATCGTCGCGATGACCGCCAACGCGATGCAGGGCGACCGTGAGCAATGCCTGGCCGCCGGCATGGACGACTACCTGACCAAACCGATCCGCGTCGATGCGCTGGTCGAGGCGCTGCTGCGTGTTGAGGTCCGTTGTGCCGCCTGAGGTGCGGTAGACCGTGCCGGCTCCCGGTGTGCGGTCGGCGCGCCCCGCCGGAAAGTCCCTGCCAACCGCGCCCGATAATCGGCGCATGTTCGCCCCACTCCAGAACGACACTTTCCTGCGCGCCTGCCTGCGCCAGCCCACGACGCACACCCCCGTCTGGCTGATGCGCCAGGCCGGCCGCTATCTGCCGGAGTACTGCGCCACACGCGCCAAGGCCGGCAGCTTCATGGGCCTGGCGACCAACGTGGACTACGCCACCGAGGTCACGCTGCAGCCGCTCGAGCGTTACGCGCTCGACGCTGCGATCCTGTTCTCCGACATCCTCACCGTGCCCGACGCGATGGGCCTGGGCTTGAGCTTTGCGCAGGGCGAAGGTCCACGTTTCGCGCGTCCGGTGCGCGACGAAGCCGCGGTGGCGGCGCTGCAGGTGCCTGACCTGGACAAGCTGCGCTATGTCTTCGACGCCGTGACTTCGATCCGCAAGGCGCTCAAGGGGCGCGTGCCCCTGATCGGCTTTTCAGGCAGCCCGTGGACACTCGCCTGCTACATGGTCGAAGGTGCCGGCTCCGACGACTACCGGCTCGTGAAGACGATGCTGTATGCACGCCCGGACCTGATGCACCGCATGCTCGAGCTCAACGCGCGTGCGGTGGCGGCCTACCTCAACGCCCAGATCGACGCCGGTGCGCAGGCCGTGATGGTCTTCGACTCCTGGGGCGGCGTGCTCGCCGACGCGGCTTTCCAGCGCTTCAGCCTGCACTACACGCATCAGGTCGTCGCTGCGCTGAAGCGCGAGAAGGACGGCCAGCGCATCCCGTGCATCGTCTTCACCAAGGGCGGCGGGCCGTGGCTCGATGCCATCGCCGACATCGGCGCCGACGTCGTCGGGCTGGACTGGACGGTCAACCTCGGTACCGCGCGCGCCCGCCTGGGCCACCGCGTTGCGCTGCAGGGCAATCTCGACCCGAACGTGCTCTTCGCCCCGCCGGAGGCGATCGCCCGCGAAGCGATCGCCGTGCTCGACAGCTTCGGCCCCCCCCAGCGCCCTGATGGTGGCTGGGACGGCCACATCTTCAACCTCGGCCACGGCATCAGCCAGTTCACGCCGCCCGAGCACGTGAGCGCCCTCGTCGACACCGTTCACCGCCACTCGCGCAGCCAGCGGCGGCCGGCGTAAATCCGGCTCTGGGGCGTGAGTGAGCGCTCAGGGCTTGACTTATCCCCATTTTTCGTGGGTGGCCCGGGGCCCGTTTGGGTGCCGCAGCGCAGCATCATGGTTTTTACGCATTCGCGCTAAGTTGTTGATTTTGCTGACGTCGCAGCCTTGCTGCGAAAAAGGGCAATGCAAGCGCGAGCACCGCCTGTCAAGGGTTTCACGGGCTCCGGACTCGGTTGCCCACAAAGTTATCCACAGAACCGGTGGACAGGCCAAAAACCCTTTACAGATCATCGGCTTGGCGCTGACTTCTACGTGAACACCGAACATTCGGTCGCAACTTCGAGTCGCTCCGATGCGGCGGCGCCGACCCGATGGGCCGTCGCTGTGGACACGCCGCAACATGCCGGACTGGCCGGTGTGCTCGACTATCTGGGCCCGCCGGGGCTGGCGGCCGGCACGCTGGTGCGTGTGCCCCTGGGGCGGCGCACGGTGCCCGGCATCGTCTGGCCCACCCAACCTGCGGTTGCTGCGGACGATGCCCGCTTGCGCGAATTGACCGAGGTCTTCGGTGGCCTGCCGCCCCTGCCCGCGGGCTGGCTGAAGCTCCTGGAATTCGCAGCCGGTTATTACCAGCGCAGCGTGGGCGAGCTGGCCTTGTCAGTGCTGCCGCCGGAACTGCGCAAGGTGACGCCGGCGCAGCTCGACAAGCGGCTGGCGCGGCTGCACAAGCTGGCCGCCCCGGTGCCCGATCCGGCGACGGGCAAGCCCGATTGGCCCGAACCCAGCGTCGAGCAGGCTGCCGCGCTGCAGGCCCTGGGCGATGACGCTGCGGCCAAGGCCCCGGTGCTGCTCTTCGGCGCCACCGGCAGCGGCAAGACCGAGGTCTACCTGCACGCCGCGGCGCGCGCGCTCGAGACCGGGTTGCAGGTGCTGGTGCTGGTGCCCGAGATCAACCTCACGCCGCAACTCGAAGCGCGTTTTGCGGCGCGTTTCCCGGGGCGCCGGCTGGTGTCGCTGCACAGCGGCCTCACGCCGGCGCAGCGGCTGAAGAACTGGCTGCTCGCGCACCTGGGCCAGGCCGACCTGGTGCTGGGCACACGCCTGGCGGTGTTCACGCCGTTGCCGCGGCCCGGCCTGATCGTGGTCGACGAAGAACACGACCCGTCGTTCAAGCAGCAGGAAGGCGCACGTTATTCGGCGCGCGACCTCGCGGTCTACCGTGGCCACATCGAACAGGTGCCGGTGCTGCTCGGATCGGCCACGCCGTCGCTCGAGAGCTGGCAGCGCTGCCACGAGGGCCGCTACCGCAAGCTGACGATGGCGCAGCGCATCGGCGGCGGCGTGATGCCGGCTGTGCGCCTGCTCGACATGAATGCGCAGCCCGCGGTGCAAGGCGAGCGGCCCGCGCTCGCCGCGCCGCTGCTCAAAGCCCTCGAGCAACGCATCGAACGCGGCGAACAAAGCCTGCTGCTGCTCAACCGCCGCGGTTATGCGCCGGTGCTGCATTGCGGCGCCTGCGCGTGGAAGAGCCAGTGTCCGCATTGCAGTGCCTGGCGTGTCTTCCACAAGAGCGACCGCACGCTGCGCTGCCACCACTGCGGCTTCACCGACCGGGTGCCACGCGCCTGCCCCGAGTGCGGCAACCTCGACATCGCACCGGTGGGCCGCGGCACCGAGAAGCTCGAGGAGCAGATGGCGGCGCTGCTGCCCGGCGCGCGCGTGGCGCGCATCGACGCCGACACCACGCGCCTGAAAGGCACGCTCGGCGCCCAACTCGCCGCCATGCACGCGGGCGAGATCGACGTGCTCGTCGGCACGCAGATGGTGGCCAAGGGGCACGACTTCCGCCGCATCACGCTCGTCGCCGCGGTGAACCCCGACGCGGCCTTGTTTGCGAGCGACTTCCGCGCCGCCGAGCGCCTGTTCTCGCTGCTGCTGCAGGCCGCGGGCCGCGCCGGGCGCGATGCCGATGTCGCCGCGCGAAGCGAGATGTGGCTGCAGACCTGGCACCCGCAGCACAGCCTTTACGCTGCGCTGCGCCAGCACGACTACGTCGCGTTTGCCGAGCAGCAACTGGCCGAGCGCCGCAGCGCCGGCCTGCCGCCTTTTTCGCATCTGGCGCTCCTGCGGGCCGAAGCGCGCACCGTCGAGGCGGCCGCCGCCTTCCTGAGAGACGCGGCGATCGAAGCCGCCGCGTTGGCCGACGCACCGCACGTGATGGTCTACCCGCCGGTGCCCGCGCCGGTGGCACGGGTGGCCGACGTAGAGCGCATGCAGATGCTGGTGGAGTCGGCGTCGCGTGCAGCGCTGCAACGCCTTCTCGCGGCCTGGCTGCCGGGACTCCACGGCTTGCGCGGTACGCACAAGGCCGTGCTGCGCTGGGCGGTGGATGTCGACCCGGTGAGCATTTGAACCACCCCTGGAACGCCGGCCGCTCGAAGCCGCCGACCGGGGCTATGGCTTCACGCCGAACAACCAAGCCAGCAGCGAGAAGCTCACGAACGCCGCCACCGTGCTGCTCATGATGATGCGTGCGACACGACCGTTGTCGGCGCCGAAGCGTTCGGCCAGCAGCGATACGTTGCTGGCGCTCGGCAGGGCGGCGGCCAGTGTCAGCACCATGATCTGGAAGCCCGACAAGGGCGCCCCGAGCGCACGTGCCGACGCCGCCACGGCAAACACCAGCAGCGGGTGCAGCAGCAGCTTGATGGCGGCCACCGGCAGGAACAGCGCTGCGGGCGTGCGCGTGTGGGCGTGCTGCCCCGCACGCCACAACACGGCGCCGATGGTGAACAGCGCCACCGGCGTGGCCGACTCTCCGAGCATCCTGACGATCACCTCCGGCGGGCCCGAGAGTCGGGTCTCCGTGGCCGAGAAGGCGGCGCCGAGCGCGATCGACCACGGCAGCGGGTTGCTCAGCGCGCCGCGCAACGCCTTGCCCACTGCCGCCCGCGCGCCCTGGCCCGAGGCCTCGTGCGCCTGCGCCAGCGCGATGCAGAGCGAACTGGTGACAAACAGGTCGGCCAGCACGGTGCAGATCACCGGGCCCGCCGCCGCGGGCCCGAGCAGCGCCACCAGCAGCGGCACGCCCATGAAGCCGGTGTTGGGGAAGGCGGCGACAAGCGCGCCGAAGGCGGCGTCCTTCAGGTGCACACGGTCGCTCAGCGTGACCGCGATGGTGAAGAACACGATCATCAGCGCACACAGCAGGTAGGCGCCGAGAACGGCCGGGTTCAGCAGGTCGAACACGGGGGTGTTCATGCCGAAGCGGAACAACATGCATGGCAGCGCGAAGTACAGGACAAAGGCGTTCAGTCCCGGGATCGCGCTTTCCGGCAGGACGCCTTGCCGCGCAGCGAGGTAGCCGCACAGCACGAGCGCGAAAAACGGGACTGTGACGGCGAGGATGGCCTGCATGCGTGGCGTCGAGTATCGCAATCCCCCCGTGCGCCGCGGTGCAAGTCCGCTGCCGGACAATGAAGCCGCATCCCCGGAGAGCATTTCATGGCGAGAGAGCGGCGCGGCGTGGTCCGCAAGGTGTTGGGTGGTCTGTGGTGGCTGATCGACGGCGGCCGACGCCTCGTCTTCAACCTGCTGTTTCTGGCCCTCGTGTTCGGCCTTGTGCTGGCATTCGTTGCCAGCCGGCCGGCCAAGCTGCAGGACAAGACCGTGCTCGTGCTCGACCTGTCGGGCCCGATCGTCGAGCAGCGTGCCGGCAGCGCGCGCGATGCGGCGCTCAAGCGGCTGCGCGGGGACCCCGGCGACGAGACCCGCCTGCGGGATGTCATCGCGGTGCTCGACGCGGCCGCGAAGGACGCGAAGATCGAGCGTGTGCTGCTCGTGCTCGAGGGCTTGTCGGGCGGCGGCCCGGCGAGCCAGCGTGAGGTGGCTGCCGCGGTCGAGCGCTTCAAGGCCAGCGGCAAGCAGGTCGTGGCCTGGGGCAACGGCTACGACCAGCGCCAGTACTTCATCGCAGCGCACGCGAACGAGGTGTATGTGCACCCGATGGGCCTCGTGTCGCTCGAAGGCTACGGCCGCCTGCGCAACTACTACCGCGACGCTTTCGACCGCCTCGGCGTGGACGCCAACGTGTTGCGTGTGGGCAAGTACAAGAACGCAGGCGAGCCCTTCGTCGCGAGTGCGCCGTCGCAGGAGACGCTCGAATCCGACGCCTTCCTCTACGACGCGCTGTGGGCGCTCTACACCCAGGGTGTCGAGCGTGCACGCCAGCTGCCGGTGGGCAGCATCGGCAAGCTGATCGACGCGTTGCCCGGCAGCCTGAAGGCAGTGGGCGGTGATCTGGCGCAGCTGGCACTGCAAGCCAAGCTCGTCGACGGCTTGAAGACGAGCGACGAATTGCGCAAGCTGCTGATCGAGCGCGGCGCCGAAGACAAGGACAAGAAGTCGTTCCGGCAGGTCGGCTTCGGCGAGTACCTCGCGCGCATCGAGCCCGCGCGCGGCGGCGACGCAGTGGGCGTGCTCGTGGCCGAAGGCGCGATTGTCGACGGCGCTGCGCCGGCCGGGCGCATCGGCGGCAAGTCGACCGCGGCGCTGATCCGCAAGGCGCGCGAGGACGAACGCATCAAGGCGCTGGTGCTGCGCGTGGACTCACCCGGCGGCAGCGCCTTCGGCTCCGAACTCGTGCGGCGCGAGCTCGAGCTGACACGCGCCGCCGGCAAGCCGGTCGTGGTCTCGATGGGCGACGTGGCGGCATCGGGCGGCTACTGGATCTCGCTCGCCGCAGACGAAGTCATCGCCGACGCGGCGACGATCACCGGCTCGATCGGTGTCTTTGCGATGCTGCCCACGGCCGAGGGCCTGCTGGACAAGCTCTCGGTGCGCACCGGTGGATATTCCACGACCTGGCTCGGCACCGCCTACGACCCGCGCAAGGCGCTCGACCCGCGTTACGCCGCGTTGGTGCAGGCCTCGATCGACCGCATCTACGCCGACTTCACCGGCAAGGTCGCGGCAGCGCGCAAGACCACGCCGCAGAAGATCGATGAAGTGGCGCAGGGCCGCGTGTGGACCGGCGCGCAGGCCCAGGAGCGTGGCCTCGTCGACCGCACCGGCACCTATGCCGACGCGCTGGCC
This sequence comes from Rubrivivax sp., assembly GCA_036523095.1. GTDB lineage: Bacteria > Pseudomonadota > Gammaproteobacteria > Burkholderiales > Burkholderiaceae_C > Rubrivivax. The sequence continues at coordinate 11,766 of DATDER010000032.1, forward strand.
GCGGCGCGCAAGCTCGGCAAGCTGGCCGACGACGCGCCGGTGCACTATGTCGAGCCCGATGCCAGTCGCTTCGAGCGTGTGCTGGGGTTCTTCGATGCGTCGGTGGCCGCATCGATCGGCCAGGCCCTGGGCCTGCCGTCGGCCGGCCTGCTGCCGGCCGCGCTGCGCGATATGCAGGCCGAGCTGGGCTGGATCGCCGATGTGGCCGAAGGGCGCAAACCCTTCAGCGTGGTGCTGCACTGCCTGTGCGAGCCCGCGCCGTAGACCGCGTGGAGAGCACTTGCACGATCACGCCGGCTGCACGCCGGGCTGCCCCACCAGCACCACGAAGCGCGCCGCGCTGCGTACCGCGCTCGCGGCGTCGCGGGCATCGTCGACCGCGCGCAGATCGGCCTGCAGGCTGCGGGCGTCGAGCTTGAAATGCACCGTGCCGCGGTGGGTACCGCGGCCGTGCAGCACGTGCGGGTTGAAGGCCAGCGCAGCGTCGATGCGCGCCTGCGCCAATGACGGGCTGCTGATCGACGTTCCGCAGAACTCGGCGCCGACGACCGGGCTCCTGGCGTCGTCGTAGTCGGCCTTCAGCTGCGCCACGTAGTGGGTGTGCACGTCACCCCCCAGCACGACGAGACCCGGCACCTTGCGCTCGGCGGCCGCTGAAAGCAGCCGCTTGCGCGCGGGTGCGTAGCCGTCCCAGCCGTCGGTCCAGTAGGTGGCGTCGGCGCCGGCGTCCTGCCACGAGAAGCGCGCCATCAGGGTCTGCTGGGCGAGCAGGTTCCAGGACCGCTCCAGGCTCCAGCCTTGTTGCAGCCACTGCTCCTGCTCGGTGCCGAGCAGCGTGCGCTTCGGATCGAGCAGGTCGGGACAGTCGCGCAGCTTCACCGTGTTCGATCCGCCCCGAGACGGCCGCGGGCAGGCCTGCGGGTCGCGGTACTGGCGGTCGTCGAGCAGGTGGATGCGTGCCAGGCGTCCCCAGTCGAGCGCGCCGGTGATGCGCATGTCGGGGCCCGAGGGCCGCGCGGATTTGGGGAAGGGCAGGTGCTCCCAATAGGCCTGGTACGCCGCCTGGCGTTGGCTCGCGAAGCCGAATTGCAGGGTCTGGCTCTGCCGCCCGGCATAGTCGTTCTCGACTTCGTGATCGTCCCAGACCATCAGCCAGGGGGCGGCGGCGTGCGCCGCCTGCAGCAGCGGGTCGCTCTTGTACTGGGCGTAGCGCCGGCGGTAGCCCGCGAGCGTGCGCGCCGGGCCGCCTTCAACGGCGCGCAGCGCACCGGGCGGTGAGCCGGACTCGTAGATGTAGTCGCCCAGAAAAAGCACCAGCTCGGGGTCGGACTCGACCACGTCGCGCCAGGCCGCGTAGTGGCCGGCGTCGAATCTCTGGCAGCTGGCGATGACGAAGCGCAGCGTCGCCGCTGCGTCGGGCGCCGGTGCGGTGCGTGTGCGCCCGACGCGGCTGCGCGCGCCCAGCGCGCTGAAGCGGTACCAGTAGACACGCCCCGGCGCCAGGCCCGAGGGTTCGGCGTGCACGCTGTGGGCCCACGCGGCCTCCGCCTGCTCGCTGCCGCGCGCGGCGATCTGCGTGAAGGCTTCGTCGAGCGCGACTTCCCACGCCACCTCGATCCGCTCGGCCAGGTCGGTGCCGGTCAGCCGCGTCCACAGCACCATGCCGTCGGGACGCGGGTGGCCGGACGCCACGCCCAGTTCGAAACGCGGCACGTCGGCGGCGCTGGCGTGGCGGATCAAGGCCGGCGCGCTGACGGCGGCTACCAGCGCCTGGCCCAGCCAGCGGCGGCGTGCGATCAAGGCACCAGCGCCAGGAAGAGGAAGGCCGCGAAGATGACCAGGTGCACCACGCCCTGCATCATGTGCGTGCGGCCCGACGCCAGCGTGATGACCGAGACCACGAAGGTCAGGATCAGCAGCACCAGCTCCTTGGCGCCGGCGCCCAGCACCAGCGGCAGGCCAAGCCACACTGAGGCCGCAGCGACCGCGGGGATCGTCAGGCCGATGCTGGCGAGCGCCGAGCCGTAGGCCAGGTTCATGCTCGTCTGGAGCCGGTTCGCGCGTGCGGCCAGCACGGCGGCCACGGTCTCGGGCAGCAGCACCAGCATCGCGATCGCGATGCCGAGCACGGCCTTCGGCGCACCGGCGGCGGCGAGGCCGGCTTCGATGCTGGGCGACAGGACCTTGGCCAGCCCGACCACCGACACCAGCGCCACCAGCAGCAGCGCCACGCTGCCCCAGGCCGCTGCCACCGACGGCGGCGGCGCGTGGGTGTCGACGTTGGCGGCGTCGGCCGCCGGCAGGAAGTAGTCGCGGTGGCGCACCGTCTGGACGAAGACAAACGCCGCCCACAGCACGAGCGACATCGTGGCGGCAAAGGCCAGCTGCGAGGTCGTGTAGGTCGGCCCGTAGCTGCTGGTGGTGAAGCTGGGCAGCACGAGCGTGAGCGTGGCCATCGCAATCAGCGCCGCGAGAGCGGTGTTGGCGCCCTCGATGCGGAACACCTGCTCGTGGTGGCGCAGGGCGCCCACCATCAGGCACAGGCCGACGACGCCGTTGCACACGATCATCAGCGTGGCGAAGATCGTGTCGCGCGCCAGCGCAGCGGTGCCGGGGCCGCCGGCCAGCATCATCGACACGATCAGCGCCAGCTCGATCACCGTGACCGCGAGCGCGAGCACCAGCGTGCCGAAGGGCTCTCCCACGCGGTGAGCGATGACCTCGGCGTGGTGCACGGCGGAGATCGCCGCGCCCATGAGCGCGATGGCGCACGCGGCGACGAGCGCCGCGCCCGCGGTCACGACGAAGCTGAGCGCGAGCAGCGCGGCGGCGATGACGGGGACGACGAGGGGCCAGTGGTGCACGGGCTTCTCCGTGGAGGTCGGATCGCGTAACACAGGCGGGCACGCTTCAGCGCCACAGGGGGCTGTCTATGATCCCACGACACCCGTGCCATGGCTGAGTCACCCGCCTCCCTGAACCCCGCGCAGATGGAAGCCGTCTTCCACCTGCGCAGCCCCTGCCTGGTGTTGGCCGGCGCGGGCTCGGGCAAGACACGCGTGATCGTGCACAAGATCGCCAAGCTGCTGCAAAGCGGGCTCGAGCCGAAGCAGGTCGCCGCCATCACCTTCACCAACAAGGCTTCGGCCGAGATGCGCGAGCGCACGAAGGCGATCGTCGGCGCGCGTGCGGCCAAGGACGTCGCGGTCAGCACCTTCCACAGCCTGGGGGTGCGCATGCTGCGCAGCGACGGGACGCGGGTGGGCCTGAAAGAGAACTTCTCGATCCTCGACAGCGACGACGTCGCCGGCGTGCTGCGCGACGCCGGGGGCACCACCGATGCCAAGCTCGCGCGCAGCTGGCAGTGGACGATCAGCCTGTGGAAGAACCAGGGCCTGAACGCGGACCAGGCCGCCGGCGTGGCGAAGGACGCCGACGAAGCCGTCGCCGCGCGGGTGATGCAGCGTTACCAGGAGCGCCTCGCCGCCTACCAGGCGGTCGACTTCGACGACCTGATCGGCCTGCCGCTGAAGCTGCTGCACACCGACGCCGACGCGCGTGCCAAGTGGCAGGGCACCTTCCGCCACATCCTGGTCGACGAATACCAGGACACCAATGCCGTGCAGTACGAGTTGCTGAAGGCGCTGGTCGGCGACGAAGGGGTCTTCACCGCGGTGGGTGACGACGACCAGAGCATCTACGGCTGGCGCGGCGCGACGATCGAGAACCTCAAACGGTTGCCGCAGGACTATCCGAAGCTGAAAGTCATCGCGCTGGAGCAGAACTACCGCTCCACCGGCAACATCCTGCGCGCAGCGAACCACGTCATCGCGAAGAACCCGAAGGTCTTCGAGAAGAAGCTGTGGAGCGAGTTCGGCGACGGGGCGCCGGTGGCGGTCGTGGAATGCGACGGCGAAGAGCACGAAGCCGAACGCGCCGTGACGCGCATCAAGGCGCTGCAAGCCGCGGGCGGGCAGGTCAAGCCAAGCGACTTCGCGATCCTCTACCGCGCCAACCACCAGGCGCGTGTCTTCGAGCAGAAACTGCGCGCGGCGATGATCCCGTACAAGGTCTCGGGCGGGCAGAGCTTCTTCGACCGCGCCGAGATCAAGGACCTCTGCGCCTGGCTACGCCTGCTGGTGAACCAGGACGACGACCCCGCCTTCCTGCGCGCCGTGACCACGCCCAAACGCGGCATCGGCCACCAGACGCTGGCCACGCTGGGCGAGTTCGCCTCGAAGTGGAAGATCAGCCTCTTCGAAGCGCTGTTCTCGCCCAGCCTCGGCACCGCGCTGAAGGGCAAGGCGGTGGAGGCGCTGCACGAATTCGGCCGCGAGGTGAACGATCTCGAACACCGCGCGCGCCAGACCACCGGCAGCGAAGACGCGCGCGCGCTGATGCTGGGCTGGCTCAAGGGCATCGGCTACGAACAGCACCTGTTCGACGGCGAGGACAGCGAAAAGCTGGCCGCCTCACGCTGGAGCAACGTGCTCGACTTCGTCGACTGGGTCGCCAAGCGCTGTGGCGGCGAAGTGTCTGAAGTCGGCGGCACCTTCGAGAGCGACAAGCTGAGCGTGTTGCAGGTCGCGCAGACCATCAGCGTCATCATCAGCCTGGCCGAACGTGGCGACGAACGTGACGTGGTCACCCTGTCCACGCTGCACGCGGCGAAGGGCCTGGAGTGGCCGCACGTCACGCTCGCGGGGGTCAACGAAGGGCTGCTGCCGTTCAGGCGTGGCGAAGAGGAGATGACACCCGAGCAGCTGGAAGAAGAGCGCCGGCTGATGTACGTCGGCATCACCCGCGCGCGCAGCACGCTGGCCGTGAGCACGCTGCGCCGACGCAAGCGCGGCCGCGAAACCGTGGCCGCGGTGCCGAGCCGCTTCATCGCCGAGATGAAGCTGGACGAAGGGGTCGTGCGCGAGAACCCGCGTGAGCGGCTGCGCAAACTGCGTGAGCAGCTGGCGGCCCAGCCGGTGGCGGTGCGCGAGCCGCTTTAAGCTCGGACCTTCATCACGCTGGAGTCCGCATGTCCGCACCGGTCGACTTCTACTTCGACTTTGCTTCGCCCTACGGCTACATCGCGTCGGAGCAGGTCGATGCGCTGGTCGGGCGGCACGGGCGCACCGCGGTGTGGCATGCGATCGTCTTCGACGCCAGCTTCCAGGCCCAGGACCGGATCCGGATATCCGCCGCGGTGATGCGCAGCAACTACGTGCAGCGTGACGCGGTGCGCACGGCGGCCTACTTCGGCGTGCCCTTCAAGCCGCCTTCGCAGCAGGGCCTGCATACCGAACTCGCGGCGCGCGCCTTCCACTGGTTGAGCGACCGCAACCCGGAGCAGGCGCGGGTCTGGGCCCACGCGGTGTTCCGCGCCTACTTCGTCGACGACCGCAACATCGCCACGCTGGAGGTGCTGCTGGAACTGGCGGGCGCGGCCGGCATCGACGCCGGCGAGCTGGGCGCCGCCCTCGGCGACGGTGCCTCGCGCCAGCGCCTGAACGCCGAGATCGACATGGCCGAGGCCCGTGGTGTTTTCGCGTCGCCCTTCTTCATCGTCGAGGGCGAGCGTTTCTGGGACACCACCCGGATGCCGCAGCTGGAGCGCTGGCTCGAGCGCGGGCCTTACTGACCCGACCTCGGCGGCAGGGTCATCCCTCGGCTCCGGCGCGCCACGGCGCTTGCACAATGCGGCTCCCCGCAAGGCGCCGCGCCGTTGAAGCACCAGGAAACAGCCATGATGAAGTTTGCCAAGACCCCTTCGATCTGCGTGGGGGTGCTGTCGCTGCTGGGCGCCGGCTGCGGTGGCGACGACGACGACCTGGCGCCCGTCAACGAGCGGCCGGCCTTCATCGCCGGCGACATCGTCCAGACCGAATACGACGGGACGACGGACGACCTGCTGACCGCCGGCCTGGGCAAGACCGGTATCGGCGGCGCGGCCCCGGCCTATGCGGTGCCCGCGGAGCCGACGGTTGCCGAACTGCGCCGCAACGCGATCTACACCAACTACCGCGCGCTCATCGACTACACCGCCGCCGGCGGCTACGGCAGCGCCTACGGGCCGAACATCGACTTGAGCGGCGGCAACACGCTGGGTGAAGGCAAGATCGCCGGCACCGAATCGATCGCCGTCGTCGACGACGGCAGCGGGCGCCAGAACGTGGTGCTGATGGTCCAGGTGCCGGCCAGCTTCGACAAGGAGAATCCCTGCATCGTCACCGCGACCTCGTCGGGTTCACGAGGCATCTACGGCGCCATCGGCACCGCGGGCGATTGGGGGCTCAAGCGCGGCTGCGCCGTCGCCTACGCCGACAAGGGCAGCGGCAACGGCCTGCACGACCTCATGACCGACGCCGTGCTGAAGATCGACGGCACGCTCGCCGCCGCGGCCGATGCCGGCACCCAGGCGCACTTCCGCGCCGAACTGGGCGACGACGAACGCGCCGCCTTCAACCTGGCGTTCCCGAACCGGGTCGCCTACAAACACGCGCACTCGCAGCAGAACCCCGAGAAGGATTGGGGCAAGAACACATTGCAGGCGGTCAAGTTCGCCTTCTACGTGCTCAACCAGCAGTACGGCGACGAAGTCTATGGCGACCCCGAGAAGCGCCGCGTCAAGTTCACACCGGGCAAGACGCTCGTCATCGCCTCGTCGGTGTCGAACGGTGGCGGCGCCGCACTCGCCGCGGCGGAACAGGACCGCGAAGGCCTGATCGACGGTGTCGCCGTGACCGAGCCGAACGCACAGCCGGGTGACAACGCCGCGCTCACCATCCAGCAGGGCGCCACCACGGTGGCCACGCACAGCAAGCCGCTCGCCGACTACTTCAGCTTCGCCAACATCTACCAGCCCTGCGCAGTGCTGTCGGCGCAGGCCGGGCTGTCGTTGAGCCCGGTCTTCTGGCCCGCGGCCTACACCACTGCGGCGCAGAACCGCTGCGCCGCACTGGCGGCACGCGGCCTGATCACGGGCGCGACGCTGACCGAGCAGGCCGACGCCGCACTCGCCCAGCTGCACGCCTACGGCTGGCAGGCCGAGAGCGACTTCCTGCACCAGTCGCACTTCCGATTCGCGACAAACTCGATCGTGACGACCTATGTCAACGCACTCGGCCGCTTCAAGGTCACCGACAACGTCTGCGGCTACAGCTTTGCCAACACCGACCCCACCGGCGCCGTGGTGGCGCAGAACCCGGTCGCGCAGGTCAGCCTCTTTGCCTCGGGCAACGGCGTGCCGCCGACCACCGGCGTGAACGTGGTCTACAACAACTCGGTCGGCGGCGCCCGGCTCGACTTCCTCGCGGTCTCGCCGACGAGCGGCGTGGCCGACTTCGCGCTCGACGGCGCGCTGTGCATGCGCTCGCTCGTCACGGGGGTCGACGCCGTCACGGGGCAGGCGCTGTTCGGTGTCATGAAGACGCAGTCCGACCAGGTCGTCGCCGGGATTCAGGAGGTGCAGCTCGGCGCCCAGCTGCGCGGGTTGCCGGCGGTGATCGTGGCCGGCCGCAACGACACCCTGATCCCGGTGAACCACAACGCGCGCGCCTACTTCGGCAAGAACCAGATCGTCGATGGCGCCACCTCCAAGGCGCGTTACTACGAGGTCACGAACGCGCAGCACTTCGAAACCTTCATCGCCTTCGGCGCGCTGCTCGGCTACGACAGCCGCTACGTGCCGCTGCACGTCTACTTCGTGCAGGCGATGAACCTGATGTGGGCACACCTGAAAGACGGCACCGCGCTGCCGGCGAGTCAGGTCGTGCGCACGGTGCCGCGTGCCGGCGCGGCGCCGCTGACGCCGGCCAACGTGCCGCCGATCGCAGCCGCACCGGCGGCCGCCGATGCGATCGGTTTTGCGTCGAGCACCTTGACCGTGCCGGATTGAGGCGGCGAAGCCGCACCGGCGGCGCGGGCGCGCTCAGTTCGCGGTCGCGCCGCTGTCCTTGACCACCTTGCCCAGGCGCGGCACGTCGGACTTGATCAGCGCCGCGAGCTCGGCCGGCGGCATGCCCGACAGGTCGAGCCCGAGTTCGGCCAGGCGTTTGCTCACGTCGGGCATCTTCAGGATGCGCCCGATCTCGGTGTAGAGCCGGTCGACGATCGCCGGCGGCGTCCCGGCAGGCGCGAACACCGCTTGCCACGAACTCAGCTCGTAGCCCGCGAGGCCCGACTCGGCGAGTGTCGGCACGTCGGGCGCGACGCCGGACCGTGCCGCGGTCGTGACCGCCAGCGCGCGCAGCTTGCCGGCCTTGATGTGGGGGATGGCGCTGGCCACGTTGTCGAAGGCGATGGGCAACGTGCCGCCGAGCAGCTCGGGCAGCATCTGCCCGCTGCCGCGGTAGGGGATGTGCTGCATCTTCACGCCCGCCATGGTCTTGAACAGCTCGCCCGAGATGTGCTGCGAGGTACCGTTGCCGGCCGAGCCGTAGGAATACTTCTCGGGGTTGGCCTTCAGCAGCGCGACCAGTTCGCGCACGCTGTTCGCCGGCACGCTCGGGTGCACGATGAGCATGTTGGGCTGGGTCGCGTAGAGCGTGATCGGCGCGAAGCTCGTCACCGGGTCGTAGGTGAGCTTGTCGTACAGCGACGCGTTGATCGCGTGCGAGCTGATCGTGCCGCCGCCGATGGTGTAGCCGTCAGGCGCGGCACGGGCCAGCTCGGCCGATCCCGCCGAGCCGCCCTGGCCGGGCTTGTTGTCGATCACGATCGGCTGGCCGAGCGCGAGCGCCAGCTTCTCGCCCACCACCCGGGCCAGGATGTCGGTCGTTCCGCCCGGTGCGAAGGGTACGATGTAGCGGATCGGCTTGCTCGGCCACGCCGCCTGCGCCGTGGCGGCGAAAGTGGCTGGCAGCGAGAGCGAAGTGGCCAGGGCCTGCAGCAGCGTGCGACGGTCGAGGTTCATGGCAGATGGGGGTGTTGGCAACGAAGGGTTCAGTCTAGAAGCCTGATCTCGCACCCGCATCCAAGGAAACGCGCGGCGCAGGACGCTACGATGGCGCACGCCCTGCCGCACAGAAGCACGCCATGACGATCGAACTCGACCATTGCATCGTGTCTGCGCGCGACCAGGTCGCGTCGGCGCGAACGCTCGCGCAGCTGCTGGGTGTGCCGTGGGCCGAAAGCGGCGCCGGGCCCTTCTCGCCGGTCTTCGTCAACGCCGGATTGACCCTGGACTTCATCACCGACCCGGGCCCGTTCCCGGTCGAACACTTCTGCTTCCGCGTCACGCCGGGGGAGTTCGACGCCATCCTCGGGCGCCTGCAGGCCGCAGGCATCGCCTACCGGAGTACGGTGCGCGGCGCCACCGACGGCCAGGTCAGCACCCAGTTCGGCGGCCGGCTCGTCTACTGGAACGAACCCGACGGCCACCAGTGGGAGATGCTCACCGTGAGCTACGCACGCGCCGCGGAGCCAGCCACTGAATGAGCCGGGTTGCCACGTCAGCGCTGTCCAGCAGGTCGAGGTGGTTCATGCCGTGGCCCAGCCATTGGTTTTCGGGCGCGAATGCGAGCCGACGTGCGACGAGTCGGTGTTGACCGAGGGCGCTCGCCACCGGCACCAGGCCGTCTCCGAGCAAATGCCCTTTGAGGCTCTTGAGGCCGCCCGGCTCGGGTGCCAGCGTCGCGGCCATGGCGTAACAAGCCACGCCCTGCGGCAGCGGCACAGCGGTGCGAGAGTCGTTGCCGCGGGGGAGGTGCTCGCTGCCGTCCCAATCGGCATCGAGCAGGTTCCCGTGGCGCAGGTCGGTGATGCCGGCGCTGCGCACCTGGCCCAGGCGTGCGTAGGCGGCGGTGTAGGGGCTGGCGCCGAGGATCGTGTCGAGCCAGTGGCCGCCGCGCTCGAGCGGCGCGCCGTGGTGCGGCGTGCCCAGGAAGACGAGCTGGCGCAACTGCTGCCGCCAGCCCAGGCCCGCAGCCTCGGCGTGATGGCAGGCACTGCGTACCACCAGGCCGCCCATGCTGTGGCCGACGATGGCGAGTTGTGTCACCGGCACGGGCCAGGCTTGCAGCAGCACTTCGAGCAGGCGCGCCAGCTCGGCGCCGTTCCGGCTGATGTGCAGCCCCGTGTTGTAGTGCAGGTAGACCGGCGTGAAGCCGGCGCCGGCCGCGAGCGCGGCGCCGTGGTCGTGCCCCTTGCGCTGCCACTGCAGGTCGTTCATGCACAGGCCGTGCACGAGCGCGACGATCCGGCCGCCGGCATGCGGGAGCGCCGCGGCGAGGGCGGCCTCGGTGAGCGGCAGCGCCTGCCCGCCGCTTCTAAAGCGCATCGTCGTGGCGAGCGGATTCGCCGTCGCGACCAGGTGATCGCCCAGCACGCCGTTCAGCGCCGCGATCACGCCCTCGCGTTCGGCCGACGGCGCGCTGCTGTCCGGACCGAGGAGCCGCTGCAACTGGCCCAGCAGGGCGTCGACACTGCCGCCCACCAGCCGCGTGACGCCGCGGATGCCGCGGTAGACCAGCCCGGTGATGCCGCGCGTGGGCAGCAGCGACGGCGGGCCCAGCGGGCCCGGCACGCGCAGGATGTTGTGGTGCAGGTTCTCGACCAGGTCCGTCAGGCCGAGCGTGGCTTCAGTGGCCAGACGCCCGGCGCCGCGCAGGTCGGAGGTCTTCACGGAGCGGAGCATGGCCGAGCCTACCCGACGCTGTCGCGGAATTTGCACTCACCACCAGGAGACCGCGTGGCTCGGTACGTCAACGGCTTCGTGGTCCCGGTTCCGCGCGCGTCACATGCCCTTGAACAACCCCGTGTAGCTGCGGCTCACCTCGAGTTTCTCGGGGTGGCCCTTGACGCTCACGATCTGGCGCCCGCGGAAATCGCGTGTGACGCCACCGATCGCCTTCACGTTGACGAGCGTGCTGCGGTGGATCTGCCAGAACACCTGGGGGTCGACTTCGTCCACCAGCTCCTTGATCGGCTTGCGGATCAGCGCTTCGACCTGCGCCGTCTGCACGCGTGTGTATTTCTCGTCGCTGATGAAGAAGAGCACGTCTTCCACCGGCACCATCTGGATGCTCTGGCCCACCGTGGCCTGGATCCACTGCAGGTAGGGCCGCGCGCCGCCGGGGTCGAGCCGGGCGGCGAGCTTGTGCAGCAGCTGCTGCAGCGGTGGTGCCGCGGTCTCTTCGGCCGTGCCGCGCGTGCCCAGGCGCTTGCGGATGCGGTCGACCGTGAGCTGCAGGCGGTCGCGCTCCGCCGGCTTGAGCACGTAGTCGGCGACGCCTTGTTCGAAGGCCTCGACCGCGTACTGGTCGTAGGCGGTGATGAACACCACCTCGGGCAGGCACTCGTCGGGCTGCAGCTCCATCTGCGCGATCTGGCGCGCCGCCTCGACGCCGGTGAGCCCGGGCATGCGGATGTCGAGGAAGACGATGTCGGGGCGCTGTTGCGCCGTCATCTCGACCGCCTCGATGCCGTTCTTGGCTTCTGCAACGACTTCCAGCTCGGGCCAGACCTCGGCGAGCCGTGCGCGCAGCTGGTCGCGCATCAGGCGTTCGTCGTCGGCGAGCAGGGCACGCACGGGGGTGTGGGGCGTTTCCATCGTTGCCATGCTACGCCGCCAGCGCGCGCCACAGCAGCCAGCCGATCAGCAGCAGCGGCGACATCAGCAGCAGCGCCACGACCAGCACCACGATCATCGGCAGGCCCACCACCAGCAGCGCCAGCAGCACCAGCCCGAAGACGGCCAGCAGCAGCACCGCCGGCACCACCAGCGCGGCGGCGAGCAGCGCCGCGAAGGCGAGCACGGCGAACACCAGCTTGGCCGGCAGGGTCTGCGTGTCCAGGTCGAAGTCGCTCAGGACCTCGGTGCCGTTGATCGACAACTGCACCGGGGTGGCGAAACTCAGGCTCTCGAGCATGAAGACCAGCGCCACCAGCGTGGCCGCCGCCAAAGCCAAGAATAGGAGTGCACGACGCGCCCAGCGCCGTGCGCTGCGGGAGCCAGGGGCGCCTACGGGCCGGCTCGCGAGCAGGGTTTCGTTCATGCGTTGTCACCTCCAAGGCTCTTGTAGGGCACGGTGATCGTCACCACGGTGCCGCTGGGATGGTTCTCGGTCACGGCGACCTGGGACCTGCCGCCGTAGAGCAACTGCAGCCGTTCGCGGATGTTGGCCAGCCCGACGCCGGTCCCGGCGGTCGCCGCCTGGCCGAAGCCCAGGCCGGTGTCGGCGACGCTGACGACGAGCTTGCCGTGCACGATCTCGCCCTTGACCTTCAGCGTGCCGCCTTCGGGCTTGGGCTCGAGGCCGTGCTTGATCGCGTTCTCGACCAGGCTCTGGATCATCATGGGCGGGAATTCGGCCGAGAGCAGGCCGTCGGGCACGTCGACCTCGGTCGTCAGACGCTCTTCCATCCGCACCTTCAGGATCTCGAGGTAAGGGCGAATCACCGCCAGCTCGCGCCCCAGTTCGCGCACGCCGTTGCTCGCCGTCTCGCGCATCGTCGGCATGCTCGCGCGCAGCAGCGCGATCAGGTTCTTCTGCATCACGCTCGCACGTTTCGGATCGGTCTCGATCAGGTGGTCGATGCTCGCCAGCGTGTTGAACAGGAAGTGCGGCTCGACCTGCGCCTGCATCGCGGCCATGCGCGCTTCGACCACCTGGCGCTTGAGCGACTCGGCCTCTGCGGTCTCGGTCGCCTGCGCGGCCTTCACCTCGGCCTGCACGCGCGCCTTGTAGGTCGCCTTGACGATGGCCGATGCGGCCACCCACAGCAGCGCCAGGTCGGTCAGGAAGTCGCCCCAGTGCACCGTGCGCGTGCGCCGGACGGGGCCACGCGGGCCGATCACGATGTCGTGTGCCGCCTCGGCGGCGGCCTCGGCGGCGTCACGTTGTTCTTGGGCGGCTTCGGCGATCGCCTCCTTCGCTTCTTCGATGGCTTCGCGCAGCGCTTCGCGGTCGGCCTTGTCGGGCACCTCGATCACGAAAGCGCCGTCGTCCGCCGCCGAGGCGCCCGCCCGCGGCGCGGATGCCGCCGATGCCGCCGACGCGGCGCCGTCGGCACTGGCGCGCGGTGTGATGCGCACGCCCTTTTCGTCGATCGTGATCGAGATCCCGCCACCCGCGCCGCTGCCGGCGGGCGCCGGCTTCTCGATCCTGATCCTGGGCGGCTTCGGCGGTACCGGCGCCTTAGGCGCCTGCACTACGCGCTCCGAGCCAGGGGTTTCGGTTTCGGTGACCTTCCAACTGAAGGGTGGCAGGTTCTGCAGGATCGCGGCGCTCGCGACGAGCAGCACGGACAGCACCGCAAAGCGCTTCCAGCTGATCGACACGAGCCAGTTGGCATAACGGTGAAAGGCGCGCACCAGGGGCGCGGCGCGCGCACGCCATCGCGAGGCGGCGTCTGCGGGCGTGGCGGGCGGGTTCATGTCGGGCCGTGGCTAGGAGGCGCCACTGTACGCAGCCGTGCGGCCGGCGCGCGCCCGGCGCGACACATTGCCGCCGGGCGCTGACAGGCTGCCGTTGCGCCCGACCGGCGGCAGGAGCGCGGCTACTTGTAAAGCACCTGCGGCAACCACAACCCGATCGCCGGGAACTGGTAGAGCAGGATGATGGCAATGACCTGGATGCCCATGAAGGGCAGCATGCCCGCAAAGATCTGATTCAGCGTCACGTGCTTGGGCGCCACGCCCTTCAAGTAGAAGGCGCTCATGGCCACCGGCGGGCTGAGGAATGCGGTCTGCAGGTTCAGCGCGACCAGCAGGCCGAAAAACAACGGGTCGACGCCGAAGTTGTCGAGCAGCGGGATGAAGATCGGCATGAAGATGACGATGATCTCGGTCCACTCCAGCGGCCAGCCGAGGATGAAGATGATGACTTGGCTGAGAACCAGAAACTGGGTCTTGCTGAGGTCCATCGACATGACCCAGTTCTCGACCAGTTCCTGCCCGCCGAGCAGCGCAAACGCGGCCGAGAAGATGGCACTGCCGACGAAGAGCCAGCACACCATCGCGCTCGTCTTCGCGGTCAGGAACACACTCTCCTTCACCACGTTGAAGTTCAGCTGCCGGTAGGCCGCCGCAAGCAGGAAACCGCCCAGCGCGCCGATGGCCGCGGCCTCCGTGGGAGTCGCCAGGCCGAAGACGATGGAGCCCAGCACCGCCAGGATCATCACCAGCAGCGGGAAGAAGCTGCTGAGCAGCATCTTGAAGATCTCAAGCCGCTTGAAGCTGAGCAGACCGTAGTAGACCAGCAGGGCCAGTGCGCCTGCGCCGAGGCCGATCCAGTAGTTGCTGGACACCGTGCGAGGCTCGGGAGCGGTGGTGCTGCCCGGAGCTGCCGGACCTGGCTCGGCCAGTCCACCGCCCGCGGCCGCGGGCTCGGACGCCGCTTCCCCCGAGCCCGGAGGTTCGTTCAGCCCACCCACCGCAGGCGGTTCTGACAGGGTGGCGGCGCCTTCCGATTCGGCATCCCCTGGCGGTTCGGACAAGCCACCGGCTCCGGGCGGCTCGGCGAGGCCACCCGCCCCAGGCGGTTCCGAGAGACCGCCGCCACTTGGCGGTTCGGCCAGTCCGCCGGACGAGGGTTCGTAGCTGCTGCCACTGCCCATCTGTTCCAGTTCGAAGGCGGGTTCGACCGGAACTGCACGTGTCGCCGACTGGTAGCTGTACAGCGACACGGCCACGAAGAGCAGCAGCGGTAGCAAGGTAATGAACAACTGCTTCAGCAGATAGCCTGTGCTCACCTCCTGATTGCGCTTGCCCTTCAGTGCCGCCAGCAGGCCGGGCAGGGCGCGGCGGTCGGCAGTGGCGCCCACGCTCACCAGCGGGGGCGGCAGCGGCACGTGGGCCGCCGCGGCGGACAGCGGCGGCGCCAGGGCCGGCTTCAGCTTCGCGACGATGATCACGTAGACGATGTACAGGCTGGCCAGCATCAGGCCGGGAAAGAACGCCCCGGCGTACAACTGCACCACGGACACCCCGGCGGTGGCGCCGTAGACGATGAGCAGTACGCTGGGCGGGATGAGGATCCCCAGGCAGCCGCCTGCCGTGATGGCGCCCGCCGACAGCCGCACGTCGTAGCCCGCGCGCAGCATCTGCGGCAGCGCCAGCAGGCCCATCAGCGTGACGACCGCGCCGACGATGCCGGTGGCGGTGGCGAAGATCGCGCAGGTGACCAGAGTGGCCACCGCAAGCGAACCCGGCACCCGGGCCAGGCTCAGGTGCAGGCTGCTGAACAGCTTTTCGATCAGGTTGGCGCGTTCGACCAGGTAGCCCATGAAGACGAACAGCGGAATGGCGATCAGCACGTCACTCGCCATCACCGAGAACGCGCGCTGGACCATCAGATCCAAGGTCTGTGTGATGGCGCCTCCTGCCGTCTGCCCGCCCGAGTGGTAGGCGAAGTAGGCGAACAGCATGCCCATGCCCATCAACGTGAAGGCCGTCGGGAAGCCCAGCATGATCGCCACCACGACCAGCGACAGCATCAGCAGGCCGATGTGGCCGTTCGTGATCTGGTCGACGCTGACCAGCATGGTCAGCGCCGCGGCGACGATCAGCCCCATCAGCGTGAAGCCGAACCAGAGTTCCTTGCGCAACTTCATGGCTTGCCGATCTGGTTGATGACCAGGGCGTCCAGCGCCTCGATGTCGGCGTCCTTCACGTGCACCATGTCCTTTAGTTTCTCCACGTCGACCTCCTCGACGTCGTGCTCACGCAAGGGCCAGGCACCCGTGCGCAGGCAGATCACGCAACGGGCAATCTCCACCAGCCCTTGCAGCAGCAGAACCGCACCGGCGAAGGGAATGACGAACTTGAAGGGGTAGACGGGTATCGGGTCGGCGTTGAAGGTCTGCTCGCGCATCGCCAGGGAATCGTTGAAGTAGCTCCAGCCAGCCCAGGTCAGTGCCACGATGCCGGGCAGGAAGAACACGATGTACAGCACCAGGTCGATGGTGGCCTGCGTGCGCGGGCGAAAGAAGCCGTAGAGCACGTCGCCTCGCACATGGCCGGCCTTGCTGAGCGTGTAGGCGCCGGCGCACATGAACAGCGTCCCGTAGAGCATGATCTGGGCGTCCAGCACCCAGGCGTGAGGGTTGTTCAGTACGTAGCGGTTGAACACCTCCCAGCTGATGAGGGCGGTGAGGCCGACCACGCTCCAGGCAAAGAGCTGGCCGATCCAGGTGGAGAAGCGGTCCACCGCCAGCAGCAGTTTCTGCATCGGGTTATCTCGCAAGGGCACAGGGCACAAAAAGCGGGGGCGCCGCGTC
>DATDER010000033.1:0-5307 GCA_036523095.1 Rubrivivax sp.
CGCGGCAGCTTCATCGCCAAGGGCGCGGTGCTGATGCCCAGCTACGTCAACATCGGCGCCTACGTCGACGAAAACGCGATGGTCGACACCTGGGCCACCGTCGGCTCGTGTGCGCAGATCGGCAAGAACGTGCACCTGTCGGGCGGCGTCGGCATCGGCGGCGTGCTCGAGCCGGTGCAGGCCAACCCGACGATCATCGAGGACAACTGTTTCATCGGCGCGCGCAGCGAGGTCGTCGAAGGCGTGATCGTGGAAGAGAACTCGGTCATCAGCATGGGCGTCTACATCGGGCAGAGCACCAAGATCTACGACCGCGCCACGGGGCAGGTCAGTTACGGCCGGATTCCCGCCGGCTCGGTCGTCGTGAGCGGCAACCTGCCCTCGGCCGACGGCCAATACAGCCTCTATTGCGCCGTGATCGTGAAAAAGGTGGATGCGCAGACCCGCGCCAAGACGAGCATCAACGAGTTGCTGCGGGCATGATCCTGGGCTGTGCGTTCGAGCGGGAGACACGATGAGCGGAAACATGGAAAAGGTGCTGCGTCTGATGGCGGAGAAAGCCGCCTCGGACGTCTACCTCTCGGCCAGCACGCCGATCCTGATCAAGATCCACGGCCAGATACTGCAGTTGAGCGACCAGCTGCTGACGTCGCCGCAGATCCGCCAGCTGCTCGCCGAGCTGCTGACGCCGCAACAACTGGAAGAGCTCGACGACACAGGTGAGCTCAACGTTGGCATCGGGATCGCCAAGGTGGGCAGCTTCCGCCTCTCGGCCTTCCGCCAGCGCGGCACCCTCGCGGCGGTGTTCCGCTGCATCCCGCACGAGATTCCGGCGCTCGACTCGCTCGGCATGCCCCCGGTGCTGTCGACCCTGGTGCTGGAGAAACGCGGGCTGATCCTGATGGTGGGTGCCACCGGTACCGGCAAGAGCACGACGCTGGCATCGATGCTCGAGTTCCGCAACCAGATGCTGACCGGTCACATCCTGACGATCGAGGATCCGATCGAGTTCCTGTTCACGAACAAGAAGTCGATCGTGAACCAGCGCGAAGTCGGGCGCGACACCTCGTCGCTGCAGGTGGCCTTGCGCAACGCGTTGCGCCAGGCACCCGACTGCATCCTGATCGGCGAGATCCGCGACCGCGAGACGATGACCTCGGCAATCTCCTACGCGCTCTCGGGCCATCTCGTGCTGGCCACGCTGCACGCGAACAACAGCTACCACGCGCTGGGCCGGATCCTGAGCTTCTATGCGCCCGAAACACGGGCCGCACTGCTCGCCGACCTGTCCGCGGGACTGCGTTCGATCATTTCGCAGCGCCTGCTGCGCGCCAACGTCGGCGGGCGCGTGGCCGCCATCGAAGTCCTGCTCAACACCAAGCTCACGGCCGAGTTGATCGAGGCTGGTGACATTTCCGGCGTCAAGGAGGCGATGGAGAAGTCGATGGCGGTCGGCTCGCAGACCTTCGAGCAGGACCTGGCACGCCTGATCAACGAAGGTGTCGTCTCGCGCGACGAGGCGCTGGCCCATGCCGATTCGCCGACCAATCTGATGTGGCGGCTGCAGAACGACGAGGCCCCCGGATCGCGCGACACCGCAGTCAAGGAAGAGGAGTCCTCCGAGGCCGCCTTCACCGAGATCACGCTCGACGTGCGCCCGCCCGATACCCGCGCCGCGCCGTTGACGCCGCCCTGGGTCAAGCCTTGAGCAGAACCCACGAAGCGTTGCGCCTGGCCGAGGCGCTGATCGCGCGCCGCTCCGTGACCCCCGCCGATGGCGGCTGCCAGGCCCTTTTGGCCGAACGTCTCGAGCGCATCGGCTTCGCCTGCGAGTGGGTCGAAAGCGGGCCCGACGGCGCGCGTGTAACCAACCTGTGGGCGCGCCGCCTGGGCGCGCGGCCCGGCATGGCTTTCGCCTTCGCCGGCCACACCGACGTCGTGCCGCCGGGGCCGCTGGAGCGCTGGTCGAGCGACCCCTTCGTGCCTTCGCACCGCGAGGGCCACCTGTACGGGCGCGGCGCGGCCGACATGAAAACCTCGATCGCCGCCATGGTGGTGGCGGTGGAAGAGATTGTCGCCGCCCACCCGGGGCATGCGGGCAGCCTCCACTTCCTGCTCACGAGCGACGAAGAAGGCCCTTCGGTGGACGGCACGGTGCGGCTGGTCGAGATGCTGCAGCAGCGCGGCGAAGGCATCGACGCCTGCATCGTCGGCGAGCCGACCTCGGTCGAACGTCTGGGTGACACGATCAAGAACGGCCGCCGCGGCACGCTGTCGGGCAAGCTCACCGTGCGCGGCGTGCAGGGCCATGTCGCCTACCCCCAGCTGGCACGCAACCCGGTCCACGAATTTGCGCCCGCGCTGGCGGAACTGGCCGCGACCGAATGGGACCGCGGGAACACTTTTTTCCCGCCCACCACCTGGCAGGTGAGCAACATCCACGCCGGCACCGGTGTCGGCAACGTGATCCCGGGCGAACTGGTGGTCGACTTCAACTTCCGCTTCTCCAGCGAATCGACGGCCGAGGGCCTGAAGGCGCGGGTGCACGAACTGCTCGGCCGCCACGGCATCGAGCACTCGGTGCAATGGACGCTCGGTGGCGAGACCTTCCTCACCCCACCCGGCAGCCTGAGCATCGCACTCGCGGCCGCGATCGCGGCCGAGAATGGCGTCAGGACCGAACTGTCGACCACCGGCGGCACGTCGGATGGCCGTTTCATCGCCCGTATCTGCCCGCAGGTGGTGGAGTTCGGGCCCCTCAACGCATCGATCCACAAGGTCGACGAGCGCGTCGAGGTGGCCAGCATCGAGGCGCTGAAGAACATCTACCGCGGCACGCTGGAGCGGTTGCTGACATGAGCGCCCCCAGCTCACGCCGTTCGCTGCCCCCGAGGGGCGTGTCAGTGCCTTCGGGCGGCCGAGCGCCACTGACGTGACCGTCATCGACCTCATCGAGCGCAGCAGCGCCCGCCTCGAACAGGCGGGCGTTTCGTTTGGGCATGGCACCGACAACGCCTTCGACGAGGCGGCCTGGCTGGTACTGTGGAAACTGGGCCTGCCGATCGACGACCTCGACGGCGTCGCGGGCCTCGGCGTGGACCCCGGCGCGGCGGACGCCGTGGGCGCGCTGATCGAGCAACGCATCACCACGCGCAAGCCCGCGGCGTACCTGACGGGCGAGGCGTGGCTGCACGGCGTGCCCTTCCACGTCGACGAGCGGACCATCGTGCCGCGCTCGCTGATCGCCGAGCTGATCGTCGACGGCACGCTCGACGCTTGGCTCTCGCCCCGCACGCGCGAGGTGCTCGACCTGTGCACGGGCAACGGCAGCCTGGCCGTGCTGGCCGCGATGGCGTGGCCCGAGGTGCACCTGGACGCGGCCGATCTGAGCGCCGCTGCGCTGGCGGTGGCGCGCACGAACGTCGATCGCCATGGCCTCGGCGATCGCATCCGGTTGCTGCAGGGGGACGGCCTGGGCGCCGCGCCGGGGCGTTACGACCTCATCCTGTGCAACCCGCCTTATGTCAA
Source organism: Rubrivivax sp. (assembly GCA_036523095.1). Classification (GTDB taxonomy): domain Bacteria; phylum Pseudomonadota; class Gammaproteobacteria; order Burkholderiales; family Burkholderiaceae_C; genus Rubrivivax. Next base: position 3,529 of record DATDER010000033.1, read on the forward strand.
CAGCACGTCGATGGCGGCCCTGCCGGCCGAGTACCGGGCCGAACCGGCGCTCGCGCTGGCCGGCGGCGACGACGGCATGGACTTCATCCGCACGCTGCTGCACGACGCTCCGGCGCACCTGAATGACGGCGCGCTGCTCGTGCTCGAGATCGGGCACGAACGTGCACACTTCGAGTCCGCCTTTCCCGCGCTGGAAGTCGCCTGGCTGCCCACGAGCGCCGGCGACGACCAGGTGCTGCTGATCACCCGAGAATCGTTTCCGTCCCCATGATCACCGTCCGCAACCTGACCCTCCGCCGCGGCACCAAGGCCGTCCTGCAAGGCACCAACTTCGTCCTCAACCCCGGCGACAAGGCCAGCCTCGTGGGCCGCAACGGTGCCGGCAAGTCGAGCCTCTTCAGCCTGCTCGCGGGTCGCCTGCAGGCCGACGCGGGCGATGTCGAGATCCCGCCGCGCTGGGTGCTGGGCGAAGTCGCGCAGTCGATGCCCGAAACCGACGACGGCGCGACCGACTTCGTGCTCCAGGGCGATTTGCCGTTGCAGCGCGCGCAAGCGGAGCTCGACGCCGCCGAAGCCGCCAACGACGGTGAGGCGATGGCCCACGCGCACATGGCGCTGGACGAAGCCAGCGCCTGGGACGCGCCGGCACGCGCGCAGGCGCTGCTGCTCGGCCTCGGCTTCAAGACCGAACAGCTCGACGCGCCGGTGAACAGCTTCTCGGGCGGCTGGCGCATGCGGCTGCAACTCGCACGTGCGCTGATGTGCCCGGCCGACCTCATGCTGCTCGACGAGCCGACGAACCACCTCGACCTCGACGCGCTGGTGTGGCTCGAAAACTGGCTCCAGCGTTACACCGGCACGATGCTGGTCATCAGCCACGACCGCGAGTTCCTCGACGCCATCACCAAGGTCACGCTGCACCTCGACGATTGCCAGGTCACGCGCTACACCGGCAACTACACCGCATTCGAAGCGATGCGCTCGGAGCGCCTGACGCAGGCCGCCGCGGCCTTCGGCAAGCAGCAGGAACGCATCGCGCACCTGCAGCGTTTCATCGACCGCTTCAAGGCCAAGGCGAGCAAGGCCAAGCAGGCGCAGAGCCGCGTCAAGGCGCTGGCGCGGATGGAAAAACTCGCACCCGTGCTGACCGCGAGCGACTTCGCCTTCGAGTTCCGCGAGCCCGCGAGCCTGCCCAACCCGATGCTGGTGCTGCGCGACGTGGTCTGCGGATACGGCCAGACTGCCATCGTCAGGAACGTCACACGCAGTGTGATGGCCGGGCAGCGCATCGGCATCCTGGGCGCCAACGGCCAGGGCAAGTCGACGCTGGTGAAGACCATAGCCCACATGCTGCCGGCACTGGGCGGCACGATGACCGAGGGCAAGGGCCTCGCGGTAGGTTATTTCGCGCAGCAGGAGATGGACCTGCTGCACGACGACGACACGCCGATGCAGCACATGGTGCGGCTGGCGCGCGAAGTGAGCCCGCAGGCGCGTGAGCAGGAACTGCGCAACTTCCTCGGCCAGTTCCGCTTCGAAGGCGACATGGCACAGCAGCGGGTGGGCACGCTTTCGGGCGGCGAACGCGCACGGCTCGTGCTGGCCACGATCGTCTGGCAGCGCCCCAACCTGCTGCTGCTCGACGAGCCGACCAACCACCTCGATCTGGACTCGAAGGACGTGCTGCTCGACGCCTTGGTGGACTACGGCGGCACGCTGATCTTCGTGAGCCACGACCGGTACTTCGTCGAGCGGCTGGCGACGCGGATCATCGAGATA
>DATDER010000034.1:0-2958 GCA_036523095.1 Rubrivivax sp.
CAGCTCGGGCACGCGCCCAAGCTGATGACGACCGACGCGGGCTTCTTCTCGGCCCCCAACGAGGCAGCTGCACGCGAACTCGGCGTCAAGCGCATCTCGATGCCCAACCGCAGCACCAAGAGTCCGCAGCGCCGGCTGCTCGAGCGCAAACGGTGGTTCCGCGAAGCCCAGCGCTGGCGCACCGGTTGCGAAGGACGGATCAGCCTGCTCAAGCGCCGGCACGGGCTCAACCGCTGTCGCTACAAAGGTCAGGACGGCATGAGGCGCTGGGTCGGACTAGGGGTGATCGCCGACAACCTGATCAACATCGGGCAGGCCCTCAACGCCGCCGGCGCAGAATGACCGCTGCAACTTGAGCGACGCGCCCGACGTGATGTTCGTGACCCGACGGGAGTTTGACCCCTCTCGTCGCGCGTTAGCCGCTCAGCTCGTCCAATGAATTCTGCGCCGCAAAGTAGCTAGAGCCTTCGCTGAACTTTGCGGTCAACCCAAGGCTGTCTCAGTCGGGTACGAGACCCCAAAGCGAGCGCATCGCTTCCAGGAAGCGCTGCGAAGTCTCGACTCGCGCGCGCGCGCCACCGGCTGCCACGACCTGACGCCCGGCGACCCAGACCTGGCTGAACGTTGGCGTGTCCGTGGCGAAGACGAGCGCGTCGAGCATGTGCGACGCGGGCACGCCGAGCAGTCCCGGCACCGCAGTGTCGAGCACCAGCAGATCGGCGCGCGCGCCGGCTTCGAGCCCCCAGCGCTGGAATCCGGCGGCGGCAGCACCACCGGCCAGCGTGCGTTGCAACAGGTGCGCTGCGGTCGAATCCAGACCGCGGTCGGGCGCTGCGGCCACGTTGCGCTGCTGGCGTTGCAGACGTTGCCCGTATTCGAGCCAGCGCATCTCCTCGGTCCACGAGCGCGAGACCTGGCTGTCCGATCCGAGGGACAGCGCCGCGCCCGACGCGAGCCAGCCCGGCAGGTCGGCGAGACCGTCGCCTAGGTTGGCTTCGGTCGTCGGACACAGCACCACGCCGGCGCCGGTGCGGCCCACGGCCCCGATCTCGGTCGGCGTGGCGTGGGTCGCGTGCACGAGCTGCCAGCGGGCGTCGAGCGGGACTTCGCGTGCGAGCCATTCGATCGGGCGTGCGCCGGTGGCGGCCAGGCAATCGGCCACCTCGCCGGCCTGCTCGGCGATGTGGATGTGGATCGGGCCGGCATCGTCTTCGACGCGCCGGGCGAGCGCCTGGATCGACGCCGCCGACGCCGCGCGCAGCGAGTGGATCGCGACCCCTGCCGACACCTGCGGCAGATTCCAGGCCCGCGCGCCGTCGCGCAAGCGCAGCACCGCGTCGACAGCGGTCTTGAAGCGGCGCTGGTCGTCGCGCAGCGCCGGCTGGGCGAAGCCGGCACGTTCGTAGAGCACCGGCAGCAGCGTGAGGCCGATTCCGGCGTCGGCCGCGGCGTCGGCGAGCGCACGGCTCATCGCGAGGGGATCGGCGTAAGGCGTGCCGTCGGTCGCATGGTGCAGGTAGTGGAACTCGCAGACCTGGGTGTAGCCGCCGCCCAGCAGCTCGGCGTAGAGCTGCGCCGCGACCGCGCGCAACTCGTCCGGCGTGATGCGCAGCGCGACGCCGTACATGCGGTCACGCCAGGACCAGAAGTCGTCGTGTTCGCCGCTGCGGCGCTCGGCCAGGCCGGCGAAAGCGCGCTGGAAAGCGTGGCTGTGGGCGTCGACCAAACCCGGCAATACCGGGCCCGGCAGCACGGTGGCCCGGGGCGGCGCGGGCGTGCCGGGAACGACCTCGGCCCAGCAGCCGTCGGCGCCGACATGCAGCAGCACCGCGTCGCACCAGGCACCGGCGATCCACGCGCGTGGGGCCCAGAGCAGCCTGTGGTCCGTCAACCCGGGCTCCAGGCCAGCATCGCCTGCACCAGTTGCCGCAGCAGCGGCGTGACCTCGGCTGCACGCGTGTCGTTCCAGCGAGATGGCGTCGCCTCGTCCATGTAGGCGCGCCAGCACATCTCCAACTGCACCGCGTGCACGCCTTCGTGCGGGCGGCCGAAGTGGCGTGTGATGTGGCCACCCTTGAAACGGCCGTCGACGACGTGGCTGTAGTCCGACTGCGCCGCGAACACGGCAGCGAGTGCATTGCGCAGGCTGGGTGCGCAGCTGGTGCCGCCCACGGTGCCCAGGTTCATGTGCGGCAGCGTGCCTTCGAAGAGCCACGGCAACTCGCTCTTGATGCTGTGGCCATCGAAGAGAACCGCATGGCCGTGGCGCGCCTTCAGCGCTGCCAGCTCGGTCTGCAGTGCGTCGTGGTACGGGCGCCAGTAGGTCCGCACCCGGCGCTCGATCTCGGCGCTGTCGGGGGCGTCGCCGTCGTTGTAGAGCGCATCGCCGGTGAAGAAGCGGGTCGGGCACAGCTCGGTGTTGTTGCTGCCGGCGTACATCGGCGTGTTCTCGCTCGGCCGGTTGAGGTCGATCAGGTAGCGGCTGTAACGTGGCACGATCAGGCTCGCGCCCATCTCGCGCACGAAGGCGTAGAGCCGGTCGAGGAACCAGTCGGTGTCCTCGGTGGCGTGGGCACGTTCGACGTAGCGCGCGCGCTGGTCGTGCGGGATCTCGGTGCCTACATGCGGCAGGCTCACGAGCAGCGGCGTGTTGCCGCGGTAGAGGGTGTAGCTCATCAGGCAACCTCCGTGCTTCGCACTGCGGTGAATGAGCCTTTCGGGCAGCCGGGCAGGCTCATGGTGAAGACTTTCGTTCCAGGCCACCGAAGATCACGCGCCGGCAGGGGTCTTTTTGGCCGAAACGGTAGGCCAGTTCGCGCGGGTGGTCCACACCCCAGACCACGAAGTCGGCACGCTGCCCGGGACCCAGCGTACCGCGGTCGTGCAGACCGAGCGCACGTGCGCCGTTCACGGTCACGCCGCGGAACGCTTCTTCGGGCGTGAGGCGAAACAACGTGC
>DATDER010000035.1:0-4307 GCA_036523095.1 Rubrivivax sp.
CATGGCCCATCAGTTCGGGGCTGCGCATCAGCGGCACGAAGGGCGGCAGCACCGCGCCGCGCGGGCCGGCGATCATCGCCTCGGCCTCCACGCGCTGCGCTTCGGTCCACTGCGCAGGCGGAATCGGTGGCAGGCGGTCGGGCCCTTCGTGGGGCTTCATGGTGCGAGCGCCTCGTCGATCGACAGCGCCAGCCGCTCGACGATCGCCTGCACGTCCGCCTCGCTGACGATGAAGGGTGGGGCGAGCAGCACGTGGTCGCCGCGCTGCCCGTCGATCGTGCCGCCCATCGGATAGCACAGCAGGCCGTTGGCGAAGGCGCGGGCCTTGATGCGGGCGTGCAGTTTCATTGCCGGGTCGAACGGGCCCTTGCTGGCGCGGTCCTGCACCAGCTCGACACCGACGAAGAGGCCACGGCCGCGGATATCGCCGACGTTCGGGTGCGCGCCGAGCTGCTCGCGCAATGCGCCGATCAGCTGGGCACCGCGTACGCGCACGTTCGCCAGCAGGCCGTCGCGCTCGATCACGCGCTGCACGGCCAATGCCGCCGCGCAGGCCGTCGGGTGGCCTAGGTAGGTGTGGCCGTGCTGGAACAACCCGCTGCCGCCGCGTAGCGGCGCGATCACGCGCTCGTGCGCGAGCACCGCGCCGATCGGCTGGTAGCCGCCGCCCAGTCCCTTGGCGATGATCATCACGTCCGGGCTCACGCCCTCCTGCTCGACCGCGTGGAGCGTGCCGGTGCGGCCCATGCCACACATCACCTCGTCGGCGATCCACAGGATGCCGTGGCGGTCGCAGATCTCGCGCACGCCCTTGAAGTAGCCGGCGGTGGCCGGCACCGCACCGAGCGTGGCGCCGACGACCGTCTCGGCGCAGAAGGCGATCACGCGCCGCGGCCCGGCCGCGACGATCGCCGCGTCGAGCTCGTCGAGCAGGCGCTGCGTGTACTGCGCCTCGCTCTCGCTGGGGCGCTGGTCGCGGTAGGCGTAGCAAGCCGAGACGCGCGATACGTCGACCAGCAGAGGCGCGAACTGCTTCCTGCGCCATTCGTTGCCGCCGACCGCGAGTGCACCCAGCGTGTTGCCGTGGTAGCTCTGGCGCCGGCCGATGAACAGCGTCCTCTCAGGCTGGCCGATCTCGACGAAATGCTGGCGCGCGAGCTTCAGCGCCGCCTCCATCGCCTCGGAGCCGCCGCTGACGAAGTAGACGTTGGTCAGACCTTCGGGCGCGTTGGCGGCCAGGTGGTCGGCCAGCTGCTCGGCCGGCTCGCTGCTGAAGAAGCTGGTGTGCGCGTAGGCCAGCCTGTCGATCTGCGCGTGCATCGCCGCGATCACGTCGGGGTGGCCGTGGCCGAGGCAGGAGACCGCGGCGCCGCCGCTAGCATCGAGATAACGCTTGCCGGCGGCGTCGATCAGCCAGACGCCCTCGCCGCCGACGGCCAACGGTGGGGTCACGCGAAAACTGCGGTGGATGATGTTCGTCATGCGGTCTTCGAAGCCAGGCGCCGCCCCTGCACCCACCAGACACCGAGGGCGATCAGTGCGGCCGGGATGAAGACCCAATGTTGCGACGGCCGGGCCGGGTTTGGCAACTTCAGTTCGGCGATTCGGAAACCTTGTTCGAGGCCGAGCTTCTTGGCCCGGCTACCGAACTTGACCGCCGCTACTTCGAGATCGGCACCGAGCTGCGACAGCGTGACGCCGGCGTCGCGCAGTCGCTCGCGGCCGTTGACCCCCTTGCCCATCGGGATCGCGACGGTCTTCGTGATCGGCTGGCTGTTCAGGTCGCTGCCGGCGATGCCGACCACCAGCCACTCGTCCTCGATCAGCGTGTCGGCCACCTTGTACAGGTCGGCCGCCGGCGCCTTGACGTACTTCGGGGCGATGCGGTCGATGACCCAGTCGGGGCGGAAGAAGAGGAAGGTGGCGAGCAACAGCGCCACCACCTCGAACCAGTTGCAACGGGTGCGGTACCACTTCATCGTTGCCGCGGCGAAGAGCAGCGACGCGACGGTGCCGGTGACGCAGACGATCACCACTTCGACCCACGACGACACCCCGATGAACAGGATCTGCGGGTTGAAGATGAAGACGAAGGGCAGCACCGTGGTGCGCAGGCTGTACCAGGTGGCCTGCATCCCGGTCTTGTTCGGGTCGTCGCCCGAGATCGCAGCGGCGGCGTACGAGGCCAGGCCGACCGGCGGGGTTACGTCGGCCAGGATGCCGAAGTAGAAGACGAACAGGTGCACCGCGATCAGCGGGATCACCAGTTCGGACCGCGCGCCGAGCTCGACGATCACCGGCGCCATCAGCGTCGCGACCAGGATGTAGTTGGCCGTCGTCGGCACGCCCGCACCGATGATCAGGCAGATAACTGCCGTCAGTAGCAACATCACCAGCACATTGCCGGCCGAGACCAGCTCGACGAAGTCGGTCATCATCAGGCCCATGCCGGTGAGCGTGATGACGCCGACGATCAAGCCCGCGCTGGCGCAGGCCACACCGATCCCGATCATGTTGCGCGCGCCGAGCACGAGGCCTTTCCACAGGTCTGCGAAGCCCCGCTGCAGCGCGCCCTCGACGCTGGTTTCGCGCCGGAACAGTGCCAGCACCAGCGGCTGCAGCGGCACCATCACCATCACCGTCGTCGTGGCCCAGAAGGCCGACAGCCCAGGCGACAGTTCCTCGACCATCAGGCACCAGAGCAACACGATGACTGGGATGAAGAAGTGCAAGCCGCCGCGCACCGTCGGCCAGGGCTCTGGCAGGTGGATCGCGGGTGCGTTCGGGTCGTCGATCGGCACCGGTGGATGGCGCGCTGAATAGGCCATCAGTACCAGGTAGCTGATCAAGGCCACGGCCGCCAAGGCCCAGCCGGCCGCCGGACCCGCCAGGGCCTGCACACCCTTGATCAGCGCGTAGATCGCGCCGAACGCGACGAAGGTGCCCGACAGGCCGAGGCCCCAGCCGATCAGGCGCTCGCGCCAACCCGGAACGCGCTTGCGCACGAGCGGCTGGAGGTCGTGCTTCAGTGCTTCCAGGTGCACGATGTAGAACAGGGCGACGTACGAGATCACCGCCGGCAGCGCGGCGTGCTTGATGATCTCGGAGTACGGGATGCCGACGTACTCGACCATCAGGAAGGCCGCGGCACCCATCACCGGCGGCATGATCTGGCCGTTGATCGAAGAGGCGGCCTCGATCGCGCCGGCCTTGACGCCGGTATAGCCGGTGCGCTTCATCAGCGGGATCGTGAAGATGCCACCCGAGACGACGTTGCTGACCGACGAGCCGGAGACGACGCCGTTCAGTGCCGACGACACGACGGCCACCTTGGCCGGCCCGCCGCGCAGATGACCCAGCAGCGCCAACGACACCTGCAGCATGTAGTTGCCTGCGCCGGCGATGTCAAGCAGGGTGCCGAAGAGCACGAACAGGAAGATGAACTGCACCGAGACGCCGAGCGCGACACCGTAGACGCCCTCGGTGGTCAGCCACATGTGCGAGATGAAGCGCGACAGCGACGCGCCGCGGTGCTGGATCACCTCGGGCATGTAGGGCCCGGCGAAGACGTAGAGCATAAACAGGCCCGTCGTCACCAGCATGCCGAAGCCCATCGCACGACGCGTCGCCTCGAGCATGATCGCGACGCCGGTGATGCCCACGACGATGTCCATCCGCGTCGGCGACCCCGGCCGCGTCGCGAGTTCCCTGTAGTACAGGTACAGGTAGGCAGCGCAGAAGGCGCCGACCAGCGCCAGCGCCCAGTCGGCCCAGGGAATCACCGTGCGCGACGAGCCCTGGAAGGCGGGGAAGGCGCAGAAGGCAAGGAAGACCGCGAACGCGAGATGGATCGCGCGCGCCTCGGTGTCGTTGAGGATGAAAACGCCGAACGTGAACGGCAGCGGCGAGGCGTACCAGACCTGGAACAGCGACCAGGCCGCGGCCAGGATCGCGAGGCCGAGGCCGACCTTGCCGGCGGGCTCGCGCCCGCCGAGATCGGCCTCCTTGACGAGCTGGTCGAGTTCGGCGGCGGACGCCTGGGCCATCGCCGGCCTACTTGATCCAGCCCTTTTCCTTGTAGTACCTGGCCGCGCCTTCGTGCAGTGGCGCGGAGAGACCGTCCTTGACCATGTCCTCGGGCTTCAGGTTGGCCAGCGCCGGGTGCAGCTTCTTGAACTCGTCGAAGTTGTCGAACACCGCCTTGACGACTTGGTACACCGATTCCGCTGGCGCCTTGGCCGACGTGACGACCGTCGCGAGCACGCCGTAGGTCGTGGTCGCATCCGGGTTGTTCGGGTACAAGCCGC
>DATDER010000036.1:0-3740 GCA_036523095.1 Rubrivivax sp.
GATGGCCCAGAAGGCGTTGGTGAAGCCGAACTGCACCAGCAGCGTCGCGCCGACCGCCTCCAGCACCAGAAACGACGCGGCGCCGAAGGCCGTGTTCGCCACCCGCCACTCGCTCCACTTGCGGAAGGAGCGCGGGGTGAAGCGCAGCGCGTAGTCCTCCATCGTCTCGCGCGCTACCCAGGCGTTGTAGTCGCGCCGCACCTTGATGACACGCTGCTGGGGCGCTGGGGACTGCTCGGACGGATTCAGCGGCAGCGCGGAGACGGGCGACGACATGGTGCGCGGGACATGCAGGAATCGCGCCAATCGACCCCGACACGCACCGATGCGGGGCAGGCCGCCCGCAGGCGCGCTTGCACGGTCCCGCGCCAGCCGCGGAACCGGCGTCGCGCCGGATTTGGCACGCTTCATGCTGCACGCCACCTTGTATACCACTACGTGCACCAAGACGACACGCCATGCCCGCCTCACCGCTGACCCTGGACGACTGGCGCGCCGCCGCGCCCCGTGCCAACGGCGTGGGCGACTGGGAAGCGCTGCGTGCAGCCCACGCCCGCATCGCGCTCGCCGGCACCCCGGTCTACCTGCACGTGGCGAGCCGGGCCCAGCTCGACGTGCAGTTGGCGACGCTCGAGGCGCGCGCCGTGGCGCCGGGCGCGGCCGATTCGATGCCGCTCTTCGGGGTGCCCTTCGTCGTCAAGGACAACATCGACATCGCCGGTGCGCCCACCACCGCCGCGTGCCCGGCTTATGCCTACACCGCCGGGCAGACCGCCAGCGCGGTGCAGCGGCTGATGGACGCCGGTGCCGTGTGGCTGGCCAAGACCAACCTCGACCAGTTCGCCACCGGCCTCGTCGGCACCCGTTCGCCTTATGGCGCGCCGGCCAGCACATGGAGCGCAGCGCACGTCAGTGGCGGCTCAAGCTCGGGCTCGGCGGTGGCCGTCGCACGCGGCGACGTGCCGCTGGCGCTGGGCACCGACACGGCGGGCTCAGGCCGCATCCCCGCCGGCTTCAACCACATCGTCGGGCTCAAACCGACACCCGGACGCGTCAGCACCGCGGGTGTGCTGCCGGCTTGCCGCTCGATCGACTGCGTCTCGGTCTTCGCGCTCACGGTCGACGATGCCGCGCGCGCGCTGGCGGTCATGGAGGGCGCCGACGCGGCCGACCTCTACAGCCGCTTCGAGCCCGGCCCGGCGTTCCTGTCACAACAAGCGCCGCAGCGCCTGCGCCTGGGTGTGCCCGACCGCCTGCCGCCGGATACCGACCCGGCCTTCGCCGCGGCGTTCGAACAGGCTTGCGCACAGGCGCGCCAACTCGGCCACGACGTCGTGGCGCTGGACTTCGCGCCGCTGCACGACGTGGCCGCGCTGCTCTATGCCGGGCCGTGGGTGGCCGAACGCTACGCCGTCATCGGCACGCTGCTGCAAAGCCGGCCGGAGGCGGTCGACAGCGCGGTGCGCGAGGTGGTGTCGCAGGCCACCGCCTTCAGCGCCGCGGACGCTTTTGCAGGCCAGTACAAGCTGCGCGCGCTCGCCGCGCAGGCGGCGCAGACCTGGGCCCGCTGCGACGCCCTTCTCGTGCCGACGGCACCCGGCCACCCGACACTGGCGCAACTGGCGGCCGACCCGATCGGTGCCAACGCCAGGCTCGGGATCTACACCAACTTCGTCAACCTGCTCGGCTGGTGTGCGCTCGCGCTGCCGGCCAGCGTAACACCCGAGGGCCTGCCCTTCGGCGTCACCTTCATCGCCCCGGGTGGGCACGACGCCGCACTCGCACGCTTCGGCCGCAGTTGGCAGGCGCAGGCGGGGCAGACACTCGGCGCCACGGGCCAGCGTCGCGAGGCCCTCGACACAGCGCCGTCGTGCTGGCCCGCGAGCGAGGCGACATGGCCGATCGCCGTCGTCGGCGCGCACCTCTCGGGCCTGCCGCTCAACGGCCAACTGCTCGAACGCGGTGCCCGCTTGCGCGAGCGCTGCACCACCTCGACGCAGTACCGGCTCTACGCGCTGCCCGGCACCACGCCGCCCAAGCCGGGAATGCTGCGTGTGCCCGGGGCCGGGCAAACGATCGAGCTCGAGATCTGGGACATGCCGCTGGCCCGGCTCGGCTCGTTTCTTGCGCTGGTCCCGTCACCCCTCGGCCTGGGCTCGATCGAACTGGCCGACGGCCGCCACGTGCACGGCTTCCTGTGCGAGCCCTTTGCCCTCGAAGGCGCGCGCGACATCAGCAGCTTCGGCGGCTGGCGTGCCTACATCGCTTCACTTTGAACAGGAGAACGCTTGATGGACCGACGCGACTTCATCCTCCGCAGCGGTGGCGCCACGCTCGGCACGCTGGCGCTGCCCGAGCACGCCGCCGCGCAGGCGCGCCCGAAAGACGTGCTCATCGTCGCCAACGAGTTCGGCCCCAACTCGCTCGACATCCACACCGTGGGTGCCAACCGCGCGAGTTACGGCGTGAGCTGGCTCGCCTACGACCGCCTGTTGACCTACGGCAAACGCACGCTGCCCGACGGCCGTGTCGCCTACGACCGCAACAAGCTCGAACCCGAGCTCGCCGAAAGCTGGCAGATGGCGCCGGACGGCATGTCGGTGACCTTCAAGCTGCGCCAGGGCGCCAAGTTCCACGACGGCACGCCGGTGACGGCCAAGGACGTGAAGTGGAGCTTCGACCGCGCCGTCACGGTGGGCGGCTTCCCGACCTTCCAGATGGCGGCCGGCTCGCTCGAAAAACCCGAGCAGTTCGAGGTTGTCGACGACCACACCTTCCGCGTCAAGTTCATCCGCAAGGACAAGCTGTCGATGAACGACATCGCGGTCCCGGTGCCCTGCATCTTCAACAGCGAACTGGTGAAGAAAAACGCCACCGCGGCCGACCCCTGGGGCCTGACCTGGACGCGCAACAACACCGCCGGCGGCGGCGCCTACAAGGTCGAGGCCTTCCGCCCCGGGCAGGAAATCATCTACGTGCGGTACGACGACTGGAAGAGCGGCCCTGCCCCCAAGCTTCGCCGCATCGTCCAGCGCGACGTGCCCAACGCCGGCAACCGGCGTGCGCTGCTGCTCAAGGGTGACATCGACATCACCTTCGACCTGCCGCCGAAGGACTTCTCCGAGCTGAGCAAGGAAGGCGCGGCGGTCAAGGTCAGCTCGATGCCGATCGAGAACGCGATGGTCTACCTGGGCATGAACACGACCAAGCCGCCCTTCGACAACCCGAAGGTGCGCCAGGCCGTGGCTTACGCGCTGCCCTACGACAAGATGTTCGACAACGCGCTCTACGGCCGCGCCGCCAAGCTCTATGGCGGCAGCAGCCCGGTCAAGAACATCAGCTGGCCGCAACCGACGTCGTACACCACCGACATCGCGAAGGCCAAGGCGCTGATGGCCGAAGCCGGCCTCGGCGCCGGCTTCGAGACCACGCTCAGCTTCGACCTCGGCGGCGCCACGATCGGCGAGCCGATGTCGATCCTGATCCAGGAGTCGCGTAGCGCTATCGGCATCAAGGCGCAGATCAACAAGATCCCCGGTGCGACCTGGCGCTCGGCGCTGCTGAAGAAGGACATGCCGATGATCGTTAACCGCTTCGGCGGCTGGCTCGACTTCCCGGAGTACTTCTTCTTCTGGTGTTACCACGGCCAGAACGCGGTGTTCAACACCATGAGCTACCAGAACCCGAAGCTCGACAAGATGATCGACAACGCGCGCTTTGCCGAGAGCAAGCCGATCTAC
>DATDER010000037.1:0-2758 GCA_036523095.1 Rubrivivax sp.
AGCTAGGCGCGGTCGGCTTCTGCTATGGCGGCGCGATCGTCAACCTGCTGGCGACGCGGGTCCCCGAGCTGGTGGCTGGTGTGCCGTTCTATGGCGGCGCCGCACCGCTCGACCAGGTCGGCAAGATCAAGGCCGAGATGCTGCTCGTCTTTGCCGAAAACGACGCCGGCGTCAACGCATCCTGGCCGCCCTACGAAGCGGCGTTGAAGACGGCGGGGGTGCGGTACGAGGCGCTCATGTATGGCGGCACGCAGCACGGCTTCAACAACGACACCACGCCGCGCTACGACGAGAAGTCGGCGCAGCAGGCCTGGAGCCGGACCTTGGCGTCCTTCAACCGCACGCTTCGCGCTTGACAGGCCTCAGCGCAGCAGGTTCTTGCAAGCGGCGGCGATCAAGTCACGTCTCGTTCCGGGGCGCATTTGGAGCCCATATCCTGGCCGCCAGAGCAATTCCCGCTACATCACCGCCCCTAGCTGCCAAGGAACGAACTCGTTCTGTCCGTAGCCGTGCAACTCGCTTTTGGTGGCGCGGCCCGATGCCGTGTCGAGCATCAGCCGGAAGATGCGCTCACCAACCTGATCGACGGTTTCCAGACCCTCGATCACGGTGCCGCAATCGATGTCCATGTCCTCCTGCTGCTTCAACCACAACGCGGTGTTGGTGCTGAGCTTGAGCGAAGGCGAGGGCGCGCAGCCGTAGGCCGAGCCGCGGCCGGTGGTGAAGCAGATCAGGTTGGCGCCGCCGGCAACCTGGCCGGTGGCCGACACCGGGTCGTACCCGGGCGTGTCCATGTAGAGGAAGCCGCGTGCGGTCGCCTTCTCGGCAAACTCGAGCACGTCGACCAGGTTGGTCGTGCCGCTCTTGGCGATCGCGCCCAGGCTCTTCTCGAGGATCGTCGTCAGCCCACCCGCCTTGTTGCCCGCCGAGGGGTTGTTGTCCATGCGCATGTTGTTGCGCGCGGTGTACTGCTCCCACCAGGCGATGCGCGAGAGCAGCTTGTCGGACACGGCCTTGCTCACGGCGCGGCGCGTGAGCAGGTGTTCGCCGCCGTAGACCTCGGGCGTTTCGCTCAGGATCGCACTCCCGCCGTGGCGCACCAGGCGGTCGACCGCCGCGCCCAGCGCCGGGTTGGCGCTGATGCCGGAATAACCGTCGCTGCCGCCACATTGCAGGCCCACCGTGAGGTGGCTCGCCGGCACCGGCTGGCGTTTGACCCGGTTGGCTTCGGGCAGCAGCTTCTTGATGACCTCGACGCCGCGTGCGACCGTCTTGGCGGTGCCGCCGGTGTCCTGGATGTTGAAGGTGACCAGGCGTGCACCTTCCTGCAGGCCCTCTTGTGCGATCAGGCCCTGGATCTGGTTCGTCTCGCAACCCAGGCCCACCACCAGGACCGCCGCGAAGTTGGGATGGCAGGCGTAGCCGCCGAGCGTGCGGCGCAGCACCTTCAGTTCTTCGCCTTCGCTGTCGGTGGCGCAGCCCATGCCGTGGGTCAGCGCCACGATGCCGTCGACGTTCGGGTAGTCGGCCAGTGCTTCGGGGTGGATGTCGCGGCGGAACTGGTCGGCGATCGCACGTGCCGCGGTGGCCGAGCAGTTGACCGAGGTCAGCACGCCGATGTAGTTGCGGGTGGCCACACGCCCGTCGGCGCGAACGATGCCTTCGAAGGTGGCCGGCGTGGCCGCAAAGTCGGTCGGATGCACCCCCGCGCCCGGCTCGTGTGCACGCGCGAAGTCGCTGAAGACCAGGTTGTGCGTGTGCACGTGCTGGCCCGCAGCGATGTCCTGCGTCGCGTTGCCGATGATCTGGTTGTAGCGCCGCACCGGCTCGCCTGCGGCGATGGCGCGGGTGGCGATCTTGTGGCCCGGCGGTACCAGTCCGCTGACGGTGACCCCTTCTTCTTCGAGCACGGTGCCGCCGAGCAACTGGCGGCGGGCGATGACGACGTTGTCGGCCGGGTGGATGCGTATCGACGGGCTGCTCATGGTATGTCCCTCAACTGTCGATCAGGGCCGGGTCCCAGGCGTGCACGGTCTGCTGCTGCTCGCCGAGTTTTTCGATCCACACCCGCATCACGTCGCCCGGCTTCAGGTACACCGGATGGGGCTTGATGCCCAGGCCCACGCCCGGCGGCGTGCCGGTCGTTATCAGGTCACCGGCGCGCAGCGTCATGAAACGGCTGAGGTAACTCACCAGATATGCGGCGCCGAAGATCATCGTGCTGGTGTTGCCCTTCTGGTAGCGGTGGCCGTTGACGTCGAGCCACATCGACAGGTTCTGCACGTCACCCACTTCGTCGGTGGTGACAAGCCAGGGGCCGACGGGGCCGAAGGTGTCGCAGCCCTTGCCCTTGTCCCACTGGCTGCCGCGTTCGATCTGGTACTCGCGCTCGGACACGTCGTTGACGACGCAGTAGCCCGCCACGTGGGTCAACGCATCGGCCTGCGTCACATAGCGCGCGCGACTGCCGATCACGATGCCGAGCTCGACCTCCCAGTCGCCCTTGACCGAATCCTGCGGCAGCACGACGGGATCGTTGCAGCCGATCACCGTGCTGGTGTGCTTGGTGAACAGCACCGGCTCGGCCGGCACCGGCAGGTTGGATTCGGCGGCGTGGTCGGCGTAGTTCAGGCCGATGCAGATGAACTTGCCGACGCGACCGACGCAGGGGCCGACGCGCAGGTCCTGCTGGGGCGTGCCCTCGACGAGCGGCAGCGTGGTGGGGTCCACGCCACGCAGGCGGGCAAGGCCGGCGGGC
>DATDER010000038.1:0-16857 GCA_036523095.1 Rubrivivax sp.
CGGCTCCCAGCAAGTCGAGCACCTTCTGCGGCACCGCGCCGATCGAGCCCGCGCCCATTGCGATCACCACGTCGCCGTCGCGCGCGAAGTCGGCGATCGCCTGCGGCAACGCGGCGACGTCGTCGACGAACAGCGGGTCGATCCTGCCGACCACACGCAAGGCATGCGCCAACGCGCGGCTGTCGGCGGCCGCGATCGGCGTTTCGCCCGCGGCATAGACCTCAGCCAGCAGCAAGGCGTCGGCGCTGCCCATGACCTTGACGAAGTCTTCGAAGCAGTCGCGCGTGCGGGTGTAGCGGTGCGGCTGGAAGACGATCACGAGGCGCCGGCCGGGGAAGGCGCCACGCGCCGCAGCGATCACCGCCGCCATCTCGACCGGATGGTGGCCGTAGTCGTCGATGAGCGTGAAGCTGCCGCCGCCGTGGTCGGCGCCGACACGCACTTCGCCGTAACGCTGGAAGCGCCGGTCCACGCCGCTGAAGCCGGCAAGCGCGCGCACGACAGCCGCATCCGGCAGCTCGAGCTCGTTCGCGACCGCGATCGCGGCCAGGGCGTTGCGCACGTTGTGCTCGCCCGCCAGGTTGAGCGTGACGCTCAAGTCGGGCATGACCTCGCCATTGCGGCGCTGGCAGGTGAATGTCATGCGCCCGCCCGGCAGCGCCCGCACGTCGACGGCGCGGATCTGCACGTCGTCGCCGAGGCCGTAGCTCACGACCGGGCGCGAGATCATCGGAACGATCGATCGCACGCCGGGGTCGTCGGTGCAGACGATGGCCGCGCCGTAGAAGGGCATGCGGTGCACGAACTCGACAAAGGCCGCCTTCAGGCGCGCGAAGTCGTGGCCGTAGGTCTCCATGTGGTCGGCGTCGATATTGGTCACGACGCTCAGCACCGGCAGCAGGTTCAGGAACGAGGCGTCGCTCTCGTCGGCTTCGACGACGATGTAGTCGCCCGCGCCCAGGCGCGAGTTGGCGCCGGCGCTGTTGAGCTTGCCGCCGATGACGAAGGTGGGGTCGACACCGGCCTCGGCCAGCACGCTGGTGACGAGCGAGGTCGTCGTCGTCTTGCCATGGGTCCCGGCGATCGCGATGCCCGACTTCAGCCGCATCAACTCGGCCAGCATGACCGCGCGCGGCACCACCGGCACGCGCCGGGCGCGTGCGGCGATCACTTCCGGGTTGTCGCCCTTGACCGCGGTCGACGTGACCACCGCCCCGGCACCGGCGATGTGCGCCGCGTCGTGCCCGATCGCGACGCGGATGCCCAGGCCGGCGAGGCGGCGTGTGGTCGCGCTGTCGTTGGTGTCCGAGCCTGACACCGCATAACCCAGGTTGTGCAGGATCTCGGCGATGCCGCTCATGCCGGCGCCACCGACGCCGACGAAGTGGATGTGCTTGACGGCGTGTTTCATCGCAGAGGCCCCCGCGCCACGAATGTCTTCGTCGGCTCTCGTCGATTCGCGACGAAGTGGGCGTGCTTGACGGCGTGTTTCATGTCAGCAGTCCTTCGATCTCGTCCGCCACACGCCGCGCGGCGTGCGGCCGCGCGACGTTGCGCGCCTTGATCGCCATCGCCAGCAGCGCCACGCGCGTCATCTGCGCGAACAAGTCGGCGAGGCCCTGCGCGCTGAACTGCGCCTGCGGCACGTGCAGTGCGGCGCCCTGGCGCTCCATCCACTCGGCGTTGTCGCGCTGGTGCGATGTCGTGCTGACGATCAGCGGCACCAGCACGCTGGCCACACCCGCGGCGCAGAGCTCGCTCACCGTCACCGCGCCGGCACGGCAGACGATGACGTCGCACTCGCCGAGCGCACGTGCCATGTCGTCGATGAAGGGCCGCACGTCGGCCTCGATGCCGGCCTGCGCGTAGGCGGCGCGCACCGACTCGACCTGTGCGCTGCCGGTCTGGTGCGTCACACGCGGCCGGCGCGCCGGATCCACGATCGCCAGTGCCGCCGGCAGCGTGTCGTTGAGCACCTTCGCGCCCAGGCTGCCGCCCACGACCAGCAGGCGCAGGACACCCTGGCGATCGGCAAAACGCTCGGTCGGTGCCGGCAGGGCCTCGATCTCGGCCCGCACCGGGTTGCCGGTGACGACACTCTTCTTCACGCTCCGGGCGGCATCGCCGTCGAAGCCGAAGGCGACCCGGTCGGCCACCGGCAGCAGCGACTTGTTCGAGAGCAGCAGTGCGGCGTCGGCGTTCACCAGCATCAGCGGTTTGCCGAGCAGCGAAGCCATCAGGCCGCCCGGGAAACAGACGTAGCCGCCCATGCCCACCACCGCGTCGGCGCTGCGCCGGCGCAGGATCAGCAGACAATCCCAGAACGCCTTCAGCAGCCGCAGTCCACCGGTGGCGGTGTGCAGCAGCCCCTTGCCACGCAACCCGCTGAAGTGGATCGTGTCGAGCGCAATGCCGGAGTCGGCCTCTGGCGGGACAAGCCGGTTTTCCATGCCATGACTGGTGCCGAGCCAACTCACGCTCCAGCCGCGCCGCTGCATCTCCTTCGCGACTGCGAGGCCGGGGATGATGTGGCCGCCGGTGCCTGCGGCCATGACGACGAGGTGGCTCACGCGCGGCCTCCGCGCATGAGCGCCCGGCTCTCCATGTCCACGCGAAGCACCATCGCCAGCGCGATCAGGTTCATCAGGATCGCCGAGCCGCCGTAGCTCATCAGCGGCAGCGTGAGGCCCTTGGTCGGCAGCACGCCCAGGTTGACGCCCATGTTGATGAAGGCCTGGAAGCCGAACCAGACGCCGATGCCCTGCGCCATCAGGCCTCCGAAGACCCGCTCGAGTGCAATCGCCTGGCGGCCGATCGCGACAATGCGCCGTGTCAGCACGAAGAAGGCCGTGATCACGCTCGCCACGCCGATGAACCCGAGCTCTTCGCCGATCACCGCGAGCAGGAAGTCGGTGTGCGCCTCGGGCAGGTAGTGCAGCTTCTCGACCGACGCGCCCAGTCCCTGGCCGAAGATTTCGCCGCGGCCGAAGGCGATCAGTGAATGCGTGAGCTGGTAGGCCTTGCCTTGCGCGTAGAGCGGGTTCCAGGGGTCGAGCCAGGTCAGGATGCGCGTGCGGCGCAGATCGTCGAAGGCGATGATGAGCGCGAAGGTGAAGACGATCACCGCAGCGATGAGGAAGAACATGCGCGCGTTGACGCCGCCCAGGAACAGGATCGCCATCGCGATCGTCGCGATCACGATGAAGGCGCCCATGTCGGGCTGACGCAGCAGCAGCACGCCGACGAAGATCACCGCGACCACCATCGGCCAGACGGCACGGAAGAAGTTCTCGCGTGCGTCCATCTTGCGCACCATGTAGTTGGCGGCGTAGATCGCGATCGCGAGCTTGGCGAACTCGGACGGCTGGAAGTTCAGCACGCCGAGCGGGATCCAGCGGCGCGAGAAGTTCACCACGCGGCCGAACCACAGCACCGCGACCAGCAGCACCAGCGCGACGATGAAGACCTTGGGGGCGTGTTTCTCCCAGAACGCGATCGGCACCTGCACCGCCGCCAGCGCCAGCACGAAGGCGATGCCGATCGACAGCAGGTGGCGGTACAGGAAGTGGGTGGGTGTGTAGTTGCCGAACTTGAGCTTGTTGTCGGGCAGCGCGACCGACGCCGAATAGACCATCACCACACCGAGCGCGACGAGGGCGATCACGAGGCCGACCAGAACCTGGTCGAAGCCCGCCAGGCGCGCCGAGCGCGCGGTGTGGAGGTCGAGCCCGTCGCGCACCGGCAGGTCACGCGCGTTGGCGTCGGGGCTGCGCAGCGCGAGCAGGCGACCCCGCAGGGCGGCCCAGCCGAGAGCCGGGGCCTGCAACACGTTCATGACAGCACCTCGCCGCGCGCCGCCGCCAATGCCTGCACCGCCTGCACGAAGACTTCCGCGCGGTGGCCGTAGTTGCGGAACATGTCCAGGCTGGCGCACGCCGGACTCAGCAGCACCGCGTCGCCGGCCTGCGCCTGTTCGAAGCACCAGGGCACGGCGGCTTCGAGCGTGGCGTGCTGCTGCAACGGCACGCCGATGTCCTGCAGCGCGACGGCAATCGACTCGGCGTCGCGCCCGATCAGCGCCACCGCACGCGCGTGCGCAACGACAGGCGGCGCCAGCGGCGAAAAGTCCTGCCCCTTGCCGTCGCCGCCCAGAATGATCACCAGCCTGGCTGGCGCCTTCTCGGCGCCGAGGCCGACGAGCGCGGCCACGGTCGCGCCGACGTTGGTGCCCTTGCTGTCGTCGAAGGCCTCGACCTCGCCGACCCGTCCCACCGGCTCGACCCGGTGCGGCTCGCCGCGGTACTCCCGCAGGCCGTGCAGCATCGGCGCGAGCGTGCAGCCGATCGCCGTCGCCAGCGCCAGGGCGGCCAGCGCGTTGGCTGCGTTGTGGCGCCCGCGCAGACGCAGTGCATCGGCCGGCATCAGGCGCTGCAGGTGGATGTCTTCGGCCTCGCCCTTGCGCAGCTTGACGGTCTCGTCGGTGGGCAGCGCACGCACGAGCCAGGCCATGCCGTTCTCGACCACGAGTCCGAAGTCGCCGGCGCGTTGCGGTGCGTCGAGGCCGAAGCGGATGACCTGGCGCGGCACGAACTTGGGCGCGCCCTTGGCCGCTTTCACGGCTTTCGCGGCGGGTGCCACCGGCTCCATCGCCGCCACCGTCGGATCGTCACGGTTGATCACCATCGTCGCGCTGCGGCCGTAGATGAGCGCCTTGGCCTGGGCGTAGGCGGGCAAGCTGCCGTGCCAGTCGAGGTGGTCCTGCGTCACGTTCAGCACCGTGGCCGCGCTCGGATCGAAGCCTTCCACCTGGTCGAGTTGGAAGCTCGACAACTCGAGCACCCAGACCTGCGGCAGCGTGCCCGCGTCGATGTGCCCGGCCAGGGTATCGAGCAGGGTCGGGCCGATGTTGCCCGCGGCAACGGCAGTGCGCCCGGCGCGTTCGACCAGCAACGCCGTGAGCGCGGTGGTGGTGGTCTTTCCGTTGGTGCCCGTGATGGCGATCACATCGGGTGCGTAGCCGTTGTCGGTCTTGAGGTCGGCGAGCGCGTGTACATAGAGGTCCAGCTCGCCGCCGACGCGCACGCCGCTGGCGCGTGCGGCCCTCAGCAGCGCAGCGATGCGTTCGTCATGCGGCGCCAGGCCCGGGCTCTTCAACACGAGCTGGATCCCGGCCAGCGCCGCCTCGCCCAGCACGCCGCCGAACTGCCGTGCGGCGGGCACTTCGGCGCGCAGCGCCGTCGCCTGCGGCGGTGCGTCGCGCGAGTCCCACACCGAGACGACCGCGCCGTGGCGTGCGCACCAGCGCGCCATCGCGAGCCCGGACTCACCCAGACCGAGCACGAGGACGTTGAGACCCTGGAGGTGCTTCATCAGCGCAGCTTCAGGCTCGACAGGCCGATCAGGCAGAGCAGCATCGTGATGATCCAGAACCGCACCACGACCTGCGTCTCGGCCCAGCCGCGTTGCTCGAAGTGATGGTGCAGCGGCGCCATCAGGAAGATGCGCCGCCCCTCCCCGTAACGCGCCTTGGTGACCTTGAACCAGATCACCTGCACGATCACGCTCAGCGCCTCGACGACGAAGACACCGCCCATGATCGCGAGCACGATCTCCTGGCGCGTGATGACCGCAATCGTGCCGAGCGCGCCGCCCAGTGCCAGCGCACCGACGTCGCCCATGAAGACCTGCGCCGGGTTGGCGTTGAACCAGAGGAAGGCCAAGCCGGCGCCGGCCATCGCGGCGCAGAAGATCAGCAGTTCGCCCGAGCCGGGGATGTAGGGGAAGAGCAGGTACTTCGAATAGACCGAACTGCCGGTGACGTAGGCAAAGATGCCGAGCGCCGATCCCACCATCACCACCGGCATGATCGCGAGGCCGTCCAGCCCGTCGGTGAGGTTGACCGCGTTGCTCGCGCCGACGATGACGAACCAGGTCAGGATGATGAAACCGAGCACGCCCAGCGGGTAGCTCACGGTCTTGAAGAAGGGCACCATCAGGTCGGCCTTGGGCGGCAGCTCGGTCGAGAA
Organism: Rubrivivax sp.; assembly: GCA_036523095.1. GTDB lineage: Bacteria > Pseudomonadota > Gammaproteobacteria > Burkholderiales > Burkholderiaceae_C > Rubrivivax. The sequence continues at coordinate 6,027 of DATDER010000038.1, forward strand.
TCCGCTCGTGACCCAGCGGATGAAGAGCTCCAGCACACGCAGGTTGGAGTTCTCGGAAATGCTGAACACCAGGTAGAGCGCGGCGACGATGCCGATCAGGCTCTGCCAGAAGAACTTCTCGCGCGAGGGCATGCCTTCGGGGTCCTTGCGCACGACCTTGCGGTAGTCGTCGGACCAGCCGATCGCGCCGTAGCCGAAGGTCACCAGCATCACGACCCAGACGAAGCGGTTGCTCCAGTCGAACCAGAGCAAGGTCGAGACACCGATGCCGATCAGCACGAGCACGCCGCCCATCGTCGGCGTCCCGTGTTTCTTCAGATGCGCCTTGACTCCGTACTCGCGGATCGGCTGGCCGACCTTGAGCTCGGTCAGGCGCCGGATGACCCAGGGCCCGAAGGCGAGGCCGATCAACAGCGCCGTCATCGCGGCGAGCACGGCGCGCAGGGTGAGGTACTGGAACACCCGCAGGAAGCCGAGCTCCTCGGGATACAGCGAGAGCAGCCACTGCGACAAGCTAAGCAGCATGCCGCCTCCTGATTCGCGAAAGGCTAAGCAACATCGTGACCGCCCTTCGTCTGCAGCGCCTGGACGACCCGCTCCATCTTCATGAAACGCGATCCCTTGACCAGCACCGACGCCGCCTGGGGCGCCTGCGGCAGGGCCGCGATCAGTGCCTCGCCCGTGTCGAAGTGGCGGGCGCCCGCGCCGTAGGCACGTGCTGCCCCGGCGCTCATGGCACCCGCACACCAGAAGTGGTCGATGCCGCGCGCCGATGCGGCGGTGCCGACCTCGGCGTGAAACTGCGGGCCCTGGGTGCCCACTTCGCCCATGTCGCCGAGCACGAGCCAGCGCGGCGCCGGCAGGCTGGCGAGCACGTCGATCGCGGCCAGCACCGAGTCCGGGTTGGCGTTGTAGCTGTCGTCGACGAGCACCGCATCGCGGCCGTGCAGCACCACCGTGCCGACCTGCGAACGCCCTTTCACCGGCACGAAGGACTCCAGGCCGCGCACGATCGCTTCGAGTGGCACGCCGGCGGCCAGCGCAGCGGCGGTGCTGGCGAGCGCGTTCCTGACGTTGTGGCGCCCGGCCAGCTGGAGCGTCAGCGCGGCTTCGCCGGCGGGCGTGCGCAACCGCACCGCCCAGCCACCCTGCTGCCAGACCGCATCGGCCGTCACGTCCGCCGGCCCCTCGAGCGCGAAGCTGATCATCGGGCGCGCGCCGGCCTGGCGCCGCCACACGGCGGCCTGCGCGTCGTCGGCCGGGAACACCGCCGTGCCGGCGGGGCCGAGCGCTTCGATCACGGCGCCGTTTTCCAGCGCCACCGCTTCCACGCTGGCCATGAACTCCTGGTGCTCACGCTGCGCGTTGTTGACGAGCGCCACAGTCGGCGCGGACAAACGCGCCAGCAGCGCAATCTCGCCCGGGTGGTTCATGCCGAGCTCGACGACGCCGGCACGGTGCCACGCGGTGTCGTCCTGGCGCAGGCGCAGCAGCGTCAGGGGCACGCCGATGTGGTTGTTGAAGTTGCCCTCGGTGGCAAAGGCACCCGTGCCGAGCCAGGCGCGCAGCACCGACGCGATCATCTGCGTCACCGTCGTCTTGCCGTTGCTGCCGGCGACCGCGATCAGCGGCAGGTGGAAGCGGTGGCGCCACGCACCCGCCAGGGTCTGCAGCGCCAGCAGCGTGTCGACCACCTGCAGGCCGGGCAGGCCCGCTTCAGCGAGGCCGCGCTGCGCCAGCGCCGCCACCGCACCGGCGTCGCGCGCCTGGGGCAGGAAGTCGTTGGCGTCGATGCGTTCACCCCGCAGGGCGACGAACAGATCACCCGTGCGTAAGGTGCGTGTGTCGGAGTGAATGCGCGTGAATTCGACCGACGGGTCGCCCACGAGCAGCGAGCCCGGCAGCAGCGCATGGGCGTGTGCCAGCGTCATCATGCCGACATCACCCCGCGTGCCGCGGCGCGCCGATGCAATGCCAGCGCGGCCTCGTCGACATCGGAGAACGGGTGTTTGACGCCCTCGATCTCCTGGTAGTCCTCGTGCCCCTTGCCGGCGATGACGACGACGTCGTCGTTGGCCGCCTCGCGCAGCGCATGGCCGATCGCGGCGCGGCGGTCGTCGATCACGTCGACACGCCCGCCCTGGATGCCGGCATGGATCTGGTCGAGGATCGTCTGCGGCGCCTCGTGGCGCGGGTTGTCGCTCGTGACCACGACGTGCCCCGCCAGCCGGGCCGCGATCGCGCCCATCAGAGGGCGCTTGCTGGCATCGCGGTTGCCGCCGCAGCCGAAGACACACCACAGCACACCGCCGCGCGCCGCCGCGAGCGGCTGCAGCGAGAGCAGCACTTTTTCCAGTGCGTCGGGGGTGTGGGCGTAGTCGACCACGACTTCGGGGCCGCCATCGCTGCCGACCCGCTGCAGCCGGCCGGGCACGGGCGTGAGCCCCGGCACCACGGCCACCGCGTCGGCCAGCGACACACCGAGCGCGCGCAAGCCCCCCAGCACGACGAGCAGGTTGTGCGCGTTGTAGTCGCCGATGAGCTTGCTGCGGACGGGCAACGCGACCGCACCTTCGTGCAGCACGAAGGCGAGGCCGCCGTCGACATAAGCCACGTCGCGTGCGCACAGCCGCGCCTCGGTGCGGGCCGAGACCGACCACAGATCGAGCGGACGGGATTGCAGATCGGCCGCTAGCCGGGCGCCCTGTTCGTCGTCGATGTTGAGCACCGCCGCTTGAAGGCCCGGCCAGTCGAAGAGCGCGCGCTTCGCAGCCCAGTAGGCTGCCATCGAGCCGTGGTAGTCGAGGTGGTCGCGGGTGAAGTTGGTGAACAGGGCCACGCCGATGTGGGTGCCCGCCAGCCGGTGCTCGACGATGCCGATCGACGAGGCCTCGATGGCGCAGGCGGTGAACCCCTGGTCGGCAAAGTTGCGCAAGGCGGCCTGCAGCGTCACCGGGTCGGGTGTGGTGAGGCCGGTGAACGCCAGCTTCGAGGGCTCGCCCACGCCCAATGTGCCCACCACGCCGCAGCGCCGGCCCAGCGACGACAGCGCCTGCGCCGTCCACCACGCGGTCGAGGTCTTGCCGTTGGTGCCGGTGGTCGCGACGAGGTCGAGGCGCGTGCTCGGGCGGCCGAAATACTCGTCGGCGATCTGGCCCGTGGCCGCCTTCAGGCCGGGCAATGCGGCGACCCGCGCGTCGTCGAAGCCGAAGGTCTCGACCCCTTCGCTCTCGACCAGGCAGGTCCTGGCACCCGCCGCGAGCGCGGCCGTCACGAAACGGCGACCGTCGTTGGCGTAACCCGGCCAGGCGATGAAGGCATCACCCGGCTGCACCTGGCGGCTGTCGCTGCGCAGCGTGCCGGTGCACCACTGCTCGAGCCAGCGCGCAGCGGCTGCGGGTGATTTGAGTCGGGTCAGCGCCATGACGCCTCCCGCCGGGCCGCCCCAAGGCAGGCGTGCTCCTCCTCGGGGGCAAGCGATGGGGCGAAGCCACGAGCTTGGGGGCCCATCAGAAGCTCTCGGGCTCGGCGGTGCCGGGCTTGATGATGATCTGTGGCTGGACCTCGATATCCGGCGCCACGCCCATCGTGCGCAGCGTCTGCTGCACGACCTGGGCGAACACGGGCGCCGCGACGTCGCCGCCGAAGAACACCCCCTTGCTCGGCTCGTCGACCATCACCGCGACGACGATGCGCGGGTTGCTCACCGGCGCGATGCCGACGAACCAGGCGCGGTACTTGTTGGCGGCGTAGTCCTTGCCAATCTGCTTGCGCGCGGTGCCGGTCTTGCCGCCGACCGAGTAGCCGATCGCCTGCGCCCGCGGCGCGGTGCCGCCGGGGCCGGCCGCCAGCTGCAGCATGTGGCGCACCTGCTGTGCGGCCTGGGCCGACAGCACGCGCATCCCGGCCAGCGTCTGCACGCTGCCGTCGGCCGCGGGCTGGTGTTTCAGGATCGACACCGGCATCAGCTCGCCGTCGCGCGCGAAGATCGTGTAGGCACGCGCCAGTTGCAGCAGCGAGGTCGACAGGCCGTAGCCATAGCTCATCGTCGCCTGCTCGATCGGGCGCCAGGTCTTGTAGGGGCGCAGGCGCCCGGTGACGACGCCCGGGAACTCGAGCTGCGGCTTCTGGCCGAAGCCGGCCTGCGAGAACAGCTCCCACATCTCGCGCCGCTCCATCTGCATCGCCAGCTTCACGGTGCCGACGTTGCTCGACTTCTGGATCACCTCGTTCACCGTGAGCATGCCGCGCGGGTGCGCGTCCTTGATCGTCGAGCCGGTGATCGTGATGCTGCCGGGCGCGGTGTCGATCCGCGTCTCGGGGGTGACGCGGCCGGTCTCGAGCGCCCAACCGGCGATGAAGGGTTTCATCGTCGAGCCGGGCTCGAAGATGTCGGTCAGGGCACGGTTGCGCAATTGCGGCGCGCCCTTGGGGTAGCGCTTCGCGGGGTCGAAGCTCGGGTAGTTGGCGAGCGCCAGCACCTCGCCGGTCTGCACGTCGAGCACGACCACGCTGCCGGCAGCAGCGTTGTGTTCCTTGACCGTGTCGCGCAGGCGCTGCCAGGCGAAGAACTGCACCTTGCTGTCGATCGAGAGCGTGATGTCGCGCCCGTTCACCGGCTCCACACGCTCGCCGGTGTCTTCGACGACGCCGCCGAGCCGGTCCTTGACGACGCCGCGCGAGCCGCTCTTGCCATGCAGGTCATGCTGGAACGCGAGTTCGATGCCTTCCTGCCCGTTTTCTTCGATGTTGGTGAAGCCGACCACGTGCGCCGCCGCTTCGCCTTCGGGGTACTTGCGCTTGTATTCGCGCACCTGGTGCACGCCCTTGATGCCCAGCAGCTTGACCTGCTCCCAGAGGGGCTCTTCCACCTGGCGTCGCAGCCAGGCAAATTCGCTGTCGACGCCGGTGCGGTCTTCCAGTTCGGCCGGCGTCATCGTGAGCAGGCGCGCGAGGGCCTTGCGCTTCGTGGTGTCGGCCTGGAAGTCTTTGGGGATCGCCCAGATCGACGGCGCGGCCACGCTCGTGGCCAGCACGAGGCCGTTGCGGTCGAGGATACGGCCGCGGCTGGCCGGCAGCTTCAAGGTGCGGGCGTAGCGCTTGTCACCTTCGTTCAGGTAGAAGTCGGTGCCGACGATCTGGATGTACACCGCACGCCCGACCAGCAACGCAAAGCCGAGCGCGAGCATCACGACGACGAAGCGCGAACGCCAGGGCGGCGTCTTGCTCGCGAGCAAGGGGCTCGACGCGTAGTTGACGCTGCGCGCGCCGGCCCGGGTGCGGGTCATGGCGCTGTCCGCCGGGCCGTCCCAAGGACGCTGGGCGCCCCCTCGGGGGAAAGCGAAAGCAGTGAGTTGGGGGGCATCATTGACCGGCTCCCGAGGCGGCGCCGTCGACCACGTAGTGCGTCACGCCCGGTGTGGCGGTGCGCATGTGGAGCCGGTCGCGTGCGACCCTTTCGACACGGGCGTTGGTGCCCTGGGCCTGGCGCTCGGCATCGAGGCGCTTGAACTCGATCTCGAGCTGGCGTTCTTCGCCGCGCGCGCGGTCGATCGCGGCAAAGAGCCGGCGCGACTCGTAGGACGTGTGCACGAGGTAGAGGCTGCTGCCGATCAGCAACACGAGCAGGACGAGGTTGAGGCGGGTCATGCTTGCCCCTCGAACGCGGAGTACCGCGCTAGATCCCCCGAGGGGATTGACGCCGGTTTCGGGCGGCCGTGCAACGTCGTCATCACTGCACGCCGGTGCGTTCGGCCACACGCAGGATCGCCGAGCGTGCGCGCGGGTTGGCACGCTTCTCGGTTTCGCCCGCGCGCACGCGTCCGAGCGCCACCAGCTTGAGTGGCTTGGGCGGCGCAAACGGGGCACGGCGGTCGACCACGTCGCGGCTCTCGCGCGCGATGAAGGTCTTGACGATGCGGTCTTCCAGCGAATGGAAGCTGATCACGACGAGGCGTCCTTCGGGGGCGAGCAGTTCGAGGGCTGCGTTCAGCCCCTGTTCGAGCTCTTCAAGCTCGGCGTTGACGTGAATCCGAAGAGCTTGAAATGTGCGCGTTGCAGGGTCCTGGCCCGGCTCGCGGGTCTTGACCGCACGAGCCACGACTTCGGATAGTTGTGCTGTGGTTCGAACAGGGCTCCCGCCTGCCCGGCGAGCAACAAGCGCCTTTGCAATCTGAAAAGCAAACCGTTCTTCGCCATAGTCACGAATCACCTCTGCGATGTGGCGCTCATCGGCGCGGGCCAGGAAGTCCGCGGCGGTTTCGCCGCGGGTCGTGTCCATGCGCATGTCGAGCGGCGCATCGAAGCGGAAGCTGAAGCCCCGTACCGGGTTGTCGATCTGCGGCGAGCTGACACCGAGGTCGAGCAGCACGCCGTCGACCCGGGTGACTCCCGCCGCTGCGAGTTCGGCTCGCATCGACGCGAAGCCGGCGTGCCGGATCGAAAAACGCGGGTCGTTGATCGAAGCCGCGGCATCGATCGCTTCCGGGTCCTTGTCGAAAGCGACGAGCCGGCCCTGCGGCGCCAGCCGCTCGAGCACCGCGCGTGCGTGCCCGCCGCGGCCGAAGGTGCCGTCCACGTAGATGCCCCCTGGCTGCGTCACCAGAGCCTCGACGGCTTCGGTGAGCAGGACGGCGGTGTGCTTCCATGCGGTGTCCGCGTCGCTCATCCAATGAACAGGTCGGCGAGCTGGTCGCCCATGTCCTGCTCCAGCACCTTGGCTTCGTGCACGTCGTACGTGGCCTTGTCCCACAATTCGAAGCGATTGCCCATGCCCATGAAAACGACGTCACGCTCGATCCCGGCCCAGGCCCGCAACTCGGGCGGCAGCAGCACACGCGAGGCGCCGTCGATCACAGCTTCGGTGGCGCTGCCGATGTACAGACGGCGCAGCCCGTCGGACTTGGCGGAGAGCGCGCTCAACTTCGCCTCGAAGCGGTCCCACACGGGGCGCGGGAACAAAGTGAGGCAGCGCACGGGCGTCTTGCTGACGATCATCTGCCCGTTCACGGCGGTCATCAGCACGTCGCGGTACCGGGCGGGCACGGTGATCCGGCCTTTCCCGTCCAGCGTCAGTACCGGCCCACCTTTGAACGCAAAATCCGACACGACGACCCACTAAAATGCACCTATCTGCACTTTAGCTGAAGCATCAGGTAGCGGTCAACGGCTAGTAAGCGAAAAAATTCAATGGAATCAACGACTTAGAACTGCTTTTTCAGACAGCGTTGGTTACAAATTTTCTTTCATAATTAATGACTTGCGAGATGGTCTGAAAGCCATTTATTACAAGACCGTCACAAACCGGACTGTGGTTTGATACAGGAGAACGATCCCCTCTACAAACTGCGGCACGCGCTGGCAGGGATGGCGATCGCGTTGCTGCTGTCGGTGCCGATCGCGGCGCTGCTGGGGCGCCTGCTGGGCGACCTCTTCGGCGACAGCTATGGGCTGCGCGTCGCGATCTACGCGGCGCTGCTGGCTTACGTCGTCACCGGTGCGGCGGTGCTGTTCGCCAAGGTGGTCCGGCACGAGACGAGGCCGCTCACGCCGGGCCGGCTCGCGCTCTGGCTCGCCAGCCTGTGGATCTGGCCGGTCCTGTTGCTGGCAGGCAAGGAGGCGCCCAAAGCCTGAGCGCGGGCTCTCGGGTCACCGCAGCACTCAGGTCACACGCGGCTTGACGTAGATCCAGGCCACGACGCCGATCGACAGCATCAGCGTCGAGGCCAGCGCCAGCGCCACGGTCGAGTGCATGACCAGCGGGGAAATCACGCCCGCCACGATGCCGTTGGCCACCGCGCCGATGAAGGACTGCACCGACGACGCCATGCCGCGCCGCTCGGGCACCAGGTCGAGCACGAGCAGCGTGACCACCGGCACCATCAGCGCCCAACCGAAAGAGAAGATCGCCACCGGCAGCATCGCCCACCAGGCCTGGGGCGGGAACAGCGCGTTCAGCGCCAGGTTCGCGAGCGAGGTGATCGCCATGATCGTGAAGCCGTACTTGATCTGGTGCTTGGGCTTGATCTTGCCGGCCAGGCGCCCGCTCCACCAAGCGCCCAACATGATGCCGCCAATGCTGAGGAGGAAGAACCAGAAGAACTGCGTGGGCGCCAGCTGGAGATGCTCACCGAGCCACACCGGGGCCGACAGCACGTAGAGGAACATGCCGTTGAAAGGCACGCCGCTGGCCAGCGCCAGCGCCATGAAACGCCGGCTCGAACCCATCTGCCAGTAGCCCCGCAGCAAGGTGGCGACGTGGAAAGGCTGGACCTGGCTCGGGTGCAACGACTCCGGCAGCTTGCGCCACATCACGAGGCACAAGCCGGCGCCGATGGCCGCCAGGAACCAGAAGATCGAGTGCCAGCCGGCGTGCACGAGGAGGTAGCCGCCGAAGAGCGGCGCGATCGCCGGTGCGATGCCGAAGTAGATCGTCACCTGGCTCATCACCCGCTGCGCGTCGGCCGGCGGGAAGAGGTCGCGGATGATCGCGCGCGACACCACCATGCCGCCGCCTGCCGACATGCCCTGCAGCGCGCGAAAGAACACCAGCGCCGAGATCGATTCGCTGAGCGCACAGCCGACCGAGGCGAGCGTGAACACGATCATCGCGCACAACACCACCGGCCGGCGCCCGAAGCTGTCGGACAGCGCGCCGTGGAACAGGTTCATCGCCGCAAAGCCGAAAAGGTATGCCGACAGCGTCTGCTGCATCTGCACCGGTGTCGCGCCGAGCGACGCCCCGATGCCGGCAAAGGCCGGCAGGTAGGTGTCGATCGAGAACGGCCCCAGCATCCCGAGCAGGGCGAGCAGGAAAGCCAGCGTCCAGCGCGGGCCGCGCCAGAGCGTTCGGGCTTCGGGATGCATCGAGCCCAGTTTATCCACCGCCACCGTCGTCGCCATCGATGCAACTTCTGCACGGCATTGGAGTCCATCGAACATCGGCGACACCCGGAGAGCCCATGACCACCCCACTGGCCCATCGCCGCCCCCTGCTGCGCTTGGCCTGCGTTGCCGCGGCGTCGCTTGCCCTTCCCGCGCTGGCCAGTTCGCGCCGCGCCGTGATGCCGCCGATGACCGACGGGCCGTTCTACCCGCCACGCGCATGGCGCGAGCGTTTGACCGACTGGGACGCCGACCTCACGCGTGTGCAACGTGGCGGGCAGGTGCTCACCGCACGCGGCGAGGCGCTCGGTCTGGAACTCACCGTGGCCGATACCGATGGGCGGCTGATCGACGCTGCCGAGGTCGAGATCTGGCAGTGCGACGCCCTCGGTGCCTACCGCCACCCGAACGTCAGCGCCGATGCGGCGCAGATGGACGCCGGCTTCCAGGGCTTCGGCGCCGCGCGCAGTGACGTGCGCGGGGCGCTGCGGTTTCGCACCATCCGCCCGGTGAACTACCCGGGCCGCACGCCGCACATCCACGTCAAGGTGCTGCACCCGGCCTTTGGTGCGTGGACCTCGCAGCTGTTCGTTGCCGGCGACCCCGGCAATGCACGCGACTTCCTCTGGCGCCAGCTCGACGCCGAAGGCCAGTCCGCGCTGGCCATGCAACTGCAGCCCGGTGCGGCGAACAGCGGCCTGCGCTGGCAGGTGCAGCACACGCTCGTCGTGCCGACGAAAAAAGTGTGAAGCGAGCCGATAGGCCGGATTCTGTGCAGCCCCCGCCTCTTGCGAAGCGGACGCCGTGACCGCCATTCCTCTGGGCCGTGCCTCGCGGCAACGGCTCGGTGCCACCTACCCGCACACTCCCCGGAGCCAGATCAACGTGTGCCTATTTGGTGTTGCTGCGCGCAGAGATTGCCCGTTTCACCCAAGCCGGAGCTTTGCCCCCACCTGACTCGTCTCTGTTGCTCTGATCCTCACCTCGCGGTGGAGAGTCGTTAGCTCCTGCGCTGCCCTGTGCAGTCCGGACCTTCCTCCAGCACACCCTTTCGGGATATCGTGCCAGCGGCGGTCTGGCTTGCTTCACGCGGGCATTGTCCCATCGAACACGCCACAATGCAGGCCAGCCAACAGAGGGGAAGACCATGCGCGCCGACAGCATCCTGGACACCATCGGCAACACGCCGCACATCCGCATCAACCGGCTCTTCGGGCCCGCCGCTTCGGTGTGGGTCAAATCGGAGCGTGCCAACCCGGGTGGCTCGATCAAGGACCGCATCGCGCTGTCGATGATCGAAGACGCCGAGCGCAGCGGCGCGCTCAAAGCCGGCGGCACGATCATCGAGCCGACCTCGGGCAATACTGGCATCGGGCTGGCGATGGTGGCTGCCGTCAAGGGCTACAAGCTCGTGCTCGTGATGCCCGACAGCATGAGCGTAGAGCGCCGGCGCCTGATGTTGGCCTACGGTGCCAGCTTCGACCTGACGCCGCGAGCGATCGGCATGAAAGGCGCGATCGCGCGTGCGCAAGAGCTGGTGGCGTCGACACCCGGCGCCTGGATGCCGCAGCAGTTCGACAACCCGGCCAACATCGCCGTCCACGTGGCGACCACGGCGCAGGAGATCCTGAGCGACTTTCCCGAAGGACTGGACACGCTGATCACGGGCGTCGGCACCGGCGGCCACATCACCGGCTGCGCGCAGGTGCTGAAGAAGGCTTGGCCGGCGCTGAAGGTCTTTGCGGTCGAACCCGCGGCGTCTCCGGTGATCAGCGGCGGCGCACCCTCGCCGCACCCGATCCAGGGCATCGGCGCGGGCTTCATCCCCAACAACCTGCACACCGCGCTGCTCGACGGCGTGATCCAGGTCGAAGCCGAAGGCGCGCGCGAGATGGCACGCCGCTGCGCACGTGAGGAAGGCATGCTGGTGGGCATCTCCAGCGGCGCC
>DATDER010000039.1:0-37894 GCA_036523095.1 Rubrivivax sp.
CGCTGAAGTTCACCTGCTCCAGTGCTACTACCGTCAACATCCAGCAGGCTTAGTGTTCCTGGAGTACCCAATAGACATCAGGGAATGCAACTCGCCGATTTCGGAGTCAGAGTGGGTGCTACTCGTCCGACGAACCGGCGCGGTGATGGAGGCCCGCATCGCCAAGTAGTCACTTGCCCCCGCATCTGACAGCCTGGGCTCGGAAGTCCGTCGCGCTGATCCAGTAGCAGTCACACCGGGCGGGCCGGCCTGTTCACAGTCGTTGGACCCGCGTTCGCGCGTCAACCCCCTCTGAAGGGGAAAACGTGAATGTCAGCGGTGGCACTGCGGCCTTGGTGTCGATGTCCTGCGCCAGGGTGAGGTCGGCCGATCGGGCCTGGATCGTGTACAGGCCCAGGGCCAGGGTGTCCGGCGTGAGGGTCAGCGTCGGCGGGTTGGCCACATACGTGGTGCGCACCGGGGCCTCGATCGGCAGCGTGAAGGCGAAGGCGCCGCTGACGCTGTCGACGGCAGCCCAAGCGGTCTCGACCGTGGGGCCGCCGTTCAGCGTTTGCCGCGCGCGCACGGTGGCGCTGGCCGGGGCTACGGTGCCGGGCACGACGCGGGGTGCCAGCACGGTGGCCGGCGGCGTGATGGCCGTCGCCAGTGCATTGACGGTGGTGACGGCGGTTGCTGTCACCGGCACGCCGGTCATCACTGCGGTCACGCGGCCGGCCGCCGTGACGACCAGGTCGTAATTGCCCACGGGCACTGGGTAGAGCACGAAGCTGCCGTTGGCGCCGGGCGCCGTGGCCTTTGCCGGCTCGCCACCCACCTGCACCGAGACGGTGGTGCTGCCCAGCGCGATGGCCGGGTCGACGTAGCCCACCACACGCTGACCGGCGGTCGACAGGATCGGGATCACCGACAGCACGGGCTTGAGCAAGTACTTGCCCGAGTTGCCGGCCTTGACGAAGGAGTTGCAGGCGTCGAAGTCGATCGCGAAGTCGGCCACCTGGCCGGCCGGCACGTCGAGTTTGACGTTCATCTTCAGGCCGCTTTGCTGGCCGCTGGGCGTGGTCAGTTCGGCCTCTTCGGTGGCGCCGGTCGGCTTGATCGAGTTGGCCAGCGTGCCGGCCGGCGAACCCGGCGGCGGTGCGCTGCCGAGCACCAGGCGCATCTGCGTGTAGACGCCTGCCGGCAGTTCGGTCTGGCCCAGCGGCAGCAAGGTGCCGTTGGTCAGCGTGAGCAAGTCGATGCGCTGCGGTGCGGGCAGCACCACTTCGGACCAGCCGGCGTCGTTGTCACCGGCACCGCCGCTCTGGTGCACGCGCACCTTCTCGACGGTGACCCAGACGTTGTCGTAGCCGCAGGCAGGCGCGTCGGTGAGCGACAGGCGCATCGTGCCTGTAGAGGTGCCGCTGCTTCCGCCGCAACCGGCCAGCGCAGCGGCAACGACCAGGGGAAGTGCAAGGTTCAGTGGCTTCATGTCGGAGGGGTGTTTGCCCGGCCCACAGCGTGGGCTCAACGGCATGAAGGGGACTCTCGCACCATCCAGCCCTGCATCTCATGGGAACTTCGCACACTTGTCAGGTCCGGGCCGTTGCCAATGGCAACAGGCGGTAGGGCGCTCAAGCGCGGCTGGCTGCGGAGTCAAGGCTCCAGGATGCGGAGCACCTGGACGCTGACTTCAACGCGTGCCAGCGAACCGGCTGCTCGCGAGCGCGCCGGCCATCTGCGGTCGCCCGCGTTAGCATTCGGCGCACGAATGTCTCCCGAACTGCAACAACTCCAATCCGGGATTCAGGCCCTGGAGGCCCAGCGCGGTTTGCTCGGTGACGCGGTGGTGGACACGGCGGTGGCGACGCTCAAGGCCAAGCTGGCCACACTGGCTGCGCCGCCGGCGCCCCCCGCCGAACCCGCCCAAGCGCTCAAACAAGTCAGCATCCTGTTCCTGGACGTCGTGGGCTCGACCACGCTCGCCCAGCACCTCGACCCCGAAGCCATCAGCGCGGTGATGGACGATGCCCTGGCGCGCGGCACCTCCGTCGTCCAGGCCCACCGCGGCAAGGTGCTGCAGTACGCCGGCGACAACATCCTGGCCGCCTTCGGCGCCGACGAATCCCGCGAGGACGACACCGAACGCGCCGTGCACTGTGGCCTGGCCCTGCTCGAACTCGGCAAGCTACTGAGTGCGGAAGTCGAGACCGCCCACGGCCACCCCGGCTTCAACGTGCGCGTTGGTATCCATACTGGCGGCGTGCTCCTCGGCGGCGGGGTCGATGCCGACGGCAGCATCCGCGGCATCGCCGTCAACATCGCCGCCCGCATGGAACAGACCGCCCCGGCCGGTGCGCTGCGCATCAGCCACGACACCTACGCGCAGGTGCGTGGCCTGTTCGAGGTCGATGCGCAAGAGCCGCTGACCGTTAAGGGCGTCGACACACCCGTCCAGAGCTACCTGATCACAGGCGCAAAGCCGCGCAACTTCCGCATCGGCACGCGCGGCATCGAAGGCGTGGCCACGAAGATGATCGGCCGCGACGCCGAACTCGAACAACTGCAGGCCGCCTTCAAGCGCCTGTTCGAAGCCCGCCAACTCGCCGCCGTCACCGTCGTCGCCGAGGCCGGCATCGGCAAGAGCCGGCTGCTCTACGAGTTCGAGGCCTGGAGCGAAACGCGGCCCGAGAGCTTCTTCCTCTTCCGCGGCCGCGCCACACCGCAGACCGGCGCCCAGGCCTTCGGCCTGCTGCGCGACATCCTCGCCTGGCGCTTCCAGATCCACGACGACGACAGCATCGAGGCCGCGAGGAAGAAGATGGAAGACGGCATCGTGCCCCTCTTCCTGCACGACGACGGCCCGGACCTCGCCGAAGCCCACGCCCACCTGCTGGGGCACCTGATCGGCATCGAGTGGAAGAGCAGCCGCCACCTCAAGGGCATCCTGGACGACCCCAAGCAGATCAGGAACCGCGCCTTCCACGCCGCGGCGCAGCTGTTTCGGCGCGTCAGCGCGACCGACGGCAGCCCCGTCGTGCTGCAACTCGAAGACCTGCACTGGGCCGACGGCGAGAGCCTGGACTTCCTGAACTACCTGGCCGAGGTGAACCGCGACGTGCCGCTGCTGGTGCTGAGCTTCACGCGGCCGACGCTGTTCGAGCGCCGCACGGACTGGAGCAGCACGGCCGGGATGCATCAGCGCATCGACCTGGCCCCGCTGGACAAGACCGGCAGCCGGATGCTGGCGAACGAGCTGCTGAAGAAGCTGCCCGAGGTGCCCGCCGCCCTGCGCGAGCTCGTCACCAGCAGTGCCGAAGGCAACCCCTTCTACATGGAAGAGCTGGTGAAGATGCTGATCGACCAGGGTGCCATCCGCACCGGGTCGGACAGCGGCGATACCTGGAAGGTCAACGCCGAACGCCTGCTCGTGACCCAGGTGCCCCCCACCCTCACCGGCGTGCTGCAGGCCCGGCTCGACGGCCTGCCGCCGGCGGAGAAGCGTGCGCTGCAACAGGCCAGCGTCGTTGGCACGGTGTTCTGGGACCAGGCGCTGGCCGCCATCGAAGCGCAGGCGGCAGAAGCGCTGCCTGCGCTGGTGCAGCGCGAGCTGACGCTGCCCAGAACCGATGCGGCACTCGACGGCCTGCGCGCTGGCCTTCGTGAATATGCCTTCCGCCACCAGGTGCTGCACCAGGTGACCTACGACACCGTGCTCAAGCGTCACAAGCGCGAGGGCCACGCCAAGGTGGCGCAGTGGCTGGTCGCCCTGACCGAACACGGCAGCCCGCGCGCGGGCGACTTCCTGGGCCTCGCGGCCGAACACTTCGAGCAGGCCGGCGACGCACCCAACGCGGCCGAGTTCCACGCCCGCGCGGCCGAGCAGGCGGGGCAGCGCTTCGCGCACGACCGCGTGCTGGCGCATGTGGGGCGGGCGCTGGCGCTGCTGGGAGACACACCCTCGCCGGCGCCGGCCCAGGCCGAGCTGCGCTGGCGGCTTCTGATGGCGCGCGAGGAGACGCTGAATCTGCAAGGGCGGCGCGACGAGCAGGCAGCCGACCTCGACGCGCTGGACTGGCTGGCCGAGCTGCTGAACGACGACCGCCGGCGCGCCTATGCCGCCTGGCGCCGAAGCTCGTGTGCGATGCGCATGGCCGACTGGGCGGCGATGGAGCGCGCGGCACGCCACGGCCTGGCCTGTGCCACGCGGGTCGGCGACGACGAGCTGCGCTTGAACGCGCTGCGACAGCTGGCATCGGCGCAGCAGAGCCAGGGCGACATCGAAGGGGGCCGGGCGCTGGCGCAGCAGGGCCTGGCCGAGGCGCGAAGCCTGGGCCTGCGCGCCGTCGAGGCCCGGCTGCTCAATGTGCTCTCCATTGCCGGCGACAAGCAGGGCGAGCTGCTGGGCCCGCTGGAGCTGGACCGGCAGAACGCGCTGATCCACCGCGAGCTTGGCAACACGGTCGATGAAACCGTCGGTCTGGCGAACCTGGGCGAGGGCTGGCGGAAGCTGGGCGACCTGGCGCAGTCGCGGCGCGACTTCGACGCAGCGCTGCAGATGGCGCGGGCCCATGGCGACAGGCAAAGCGAGTGCGTGGTCTTCACCGGCCTGTCGGCCGTGGCGCTGTGGCAGGGCGATGAGACGCGCGCGCTGGCGCTGGCGCGGCAGGCGCTGGACATGGCGGTGGCGACCAAGCTGCGTGAGTTCGAAGGCGTGGCCTGGTTGCGCCTGGGCGCGGCCGAACTCGCGCTCGGCCGCAGGGCGGCCGCGCGCGACGCCTACGCGCAGGCGCACGCGGTGGCGGTGGCGATCGACGCCGGATGGCAGCACGACGCCATCGCGGGCCTGGCGTGCGTGGCGCTGGCCGAGGGTGACGTGGTTGCCGCGGTGGCCGCGCTCAAACCGCTGCTGGAGCACATCGCTGCCGGCGGCACTCTGGACGGCAGCGAACACCCGCGCCTGATCGAACTCTGCTGCCACCAGGCCCTGGCCCGTGCTGGCGACCCGCGCGCCGACGCGTGGCTGGCCCGCGCCCACAGCGCACTGATGGCCCAGGCCGACGCGATCAGCCGCAACGCCCCTGACGCGGCGCTGCGCCAGGGCTTCCTGCAGAACATCCCGCATCACCAAGAGATCGTGGCGGCCCGGGCGAAGCGGGACGTGGCGAGCGAGGCGGCGTCGGGCCCCGTCAGTTGAGTTGCACTTGACGAGTGTCCATGTTTCCAGCAGACTGGAAACATGGAAGAAAAAGCCGCCGTCGCCTCACTCGCGGCCCTCGCCCAGGGCATGCGACTTCGCATCTTCCGCGTCCTGATCGGCGCGGCTCCTCAAGGCTTGACGCCCGGGGCGTTGTCCGCCACCCTGGACGTGCCCGGCTCGACGCTGTCCTTCCACCTGAAGGAGTTGATGCATGCCGGCCTCGTGACCCAGGAGCGCGAGGGCCGCAACCTCATCTACCGCCCGTCCATCGAGCAGATGAACGGCTTGCTGGCCTACCTCACCGCGCACTGTTGCCAGGGCGCCTCCTGCGAGGCCGTTTCGGCGCCCGGCTGCGCCACCTGCTGACCCCGGAGAACACCATGAAGCGCTTTCACGTCCACCTGCACGTCGCCGACCTCGCCAAGAGCGTCGGTTTCTATTCAAAGCTGTTCGCGACCGAACCCGCCCGCCTCGAAGGCGACTACGCCAAGTGGATGCTGGCAGACCCGCCGGTCAACTTCGCGATCTCCACGCGCGGGGCGAAAGCCGGCATCGACCACCTGGGCATCCAGACCGACGACCCGGCCGAACTTGCCGCGCTCAAAGCGCGCGCCGAGGCGGCCGACATGGCGTTGCTCGACGAAGGAGAGACGACGTGCTGCTACGCCCGCAGCGAGAAGCACTGGGTCACCGACCCACAAGGCATCGCCTGGGAGCACTTCCACTCGCTGGCCAACATCCCGGTGTTCAACGAAGCCGCCCCGCAGACCCCGACCGACTCCGCTTGCTGCGCACCCATACCGCGCGGCAAGCCCGTCGGCGTTCCGATCAAGTCTTCCACTTCTTGCTGCTGAGGTCGCCGGGTTCCGGCCAGATCGGCAAGACGGGCGGGTGAAGCGATGACGACGCACGTTCTCATTCTCTGTACCCACAACTCGGCACGCAGCGTTCTGTCCGAGGGCATGCTGAATCATCTGGCCGCAAAGCTCGGCCTCGATGTAAAGGCGCACAGCGCCGGCAGTGCGCCCACTGGGCGCGTCAATCCCTTTGCCATCGAAGCACTCAAGGGTGCCGGCATCGACACCAGCGCCTACCGCAGCAAGAGCTGGGCCGAGTTCAGCGCCGACGGCGCGCCGCCGCTGTCGATCGTCATCACCGTGTGTGACAGCGCCGCAGCCGAAACCTGTCCCGTCTTTTTCGGTGGCACGGGCGGCCGGCCGATCAAGGTGCATTGGGGCTACCCCGACCCGTCCAACGCCGAAGGCGGTGACGAGGGCAAACGCCGCGCCTTCGAGCTGACACGTCAGGCCATCGGCTACCGGATGCTGCAATTGCTGGCGCTGCCGTTGAACACCATGGACCGCGCTGCGCTGCACGCCGCCCTGGTCGAGATCGGCCGCAGCTGATCGTCCCCGCACCAGCACTGTCATGAACACGACCGTCCTTCCCGCACCCGCTGCAGTTCCTGCGCCGATGAGTGTCTTCGAGCGCTACCTCACCGTCTGGGTGTTGCTGTGCATCGTCGTCGGCATCGCGCTCGGCCAGATGCTCCCGGGACCGTTCCAGGCGATCGGTCGCATGGAGATTGCCAAGGTCAACCTGCCGGTCGGGCTGCTGATCTGGGTGATGATCATCCCGATGCTGCTGAAGGTCGACTTCGCCTCGCTCTCGCAGGTCAAGCAGCACTGGCGCGGCATCGGCGTCACGCTGTTCGTGAACTGGGCTGTCAAGCCGTTCTCGATGGCGCTGCTCGGCTGGATTTTCATCCGCCACGTGTTCGCGCCGTACCTGCCGGCCGGCCAGGCCGACAGCTACATCGCCGGCCTGATCCTGCTGGCCGCAGCGCCTTGCACGGCGATGGTGTTCGTGTGGAGCCGACTCACCGGCGGACACCCGCTTTTCACGCTCTCGCAGGTGGCGCTCAACGACACCATCATGGTGTTCGCCTTCGCGCCCATCGTGGCCTTGCTGCTCGGCCTGTCGTCGATCGTCGTTCCGTGGGACACGCTGATGACCTCGGTGGTCCTGTACATCGTGATCCCGGTGGCCATCGCGCAGTTCTGGCGCAAGGCGTTGCTCGGGCGCGGGCAGGCCGCATTCGACGCGGCGCTGGCAAGGATCGGTCCCTGGTCGATCACCGCCTTGCTCGCGACCCTGGTCCTGCTGTTTGCGTTCCAGGGCAAGGCCATCCTCGGGCAGCCGCTGGTGATTGCCATGCTCGCGGTGCCGATCCTGATCCAGGTGTTCTTCAACTCCGGCCTGGCGTACTGGTTGAACCGGCGACTCGGTGAATCGCACAGCGTCGCCTGCCCGTCGGCCCTGATCGGTGCGAGCAACTTCTTCGAGCTGGCCGTGGCGGCTGCGATCAGCCTGTTCGGCTTCGAGTCGGGGGCAGCGCTGGCCACCGTGGTCGGCGTGCTGATCGAGGTGCCGGTGATGCTCTTGGTCGTCAAGATCGTGAACGACAGCAAGGGCTGGTACGAAGCCGGGCAGGCAAGGTCATGAGCGGCGCGCCCAGGGGCCTGTAGGACGCAGTCCATGCGCTGACGGCGTGCCGTCCGATGGCCCCGACCGACCGGCTCGACGAGAGTCGCTTGTACTTCAACGAAGCCGGGAGACCGAAATGAACCTCCTTACTCGTACCGCATCGCTGTCGCTCGTCATCGCCCTCACGGGCGGGGCGACTGTTGCGGCGCCGAAAGCGCCCACATCGTCGGATGCAGCCCAGGCCCAGTATCAGAAGGAGCGTGCCAGATGTCTCGGCGGCAGTTCCAACCAGGACCGCGAAACCTGCCTGAAGGAAGCCGGAGCCGCGTTGGCCGAGGCCAAGCGTGGCACCCTGGGTGCCGACCAGGGCGATTACGACCGCAATGCGCGCGAACGTTGCACCCCGCTACCGGATGAAGAGCGTTCGGCCTGCCTGGCCCGCATGCGCGGCGAGGGCACGACCAGCGGCAGCGTGGAAAGCGGTGGTGTCAGCCGCGAACTGCGTGAAATGAAGGTCGAGCCGGTGCCGGTGGCGCCGAAGAAGTAAACGGCTTGCCGGCCTGTCTCGGGAGTCGCTCCAAGGCCAGACATGTTGGAAGCCGAGCGCGCACGGGTCAGTTCCCGCCTACCCGCGCCGCCCGCATCAGCATGTCCGCGCTCTGCAGGACCTTGCACGCAGGTGCGGGGGTAGTCCGCCGACAGAGTGTCGATGAAGCGCGTAACGGCCGCGGCGACCTGGGGCGAGAGAAGCAATGCGACGCAGAGTCCTGGTGCATCGGATCATCTGGCATCCCCCGGAACATCCCAGAGTTGCATTGTGCGTGGCGCCCCGCCTGCCCCATCGCGCCCGCGACGCGCACTTCACGCGCACAGGGACCCTGATGTCCTACACAGGCTGGCGTCGTCCGCTGACGCGGCAGCGCATGCCGAGGTTTCAAGCTTGTGGGCCCTTCCCATTCGGCGCACGCGCGCCCCACAGGTCATGGCTCCCCAAAGCACCACTCTCGAGCCGCCGGCGTCGGCGGCCGCCACGACACTTCCCGCGCCGGTCCGTGCACCGCGGCACGGGATCGAGTTGCAGTCGATTGGGCGCCTGACGGTGTATGCCGATCGCGACGTCAGCAACGCCGGCGCCCATGCCGATGTGCCGCTGCTGCTCATTCACAGCGTCAACGCCACCGCAAGTGCGATCGAGATGGCGCCGGTTTTCGAGCGCCAGGCCAGCCGCCGGCCGCTGGTTGCGCTGGAGCTGCCAGGGTTTGGCTCTTCGGCACGCCCGGCGGTGCAACACACGCCTGGGATGATGAGCAACGCGATCGCCGCCGCATTGGCATGGACGCGCAGTCAGGTGGCCGATGTCCCGGTCGACGTGATGGCGCTCTCGCTCGCTTGCGAGTTCGCGGCGGAGACCGCGCTGACAAATCCAGACGACGTGCGCAGCCTGGCCCTCATCAGCCCTACGGGCATGGAGTCGCGCCGTGCGCAAGAACGCTATGAAGAGGGGCGCACACGCGAGAACAAGTGGCTGCGTCGGCTTCTGCGCCACCCCAGCATCGGCCCGGCGCTCTACCGCCTGCTGACCAAGCGGGCGTCGATGCGCTGGTTCCTTTCCCGCGCCTGGGGTACGAAGGACTTCGATCAGAGGCTGCTCGAGTACGGCCGCCTGTGTGCCGGCCAGCCGGGTGCCCACCATGCCCCGCTGGACTTCGTCTCGGGCGCTCTCTTCACGCGCGGGATCATCGAACGCTACCGGTTGCTGCCGATGCCGGTTTGGGTCGTGCACGGGCAGAAGGGCTCGTTCACCGACTTCAAAGCCTGCCCGACACACGCCGGGTCAGTCGGGAACGCACGCCCGCACCGCGTCACGCGCACGGCATTCGATACCGGCTCGATGCCACATTGCGAATGGCCCGAGGAATTCGATGCCGCTTACGACCGGTTCCTCGCGGGTGCCGTGAAGTCGGCGCGGCTTTACACAGCTTCACCCGGGCGCAGCGTGCCGGGGTCGTCGCTTCGATGGGTCTCGCCGTTGTATTCAAACGGCCGATGAAGGTCGCGTGCGAATGAGAGGGCGGTCCATGACCAACGGCAAGCTGTCAATGACCCGCGGCGCGAGCGGCGACCGGCCGGGATTCCGGAAAGTCTTTCGCGCCCTGTTGCTGTCGATGCCCCTCGTGCTGGGCCAAGCGCCCACAGCGCACGCCCAGGTGTCGGTGGGCATCGGCATTGAAATGCCGGGTGTCAGCATCGGCATCAACCTGCCGACCTTTCCCCATCTGCAGCGTGTGCCGGGCTATCCCGTCTACTACGCGCCGGAGGCCCCGGGCAACTACTTCTTCTACGATGGCTTGTACTGGGTGTTCCAGGGAGACGACTGGTACGCCAGCAGCTGGTACAACGGGCCGTGGCAACGTGTGATGCCGCTGTATGTGCCGGTGTACGTGCTGCGCGTGCCGGTGCATTACTACCGCCAGCCGCCGCCTTACTTCCGGTACTGGCGCGCCGATGCGCCGCCGCGCTGGGACCAGCACTGGGGTCGCGAGTGGCAACAACGCCGCCCCGGCTGGAACCACTGGGACCGCCACGCCGCGCCAGCGCCGGCGCCGTTGCCGACTTACCAGCGTCGCTATCCGCAGAGCCGCTACCCACAAGAGGCGGCTCGGCAGCAGGCGATCCGGGCTGAGAACTTCGACTTCCGGCCGCGCGATCCGGTGGCACGCCAGGCCTACCAAACGCCCGACCGTTCGCCACCGCATCCGCAAGGCAGGCAGGTGCAGCAAACAAAGATGCGTCCCCAGCCGTATTCCCAGCAACCCCCGCCGCGGCAGGACCGAGCACTTGCCGCCCATCCGTCGCAGGCCCCTTGGCAACAGGCAGCACCGCAAGACCGCGGCCCGCGCCAGGCGCGAGCCGAACCGTCCTATCCGAAGCAGTCCAAGACGAAGGGCAACGACGAGCATGTCAAGCGGGTGAAGCAGACCGAGCAAAGGCCCGCAGCGGCGCAGGCACGCAGGGCTCAACCGATGTCATGAGGCTGAATTCCGCCTGGGCGTGGGCCGATCAGCCGCCCTGCCGATCGCGCCAGCGGTAATAGCGTATCGACGGTGCGAGGAACCACGGCTTGCCGCTGTACAGCGGGCGGGTCTGGAACGCCAGATCGTCGAAGGCGGTGCGGCCTTCGGCCAGGCCCAGCACCTGCTGCCCGAGCCGCATGCCCAGGTAGCTGCCCATGCCGACGCCGGAGCCGCAATAGCCCATCGCGTAATGCATGCCATCGTGGCGGCCGATGTGCATCAGCTCGTCGAAGGTGTAGGCGACAAAGCCGCACCAGGAATGGCTGATGCGCACGGCGCGCAGTTCGGGGAACAGGCCGGCCAGGTCGGCGTGCAGCATCGGCCCGCTGACGCTGGGGTCGGTCTCGCTCGTCGAGACGCGGCCGCCGAAGAGGATGCGGGTGCGGTCGGGTGACGCGCGGTAGTAGAAGACCACCTTGCGTGTGTCGCTGACGATGCGGTTCCTGGGCATCAGCCGGTTCATCTGCTCGGTTGGGAGCGGCTCGGTGGCGATGATGTAGCTGCCGATGGGGATCACCCGTCGCCGCAGCCAGGGGGTCAGCGTGCCGGTGTAGCCGTTGGTCGCGATGACGACGTCGCGTGTCTTGACGACACCGCACGTGGTCGTGATGCGCAAGCCCGGCCCGTCGTTCTCGATGCGCGTCGCAGGGCAACGGGCGATGACCTTCGCGCCGGCCGCCAGCACCCGTTCGAGCAGGCCCTGGTGGTAACGCGCGGGGTCGATGCTGGCGTGCTGTCGGTAGACCACACCGCCCCAGTACGCGTCGGTGCCGATCTCGTTGTGCTGCTCTGCGCGCGCCACCACGTCGGCCGGCACCGCCAGGCCCGCGGGCTGCTGTTCGGCCGCCCGCGCCAACTGGGTGAACTGGCGCGCGCTGTGCGCGGCGTGGAAGCGGCCCACGACGGCGAAGCTGCAGTCGATCTGCTCGTCGGCGACGAAGCGGCCGATCCAGTCCAGCGAACTCTGGCCTTCCCGCACGATGGCGCGTGCGCGCTCGACGCCGTGGCGCCGCACGAGTACGTCGAAGCTGGGCTTGACGCTGGTGGAGATCTGACCGCCGTTGCGTGTGCTGCAGCCCCAGCCTGCGTCTTCGGCGTCGAGCACCAGCGTCTGGCAGCCGCCGCGCGCCGTCTGCAGCGCGGCGTGCAGGCCGGTGTACCCCGAGCCGATGACGACGACATCGGCGCGCTGCGGCAACTCGGCCGGCGCGAGCGCGGGGCGCGGCACGCTGTCCCACCAGTAGGGGGCGAGCTTGCGGTCATGCGTGAACAGCGAAGAGGTCAAGGAAGGCTCCGTTCGGTTCTCAGCCGGCGTCCGCCAGCACCAGGTCGGCCGCGCGCTCGGCGACCATGATCGTCGGCGCGTTGGTGTTGCCGGAGGTCACCGCCGGGAAGATCGACGCGTCGACCACGCGCAGGCGGGCCAGGCCGTGCACACGCAGCCGCGCATCGACCACGGCGCTGCGCGCATCGGGGCCCATGCGGCAGGTGCCGACGGGGTGGAACACGGTGCCGGCACGCTGCCGGATGTCTTCGACCAGCTGCGCCTGCGACTGCACCGCCGGCCCGGGCCGCAGCTCGGCGTCGATCACCGCGGCCAGCGCCGGCGTGGCGGCCAGGCGGCGCAGCAGCATCGAGCCCTCGACCAGCTCCTGCACATCGTGTTCGGTCGCCAGCGAGTTGGGCACGATCAGCGGCGCGGCGTGCGGGTCGGCCGAGCGCAGCTGGACATGGCCGCGGCTCGTCGGACGGCAGGGTTGTGCGCTGAGCAGGAAGCCGGGGAAGGGGTCCGGGCTCATCAGCGGCCGCCGCCCCGCGGGCGCGCGGGTGTAGCTCAGCGGCGAGAAGTACAGCTGCAGGTTGGGGTGGTCGAGCCCGGGGCGCGAGCGCACGAAGCCGCCGCCCTGGTTGACGCTCAGCGCCAGCGGCCCGCCGCTTGTGGCCAGGTACCGCAGGCCTGCGCGCAGCTTGCCCCACCACGGCCGCAGTTCGTCGTTGAGCGTCGGCACACGCGCGCGGTAGAGGTGATCGATGCACAAGTGGTCCTGCAGGTGCCGGCCCACGGCCGGGCTGTCCAGCCGCAGCGTGATGCCCAGCGATTGCAACATCGCGCCCGGCCCGATGCCCGATGCCTGAAGCAGCAGCGGCGAGTTGATGGCCCCGGCGCAGACGATCACCTCGCGCCGCGCCAGCGCCTGCCGCAGCGTGCCCTGGTGCAGATAGTCCACGCCCGTGGCGCGCGGGCCGTCGAAGCGCAGGCCGGTGGCCAGCGCGCCGGTCTGCACGCTCAGGTTCCGTCGCCCCGACGCGGTGTGCAGGTAGGCACGCGCCGTCGACATGCGCCGCCCGCCCTGCACCGTCAGCTCGTACAGCCCGACGCCTTCTTGGGTGGCACCGTTGAAATCGTCGTTGACGCGCCAACCGAGCTCGGTGCCCGCACGCAGGAAACGCTGGCAGACCGGGTGGGTCTGCGCCGACACCTCGCTCACGGCCAGGGGCCCGTCGGCGCCGCGCCAGGCGCTGGCACCGCGGCTGCTGGACTCCATGCGCTTGAAGTACGGCAGCACGTCGTCCCAGCCCCAGCCGGGGTTGCCTTCGTCGCGCCAGGCGTCGAAGTCCTGCGGCTGGCCGCGCACGAAGACCATCGCGTTGATCGCGCTCGAGCCGCCCAGCACCTTGCCGCGTGGCCAGTAGCCCTGCCGCCCGGCCAAGCTCGGCTCGGCTTCGGTGCGGTACATCCAGTTCACGCGCGGGTCGTAGAACGACAGGCCGTAGCCGATGGGCATCTGCACGCGCCAGCGCCGGTCGGTGCCGCCGGCCTCGAGCAGCAGCACGCTGTGGCGCCCGCTCGCACTGAGCCGGTGGGCCAGCACGCAGCCGGCCGAGCCGGCGCCGACGATGATGTAGTCGGCCGTCGTCACGGCGCGCCGGACACCGGAGCGGCGGCGGGGCAAAGACCAAGGTGCGAGGTGGTGAACACCGCGCGAGCGTGCCACACACCCGCGTGCCGCCGGCAGTTCCACTTTGGACTTTGAGCCAGTCCACTGCGCCGCAGCGCAGCCCGGGTCAGCACGGGGTCAGGGCCGGGCCAGCACCTGCGCCAGCACGTCCACCCCGGCGGCGATCTGCGCTGGCGACACCCCGCCGAAGCCCAGCACAAGGCCCTGCATCTCGACCGGCGCGATCGCAAAGCGCGCGATCGGCGACACCGTGACCTGCCGCTGCTCTGCCGCCGCCGCGGTGGCCTGCTCGCTGCGGCCGGCGCGCAGCCAACCGATCGTGTGCAGGCCGCTCTGGCTCGGCACGACGTCCAGCGCACCGGCCAGGCGCGCCTGGCAGGCCTCGAGCAGCGCGTGGTGGCGCTCGGCGTACAGCTTGCGCATGCGGCGCAGGTGGGCAGCGAAGTGGCCCTCGTCGATGAACTCGGCCAGCACCGCCTGCGAATGGGTCGGCACCCCGTTCAGCAGCTTGCTGATGATCGAGTTGAGCGTCTCCACCAGCGCCGGCGGCGCCAGCAGGTAGCCCAGCCGGAGCGATGGGAACAGCGACTTGCTGAAGGTGCCAACGTAGATCACGCGTCCGGTGGTGTCGACGCTCTTGAGCGTCGGCAGCGGCGTGCCGCCGAAGGAGAATTCGCCGTCGTAGTCGTCCTCGATGATCCAGGCACCGGCCTGCTCGGCCGCGTGCAGCAAGGCGAAACGACGCTCCAGGCTCATCACCGTCCCCAGCGGCTGCTGGTGCGAGGGCGTGACGAAGGCGAGGCGGAACTGCGGCGCCAGGCGCAGCCCTTCGGCGACCCGCAGCCCCTGTTCGTCCACCTGCACCGGCACCAGGTCGGCGCCGGCCGCGACCAGGCTGTTGCGCGCGCCGATGGCGCCGGGGTTCTCGAACCAGACCTTGTCGCCGGGGTCGAGCAGAGTCGAGCCGATCAGGTGGAAGGCCTGTTGCGCGCCGCCGACGATGAAGATCTGCTGCGCATCGCAGCCGATGCCACGGTTGGCACGCAAGTGCAGCGCGATCGCTTCGCGCAGCGCCGTCAAGCCGTAGGGCTCGCCGTAGCCCATCACCTCGCTGCGGCCGCTGCGCCAGTGTTTGGCCGAGAGCCGAGCCCATTGCGCCATCGGAAAGGCCTCGAACGCGGGCAGCGCGGTGGTGAAGGCGCGTGCCGTCGAAGGCAGCCGCTGGCGTGGTGCAAAGCGCCCTTCTGCCTGCGTCATGGCGCGCGACAGGCGCGGCGCCTGGTCACCCGCTTGTGCTGTCCGGGCGCCCGGCGGGCTCGGGCGATCGGCGAGCAAGGCACTGCTCACGAAGGCGCCGGCGCCGACACGCGACTCGATCAGCCCCTCGGCGGTCAGGCGGTCGAAGGCCTCGATCACGGTCGTGCGCGACAGCTTGAGCTGCGCCGCGAGCGTGCGGCTGGCCGGCAGGCGCTCGCCCACCGCAAAGCCGTTCGCCAGGATCAGGTCGCGCAGCGCGACGTACAGCTGGGTGCTGACCGGGCGTGCGGACCCGGGGTCGATGGCGATGGAAAGCAGCAAGGCACCGCCTGCGCGCTTGACCATCGGTGCCGTCTTTCAGGTTGCTGCAGAGTGCAGAAACGGTATCACGAAAACTTCAGAATGGACCTGTGCGCCCCGGGCGCGGCGCGCCGATCATGGGCCATGGTTCAGCAGCGCAAGACACGCAGCCCGGCATGAAGATCCAGCGCATCGAGACCTTCTGCAACACCTTCGTGGGCTTCGTGCGTGTCACCACGGACGACGGCGCGCAGGGTTGGGGGCAGGTGTCGACCTACCATGCCGACATCAGCAGCCTGGTGCTGCACCGGCAGGTGGCGCCGTGGGTGCTGGGGCGCGACGCGCTCGACATCGACGCGATGGTCGACCGTGTCTGCGAGTGCGAGCACAAGTTCCCGGGCGCGCACCTGTACCGCGCCATCGGTGGTGTCGACACCGCGCTGTGGGACCTGCGCGGCAAGCTCGAAGGCCAGCCCGTGTGCACGCTGCTCGGCGGCAAGCCGGGCCCGCTGCGCGCCTACGCCTCGTCGATGAAACGCGACATCACGCCCGAGCAGGAAGCCGCGCGCTTCGCCGGCCTGCGCGAGCGTTTCGGCTTCGATGCCTTCAAGTTCCGCGTTGGCGCCGAGTACGGCCACGACGTCGACGAGTGGCCGGGCCGCACCGAGGCCATCGTGCCCGCGGTCCGGCGCGCGCTGGGCGACGACGCCACCTTGCTGGTCGATGCCAACAGCTGCTATACCCCGCGCCGCGCGATCGAGGTCGGCCAGCTGTTGCAGGCTTACGGCGTGTCGCACTTCGAGGAGCCTTGCCCGTACTGGGAGCTGGAGCAGACACGCGAGGTGCGCGACGCGCTGGCGCTGGACGTGACCGGCGGTGAGCAGGACAACTACCTGCCACACTGGCGCCACATGATCGAGATGGGCGCGGTCGATGTCGTGCAACCCGATGTCTGCTACGTCGGCGGCCTGGCGCGCACGCTGCGCGTAGCGCGCATGGCGCACGCGGCCGGGCTGCCGTGCACGCCGCACAGCGCCAATCTGTCGATGGTGACGCTGTTCACGATGCACCTGCTGGCGGCGATCCCCAACGCCGGCAAGTACCTCGAACTGTCGATCGAAGGCGCTGACTACTACCCGTGGCAGGAGGGCTTGTTCGTCGAGTCGCCCTACACCGTGCGCAACGGGCAGGTCACCGTTCCCGGTGCGCCGGGCTGGGGAGTCGAAGTCCATCCGGGCTGGCTCGAGAAGGCGGTGTACCAGGTGAGCGAATGGTCGTGACCAAGCCTGCCGCCGACAGTGCGCTGGCCAGTCTGGTGGACGAGGCGCTTGGCAGCGGACGCATCGCCGGCCTGCCCGACCGGCACTTCATCGGTGGCGGTTGGGCCCCCGCCGCATCGGGCGCGCGAATGGCGAGCCTGGACCCGGGCACGGGCTTGGCCTTCACCGAGTTCGCCGCGGGCGACGCCCAGGACGTCGGTGCCGCCGTCGCCGCACGCGCCGCTGTGCGCGGGCCGTGGAAACGCACGACACCCGCCGAGCGAGGCCGGGTGTTGCATCGCTGCGCCGAACTCGTGCGCACCCACGCCGCGCGGCTGGCGGTGGCCGAAACGCTCGACTCGGGCAAGCGCCTCAGCGAAGCGCTGGGCGACGTGAACGGCGCCGCGCGTTGCTTCGAGTACTACGCCGGCGCCTGCGACAAACACCATGGCGACACGATCCCGCTGGGCCCGGACTACCTGGCCTACACGCTGAACGAACCCGTGGGTGTGGCGGCGCAGATCGTGCCCTGGAACTACCCGATCTCGACCACCGCACGTGGCCTGGCCCCTGCACTGGCCGCGGGCTGCAGCGTCGTGCTCAAGCCGGCCGAGCAGACACCGTTGACGGCGCTGATGCTGGCCGAACTGTTGCTGCAGGCCGGGCTGCCGCCGGGCGTGTGCAACGTCGTCACCGGCACCGGCGCCGCGGTGGGTGCGCCGCTGGTCGCGCATCCGGGTGTGGACCACATCACCTTCACCGGCTCGGTCGCCACGGGCCAGGGCGTGATGCGCGCCGCGGCCGCACACACCACGCGGCTCGTGCTGGAGCTCGGCGGCAAGTCGCCGCTGGTGGTCATGGCCGACTGCGACCTCGATGCGGCGGTGGACAGCGCCTTCGGCGCGATCTTCGAGAACGCAGGTCAGATCTGCTCGGCCGGCTCGCGCCTGGTGATCGAACGTACGGTGCACCGTCAGTTCGTCGACCGCCTGGCCGCGCGCGCGCAGGCGCTGACGCTGGGCCACGGTTTGCGCGATCCCGGGATGGGGCCGCTCAACTCGGCTTTGCAACAGGCGCGTGTGGCCGGTTTCGTCGAACGTGCGCGGGCGCGCGGCGTGGTCGTACGCACCGGTGGCCGCAGCGTGGCCGACCCGCACACCGGGCAGGGCTGGTTCTTCGAGCCGACGATCCTGGACGATCTGGCACCCGACGACGAATGTGTGCAGCAGGAGATCTTCGGCCCGGTGCTGTGCGTCCAGGTGTTCGACGACGTCGACGAGGCGATCGCACTGGCCAACGGCACCGCCTTCGCGCTCGTGGCCGGTGTCTTCACACGCGACTTCGGCCTCGCCCACCGCCTCGCGCGCGAGATCGACGCCGGGCAGGTCTACATCAACGAATACTTTGCCGGCGGCATCGAGGTGCCCTTCGGCGGCAACCGGGGCTCGGGCTTCGGGCGCGAGAAGGGCCTGGAGGCGCTGCGCAGCTACAGCAAGCTCAAGAGCGTGGCGGCGCGCCTCTGACACCACCAAACTGATGCCACCAAAGCGGTATGCCTGTGAGTTCAGAATGGCCCTTCCGAAGTAGCCAATAGCTCCCCAGACTGATTTGCCGTGCAGCCCCGCGGGGCCGCGCCTTGTGTCCTCGTGATGCCCTTGTTGTGCCGTTTCCCCCCGTTCGACTTTCGGAGACCACCATGCCCCTCCCCCGTTCCACCCGTCTGCCCTTCCATGCCGCGCTCGTGTGCGCGGGCGCCGTCATCGCAGCGCCGGCCGTCTGGGCGCAGCAGATCACCGTGGTGTCGTTCGGCGGCGCCTACCAGGAAGGGCAGAGCAAGGCGCTGTTCCAGCCCGCGGCCAAGGCCATGGGCTTGACGGTCAAGGAGGAAACCTACACCGGCATCGCCGACCTGCGCCTGAAGGTCAAGGCCGGCGCGGTGACCTGGGACGTGGTGGCCAGCGGCTCGGGCAGCGCGGCGCGCGCCGGGGCCGAAGGCATCCTCGAGAAACTGGACTACAAGGTCATCGACATCAGCAGCTTCGCGCCCGGCCTCGCCAACGAGTACTGCGTCGGCGGCGATGTGTTTTCCACCGTGCTGGCCTGGAACACCAAGACCTACGGCGACAAGGGCCCGCAGAGCTGGGCAGACTTCTGGGACGTCAAGAAATTCCCCGGCAAGCGTTCTTATCGCAAAGGCGTGGCGGGCGCGCTGGAGCCGGCGCTGATGGCCGACGGTGTGCCGGCCGACAAGGTCTACGAAGTGCTGTCGACACCCGCCGGCATCGACCGCGCGATCAAGAAGATCAAGGAGCTCAAGCCGCACATCGCCGTCTGGTGGTCGTCCGGCGCGCAGCACGCGCAGCTGATGAAGGACGGCGAAGTCGACATGATCACGGGCTGGAACGGTCGCTTCGACGTCGTGGCTAAGGACGGCGGCAAGGTCGCCTACACCTTCAACCAGGGGCTGCTCGACTTCGACTGCTTCGGCATCCCCAAAGGCGCGCCGAACAAGGACGCGGCGATGAAGTTCCTGGCCGAGATCAGCAAGCCGCAGTACCAGGCCGAGTTCACCAAGTACATCACCTACGGCCCGACCAACAAGAAGGCGTACGACCTCGGCACGATCGACGCCGCCTATGCCAAGCGCCTGCCCTCGCACCCGGACAATGCCGCCAAGCAGTTGCCGATCAATCTCGACTGGTACATCAAGTACGAGGCCCAGGCCGCGACGGCGTACCAGAACATGCTGACCGAATAAGGCGCACCGCCACGCACACGGCACCATGGACCCGCGCTCGGCCGTCCCGATCGCCGTGCGCGGCCTGCGCAAGACCTACGGCCCGGTGCGCGCGCTGGACGATGTCGACCTGGACGTGCGCAGCGGCGAGTTCCTCACGCTGCTGGGCCCGTCGGGATCAGGCAAGACCACGCTGCTGATGGTGCTGGCCGGCTTCATCCGCCCCGACCAGGGCAGCCTGAAGTTCGGCGCCGAGGAAGTCATCCGCCTGGCGCCGCACAAGCGCGACATCGGAATGGTGTTCCAGAACTACGCGCTGTTCCCGCACATGGACGTGGCGGCCAACGTGGCCTACCCGCTCAAACTGCGCGGTGTGCGCGCGCCGGAGGCGGCGCGTCGCGTCGAGGCCGTGCTGCAGACGGTGCAGCTCGCGGGCTACGGCGCGCGGCGGGTGGACCAGCTCTCGGGCGGCCAGCGCCAGCGGGTCGCGCTGGCCCGCGCGATCGTGTTCGAGCCGCGCATCGTGCTGATGGACGAGCCGCTGTCGGCCCTGGACAAGCAGTTGCGCGAGCACATGCAGATCGAACTGCGGCAGCTGCACAACCAGCTCGGCACGACCACGATCTACGTCACGCACGACCAGCGCGAAGCGCTGACGATGTCGGACCGCATCGCCGTCATCAACGGCGGCCGCATCATGCAGCTGGACACGCCGCAGGCCATCTACGAACGGCCGGCGAACCGTTTCGTGGCCGAGTTCATCGGCGAGTCCACGCTGCTGAAGGTCACGATTTCGGGCGATCGCTGCGAGTGTGCCGGGCAGGTGGTGCGCGTGGCGCAGCCCCGTGTGGCACCGGGGCCCGCGATCCTCATGCTGCGGCCCGAGCGCCTGCGCATCCTGGGCACCGCCGAGTCCGGCATCGCGCCCGCTGCGGGCCAGAACCGCTTGCAGGCGCAGGTCACGAACGTGGTTTACCAGGGCGACAGCGTGCTGGTGCAGGCGCGGCTGGCGGACGGCAGCAGCGTCAACGCCCGCGGCGTCGCCGGCCGCGACACACTGGCCGCATTGCCGGCACTGGGCCAGCCGGTGCACTTCGGCTTCAGCGTGGCCGACACCGTGATGCTGGCAGACGATGGGGCTTGAGACCGTGGCCACGGCCCCGCACGCCGCCGGCCTGCGCCGCGACGAGCAGGTCGAACGCTGGGCGCTGCTGGGGCTGAGCGCACCGGCGCTGGCGCTGGTGCTGGTGACGATGATCGCGCCGGTGGCCTGGCTGTTCGGCCTGTCGTTCCTGGCCGACGACGGTAGCTGGAGCCTGGAGCACTACCGGCGCATGGTCGAGCAGCCGTCGTACGCGCGCACGTTCGGCGTCACCTTCAAGGTCAGCCTGATGACCACCGCGCTGTGCATCCTAGCGGGCTATCCGCTCGCCTACGTGATGTCGCAGCTGCCGCGCCGCGTCGCCACGCTGTGCGTGCTGGGTGTGCTGCTGCCGTTCTGGACCTCGCTGCTGGTGCGCACCTACGCCTGGCTCGTGCTGCTGCAACGCAAGGGCCTGATCAACGAGTGGGGCATCGCGTTGGGCTGGTGGGACGAACCGCTGGCGCTGGTGCACAACCTCACCGGCACCTTGATCGGCATGGTGCACATCATGCTGCCTTTCCTGGTGCTGCCGGTGCTGGGGGCGATGCGTGCGATCGACGCCGACTACCTCAAGGCCGCGGCCAACCTGGGCGCCAGCCCGTCGCGCACGTTCTGGAGCGTGTTCTTTCCGCTCTCGTTGCCCGGGCTGCTCGCCGGCACGCTGATCGTCTTTATCCTGTGCTTGGGCTTCTACGTCACGCCGGCCGTGCTGGGCGGGGGCAAGGTGATCATGGTGTCGAACCACATCGCCAACGACATCGAGCTGTTCTTCAACTGGGGTGCGGCGAGTGCGCTCGGAGCCGTGCTGCTGGTGTTGACGCTGGGCTTCCTGCTGATGGCCCACCGGCTGTTGCGGCTGGACAAGGTGCTGGGCGGGGGGCACGGCCTGTGAGCTGGTGGCAACGCCCTGCGTCGCCGACGCAGATCACCCATGGCCAGCGGCTGTGGTTGTACGCGCTGGCGGCGCTGGTGCTCGCCTTCCTGGTGGTGCCGACGCTGATCGTGATCCCGATGTCGTTCTCGGGCTCGCAGTACCTGGAGTTCCCGCCGCGCGAATGGTCCTTGCGCTGGTACCGCAGTTACTTCGCGTCGGCGGCCTGGATGCAGGCCACTGCCACGTCCTTCCAGGCCGGCGCGCTGACGACGCTGCTGGCCACGCCGCTGGGCACGATGGCGGCCTACGGGCTGTTCGTGTCGCGCTCGCGCTGGGCGCACGCCATCCACGTGCTGATGATCACGCCCATCATCGTGCCGGTGATCCTGGTCGCGATCGCCGTGTTCTACGTCTACGTCAAGCTCAAGCTCGTCAACTCGCTCGCCGGGCTGGTGCTGGCGCACAGCATGCTGGCGCTGCCGCTGGTGATGATGATGGTGACCTCGGCGCTCAAGAGCTACGACATGAACCAGGAGATGGTGGCACGCAGCCTGGGCGCGTCACGCCCGCGGGCGTTCTTCAGCGTGACCCTGCCGCAGATCCGCTTCGCGGTGATCGGCAGCGCGCTGCTGTCGTTCCTGACCTCGTTCGACGAAGTGGTGCTGTCGATGTTCGTCTCCGGTGGCGCCAATTCCACGCTGACGCGCAACATGTTCATGGCCCTGCGCGACCAGATCGACCCCACCATCGCGGCGATCTCGACCTTGATGATCGTGGTCACCACGACGCTGCTGGTGCTGTCGCAGTGTTTCGGCCGCGCCAAGGGCGACTGAGCCGGGGCCGGGTGTCAACGGCCTGCGTCACGCAGGAACAGCGCATTCGCCTCGGCATAGGGAATCGCCTCCTCGTGGAAGCGCCTGTAAGTGCCACTGTGCAGCAGGTCGTGCGCGATGCGCCGCGTCAGCATCATCGCCGCACGCGCGGGACCCGAGCCCACGCTGAGACGCCGCACCCCCAGCGCCTGCAGCTCGGCCACGGGCGGGCATCCGGGCACGGCCAGGATGTTGAGCGGGCCGTCGATCTCACGCACCAGCGTGCCGATCAGCGCAGGCTGCGCTGCCGAGGGCACGAACAGGCAATGTGCGCCGGCTGCGCGGTAGCGGTTGGCACGCGCCACGCTCACGCGCAGGCGCTCGTTGTCGTCGCCGAGTTTGAGCCAGTAGCTGTCGGTGCGCGCGTTGACGACGATGTCCACGCCGGCGAGGCGTGCCGCTTCCACCGCGGCGGTGATCTTGTCGACCTGCAGTTCGAGGTCGATCAGGTGCGGTCCACCGACGTCGGAGCCGTCTTCGATATTGACCCCCACGGCGCCGAGCGCGATCACTTCGCGCACGGTGGCCGCCACGGCCTCGGGCGTGACCGCGCCACCGTCGCCCAGGCCGGACAGGATGTCGGCGGTGACGGGCACCTGCACTGCCGCCACCATCTCGCCGATCGCCCTGAGCATCACCTCGCGAGGAATGAACTCGTCGTCGACGAAGCCGTGGCCGAAAGCGACGCCCGCGCTGCCGGTGCCTACGGCGCGCACGCCGGCTTCCTCGAAGACCCGGGCGCTCGCCGCGTCCCAGGCGTTGGCGATGACGAGGATCTCGGGGCCGAGGTGCAGGCGCTGGAACAGCGCGGCCTTGGCGACGGCGTTCATCACGGCCTCAGGCGCCGCGCTCGGGCAACGCGCTCGGCTCGTTGTAACTCTTGACATTGGTCCCGCGGTAGAGGATCTGCGCGTTGCGCTCGGTGATCTCGTGGTGCAGCTGGACGAAGGCCGGCTCCATGTTGGCGCTCGGGCGCGGCTCGTGTTCGAAGTGGTGGAACTCGTCGACGCCACGTACCAGCGTCGCGCTGTCCCGCCCCGCCACCTGCGCGACGCTGGTTGGGATGTAGCGGATGGCGAAGCCGATGCGCCGGTCGTTGGACGGGTTGGCCGGCGAGCCGTGCACCAGCCGCACGTGATGGAGAGACATCTCGCCCGGCTCCAGTTCGATGACCACGGCCTGGCTTTCGTCGACGTCGACCGCCACCTCCTGGCCGCGCGTGAGCAGGTTGTGGGGGGCGAAGGTGTCGCGGTGCGGGATCTGCTCGGCGGTGTGCGTGCCCGGGATGAAACCCATCGCGCCGTTACTGCGGTTGCTGGCCGACAGTGCCACCCAGGCCGTCACCACGTCGGGCTTGCTCAGGCCCCAGTAGGTGGAATCCTGGTGCCAGGACACGAAGGCCGGGTTGGCAGCTTCCTTGATGAAGAAGTTGGTGCTCCAGCACAGCAGGTTGGCACCGTACAGGTCTTCGATCGCGTCGACGATGCGGGTGTGGTGCACCAGGTCGTTGAGGAAGGGGAACAGCAGGTGCGACTTGTGGCGCAGGTCGCCTTTCAGCGGGCCGCCGGTGCTGCGCTCGAAGTCCTCGAGCTGGTCGCGGATGGCCTTCGCCTCGGCCGTCGACATCACGCGGATCGGGAACACGCAGCCGTCGCGGCGGAAGGTGTCGACCTGGGCGGGGGTGAGGATCTTGGGCATGGAACACCTCTGGGGTGAAGTGAACGTCAAACCGTCGTACCGATGACACGCAGGACCTCGGGCGGGAAGTCGTCGCCGGGCTTGCCGGCATAGAGGATCTCGCCGCGTTCGAGCACGTAGAGCCGGTCGGCGTACTCGGGAATGTGGTGCACGTTGGATTCGGCCATCAGCACGCCGTGGCCCAGGCGTCGGATCGACGCGATGCCGTCGCTGATGGTCGGGATGACGGCCGGCGACAGGCCTTCGAAGGGCTCGTCCAGCAGCAGCAGCTGGGGGTCGAGTGCGAGTGCGCGTGCCACCGACACCATCTTGCGCTCGCCGCCCGAAAGCTGGTTGCCGCCGCGTCCGGCGTACTGGCGCAGCTTGGGGAAGACTTCGTAGGCGAGGTCGGTGCGCGTCTTGGCCGCGCGCCCCTGCGGCCGGGTCCAGGTCGGCAGCTCGATGTTCTCGGCCACGGTGAGGTCGCCGAAGACCTGGCTCTCTTCGGGCGAGTAACCCACGCCCATCTGCGCGATGCGGTAGGTGCGCTGGCCGACGAGGCTCGTGCCCTGCAGGTTCACCTCGCCCGAGACCGGCGTGATGAAACCCATGATGGTGCGGAACAGGGTCGTCTTGCCGGCGCCGTTGCGCCCGACCAGGCACACCAGTTCGCCCGCCGCCACCTGCAGCGAGATGCCGCGCAGGATGCGGCTCATCTGGATGTCGACGACCAGCTTGTTGATGGCCAACATCTCAGTGCCCCTGTGCCAGCTTGCCGACACGCTTGCCGACGATGGCCGCGACGATCTCGGGGTCGGCGAAGAACTCGGCCGGCGCGCGGTCGGCCAGCACCTTGCCGCCCTGCAGCGCGACGATGCGGCTGGAGTACTCGGCCACCAGGTCCATGTCGTGTTCGACCAGGATGATCGCCTTCACGCCTGCACGTTGTGCCGCGGCGATCAGCGTTCTCATGATGCCGTGTTTGTCGCCGCTGGAGACACCGCTGGTCGGCTCGTCGAGCAGGATTACCTCGGGCACGAGCGCAAAGGCGCTCGCGATGTCGAGCAGCTTCTTCTCGCCTTGCGAGAGCAGGCGCGACTCGGTGTCGAGCTTGCCCTCCAGGCCGAAGATGGCCGCGACCTCGTGCACCTTCTGGCGCACCGCCTCGTCGGCCTTCACCGAGGCGAACAGGCGCAGGCTCTTGTCCGACTGCGACACCACCGCGACCGCGATCGTTTCGGCCACCGTCATGGCCGGGAAGATGTGGACGAGCTGGAAGGCACGTGCCATGCCGCGTTGGGCCAGTTTCACGGGGCCGATCCCGGCGATGTCCTGGCCCTTGAAACGCACGACGCCCTGGGTCGGCTTGAGCAAGCCGGTCAGCACGTTGACGAGCGTGGTCTTGCCCGCGCCGTTGGGGCCGACGATCGACAGCAGCTCGCCCTCGTTCACCTTCAGCGACACGTCGGCCAGCGCGACGAAGTCGCCGTAGGCCTTGCGCACGCCCACGGTTTCGATGAGCAACGTCATTCGTGCCCCTCGCCCGACGGGTGAGTCAGTCGATCCCCCAAGGGGATGTGGGCCGGCTTGGGAGCGGCCCGGCGCTCGGCCCGCGTCATCGCTGCGCCGCTTTCGACCACAGGTCCTGCACCAGCCCCATCAGGCCCCGCGGGAAGGCGATGACGATGATCGCCAGCGTGGCGCCGAGAAAGAAGCGCCAGTACTGCGTCATGCCCATCAGCTCGGACTTGAGGAAGATGAAGGTGAAGGCACCGACGAGCGGGCCGAAGAAACTGGCGAAACCGCCGAGCACGGTCATGAAGACGAGTTCGCCGGAGTGGGTCCAGTACGCCAGCTCGGGGTCGGCCTGCCCGGTGTTGATGGCCAGGATCACACCGCCGATGGAGCCATAAAACGCCGAGATCAGGAAGGCGATGAAGCGGAACAGCCGGACGCGCACACCCAGGTACTCGGCCTTGGTCGGGTTCTCGCGGATCGCCACCAGGTGCAGGCCGAAGGGCGAGTGCACGATTCGCCACATCAGCAGCGCCAGCAGCACCACCAGCAGCAGGCAGGTGTAATAGAACGGGCCGATCAGGAAGGCGGTCTTGTCGAGCTCTTTCCAGTCCATGCCCAGGATCGTCGGCCGCAGGACGCGGATGCCGGTGTCGCCGCCGGTCAGGTCGTAGAACTTGAATAGGAACGAGTGGAACAGCATGCCGAAGGCGAGCGTGAGGATGCCGAAGAAGATGCGCACGTATCGCACCGACAGCAACGCCACGGGGACCGCGGCCAGCACCGCGACGAGGCCGGATGCGAGCAGGATCAATTCCAGGCTGCGCACGCCCATGCGGCTCGACAGCACCGCCGCGCCATACGCACCGACGGCCACGAACAGCGCGTGGCCGAAAGACAGCAGCCCGGTGGTGCCGAACAGCAGGTTGAAGCCGAGCAGTGCGATGGCATACGCGAATGCCGGCAGCACCAGCGTCACGTAATAGGGCTGCGCGAGCGTAGGAAAGGCGGCCAGCACCACGATCGCGACGGCGACAAAACCCAGCAACACACCCCGGTTCGGCTTCGTGTTCATTCGATGGGCTTCCCGAACAAGCCCGCCGGGCGTGCGATCAGGATCACGATCACGATGAGGTAGATCGCGAGCACTTCCAGCTCGGCGTAGAAGGTGATCGCCGCGGCGCGCGTGAGGCCCACCACCAGGGCACCCACGAGCGCGCCGCGCATGCTGCCCAGGCCGCCGATGACGACGACGGCAAAGGCTTCGACCACCAGCTCGACCGGCATGTCGAGCGAGGCCGCGGCGGTGGGCACCACGAGCGCACCGCCGACCGTGCCGAGCATGGTGCCGAGCGTGAAGACGCTGGCGTAGATCCAGCGCACGTCGGCGCCCAGCGCCTCGGCCATCTCGCGGTTCTCGGCCGTGGCGCGCAGGATGCGGCCGTACCGTGTGCGCTGCAGGAACAGGCCGAGCCCGACCGCAATGCCCAGGCTGGCCGCCATCACCAGGACGTTGTAGGTTGGGAACGACACCGTGCCGATCGTCAGCTTGCCGTAGCTCATCGACAGGTTGCCCAGCTGCTGCGGGTTGGCGCCCCAGAAGAAGCGCAGCACGTCCTGGAACATCAGCACCAGCGCGAAGGTCAGCAGCAGCTGGAAAGCCTCGTCGCGCTTGTAGACGGTGCGCAGCAGCAACTCGATCAGCGGGCCGATGGCGCCGAGCAAGATGCCTGACAGGATCAGCACCGGCAGAAAGGCCCACGGCGGCGAGCCGTGGGCCGTGGCCCAGTTCACCGCCGTGATGCCGAAGTAGGCGCCGAGTGCGTAGAACGAACCGCAGGCCAGGTTGACGATGCGCTGCACGCCGAACACCAGCTGCAGCCCGGCGGCCACCAGGAACAGCACGCAGGCGTGAAACACGCCGCCCAGCAGGATGTCGAAGAAGGCGGTCAACGGCGGGGCGGCGGCAAGCGCAAGGGAAGGGGCGGCAGGCTCAGAGCCTGATCTGCGCGGTTTCGATCCACTTCCAGAAGTCGGCGCCGTTCGGCTTCTGCAACTGGTCGGAGTACATCTTGGTGACG
The DNA here is from genome assembly GCA_036523095.1 of Rubrivivax sp. Classification (GTDB taxonomy): domain Bacteria; phylum Pseudomonadota; class Gammaproteobacteria; order Burkholderiales; family Burkholderiaceae_C; genus Rubrivivax. The sequence continues at coordinate 27,414 of DATDER010000039.1, forward strand.
TCGGTGATGGTGGCGAAGTCGTAGCGGTTCTTGTGGGTCGTCATGCCCTGGTAGAAGGTCTGCTCGGCGATGTGGTCCTTGCGCATCTGCCCCGGGCCGCCGAGCGATTCGACCTTGATCCCTTCCATCGCGTTGATCACGTCCTCCTTGCCCGGCCACGCGTTCTTGGCCTTGTAGGCGGCTTCGACGCCGGCCTTGTAGACCTGCATCGCGAAGTAGGCGCGGTCGGCCTCCCAGTGCGGGTAGTCCTTGTACTTGGCCTCGTAATCCTGAACGAAGAAACGCTGCAGCGGCGTCGCGTTGTCGGCGTTGAAGTACAGGGTGTTGTGGCCGAAGATCATCCCCTCGGGCGTGAACTCCTTCTTCAGCAGCGTGTGCTGGAAGCCGGCCGCCGGGAAGACGAACTTGGTCTTGCCGTCCATCAGGCCGGCGCCGTGCGCCGTCTTCATGAAGATCGGCAGGTCGGCGAACAGCAGCGACGAAAACACCAGGTCGGGCTTGGCCGCCTTCAGCGCCGCCACGTGCGAGGTGAGGTCGAGCGTGCCGACCTTCGGCCACTGGTCGGCCACGACCTTGTGCTCGACGCCGAACTTCTTCAGCAGCGCCTGGAAGGCGGCGAAATTGTTGCGGCCGTAGGAGTAGTCGGGGTTGATGCCGGCGATGGTCGCGAACTGGCCCTTCCAGTGCTTGATCGCGAGCAGCGATCCCATCACGGCCTCACACTCGTTGTCGGTGCTGCGGAAGACGTAGCGCGGGTTCGGCATCGTCTCCTTCACGCCATCCTGCGTCGTGCCGTCCCAGAAGATCAGCAGCGCCTTCATCTCCTCGGCCACCGCGCCCATCGCCAGGCTGACGCCCGAAGACACGATGCCCTGCACGCAGTCAACCTTGTCCTGCAGCACGAGCTTGCGCAGGCGTTCGATCGAGTCCTTGGGGTTGGTCTCTTCCTCGACCACCAGTTCCACCCTGCGCCCGGCGATGCCGCCGGCGGCGTTGATGCGCTCGGTGGCGAACATCGTGCCGCGCAAGCCACACTCGCCGATGGTGCCGGCGATGCCGGCTTTGGGCGCGATGACGCCGATGCGCACCGGCGCGTTCTGCGCCAGCGCCGGGAAGCCCAGGTAGGACTGGGCCACGGCGGCGACACCGGCGGCGCCGGCGCCCTTCAAGACGGTTCTGCGGTTGTTCATGGCGGTCTCCTTGTGGGGTGGTTCTGTCTACGGGCTCACGGTGCTGCGGGTGAACTTCTCGATCAAGTCGAGCAGGCGATCGCTCGCCTTGGCGGCACGCTCTTCGTCGCCCGCGGCGATGGCACGGGCGATCGCCGCATGCAGCTTGGCGGTGCGCTGCAGGTCGGCGGACTGTTTGTTGTGCAGGAACCAGAAGCGGCGCGACAGCGAGTGCATCAGGCTCATCGCACCGGCCGCAAACTCGTTGTGCGAGGCGCTGGAGAAGAGCTGGTTGAAGTCGTGGTCGATGCGCATGAAGGCGATGTCGTCGTTGGCGCTGGCGGACTGCTCGAAACCGGCCGCGAGCTCCATGAAGCGGGCCCGTTCCTCGTCGGTGGCGCGCCGCGCCGCGCTGCGTGCGATCAAGCGCTCGACTTCGCGGCGCACCTCGAGAAGGCGCATCTGGCTCGACACGTTGATCTCCGACACCACGATGCCGCGCCGCGGCAGGATCACGACCAAACGCTCGCGCGCCAGGCGCTGCAGCGCTTCGCGGATGGGCGTGCGGCCGATGCCCAGGTGCGCCGACAACTCGGACTCCGAGATCGAGCTGCCCGGCGCCAGCTTCAAGGTGCTGATCATCTCTTCGATGTCGGTGTAGGCGCGCTCGCTCAGGCTGGGCGCGGGGGTCAGCTCCCGCAGGACGGCGCGTTTCATCGTCGTCTTCGTCAGACGTGCTTGCGCTTCTCGACCATCGAGACGAACTTGTCGTACTCGGCTTCGTCGACGCCGTAGCTGTGGTCGTCGTCGGGAAAGGTGCCCGCCTTGACCTCGCCGACGTATTGCGTGATGCCCTTGACGGCGACTTCGGTCAGGTTGGCAAAGCGCTTGGTGAACTTGGGCTTGAAGTCGGTGAAGACCCCCAGCAGGTCGTGGCAGAGCAGGATCTGCCCGTCGGTGCCGACGCCGGCGCCGATGCCGATGGTGGGAATCTCGAGTTGCTGCGAGATCACGGCCGCCATCTTGGCCGGCACGGCCTCGAACTCGAGCATGAAACAGCCCGCATCCTGGATCGCAAAGGCGTCTTCCAGGATCTTCATCGCCGCATCGGCGGTGCGACCCTGGATGCGGAAACCGCCGAACACCGCCACCGTGTGCGGTGTCATGCCGATGTGCGACGCGGTCGGAATGCCGGCATCGACGAGCGCCTTCAGCACGTGCGCCTGTGACTTGCCGCCCTGCGGCTTGACGGCGTCGGTTCCGCTTTCCTGCATGAAGCGCGTGGCGTTGCGCAGCGCGAGTTCCACCGTGTGGTAGCTCTGGTAGGGCATGCAGCCCAGCGTGAAGGTGTTGGGGGCGCCGCGGCGCACGCTCGCCGCGTGCATCGCCATCATGTCCATCGTGGCCGGGATCGTGCTGCTGTGGCCGTGCGCGATCATCGCCAGGCTGTCGCCGACGACGGCCACATCCACGCCTGCCATCTCGGCCCACTTGGCCGAGGTGTAGTCGGGCACCGACATGTAGACCATCTTCTCGCCCGTGCGCTTGGACTCGCGGATCTCCTGGATCGTGCGCTTCTTGCGCGGCGCGGCGGCGGGGGCCTTGGGGTCTGCAGGGGTGCCGGGTGATGCCACCGGAGTCGCCTTGACATGCTGTTGATCGACACCTAATATATCAGCCGAGCAACACGGGAACAGAGGGCTTTCCATGATGACCGAACGGCAGCGCCGGTTCCGCGAACAGTACGTGGCCGGGATCAGTCCCTGGTACAGCGGGCTGTTGCACGTGGCGGTCATGTACGGGGCTGGCATCTCGGCCATCGTCTGGTGCATCGGCCGCATGCACAACCCGGGCTGGGAGTGGCTGCTGGTGATTCCGGTGGCCATCGGCGGCAACTTCGTCGAGTGGGGCATGCACAAGTACGTCATGCACCGGCTGCGGGATGTGTTTGCGCTGCGGGCCATCTACGACCGCCACACGCGGCAGCACCACCAGTACTTCACCGACGGCGACCCGACGATCAGCACGGTGCAGGAGTTCCGCATCGTCTTCTTCCCCTGGCGCGTGCTGATCGTGCTGGCGGTGATGGGCAGCCTCTTCGGCTGGATCGCGACCCAGCTCATCAACGCCAACGCCGGCTACGTGGTCTTCATCACCATGATCGGCCACTACATGGTCTACGAGACCTTCCACTTCTGCTGCCACGTGCCCGAGAACGCGTTCGTTCGCAACATGCCGCTGGTCAACACGATCCGCCGCCACCACGCGGCGCACCACAACCTGGGGATCATGATGCACGTCAACATGAACCTCACCTTCCCGCTCGCCGACTGGGCGATGAAGACGAGCGACCTGAAGCGTGGCTTGCTCGGTCACCTGTTCAACGGCTACGACGAGTCGCACATCAAGGAAGAACTCAAGCCGGTGATCGCGCGCTTTCGCGTTGCCGAGACACAGGACAAACGGGTCACGCTCGACGGCCCGCTGCTCAGCGACGACGAGGTGCGTGCGCTGGAGCAGGCCGGCAGCCACGCGTGAGCGCGGGGCATCAAGCCCGGCGGCGCGGCGCTCGCGGCGCGGTCGGCGGCACGCTTTCGTTCGTGCTTCCGGTCGCAGTGGCGCCCAGCTCGCGCGAGATGGCCAGCGCAGTGCGCGCATGCGCAGCACGTGCCTGCGCCACCGTCATCGTCACGTCGCGCTGGCGCAGGTAGGGCTGGGTCAGCGTCGCAACCGCCTGACCGCTGCGGTCGACGATGGGAAAACACAGGTCGGTGATGCCCGGCAGGGTCTCGCTGACATGCTCCTCGTAACCCTGCTCGCGGATGACGCGCACACGCCGCACGAGGCTGGCGCGTGTCGGCGCCTGGGGGTCGTTGTGCAGCATCTCGTCGATCAGCTCTGCGCTGCGCGCGGGCGCCTGGAAAGCCGCCAGGACACGCGCCGAGACGCGGTCGGCGCGGAACGGGAAGTGCGCACCGAGGCGGACTGAAAACCCCATCGCCTGCGGGCTGTCGACCTGCGCCAGCACGAGGATGCGGTGTTCGTGCATCACCACGAGGTGGTTCGACTGGCTCGTCTGCTGCGCCAGTTCGTGCATCAGCGGCAGCGCCACGGCGAGTAGCCGCCTGACCGGCGGATGCCGGTGCGCCAGCTCGAACAGCTTGAGGCTGAGCAGGTACGAGCCGTCGGCCGCACTGCGCGCGAGGTAGCCGCGTCGTTCAAGCACCTCGACCATGCGGAACAGTTCGCTCGGCGAGCGTTCGAGCCGGGCCGCGATCTGGTTCTGCGTCAGACCGCGTTGCGAATCGGCCAGCAGCTCCAGGATGTCCAGGCCCTTCTCCAGCGCGGGTGCGTTGTAGGGGCCCGGCGCGCCGGTCTTCGTCATGGTGTCGGGATTGATTCGGATTGACAGTTCGACGGCTTCAAGTTTACGGTTGAACATAACGTTCACTGATGAAGTTGCCTGTGAGAAGTTACCCGTGACCCAGCGGCTGCTCACTGCCGAAGCCGTCGACACCTACCGCCGCGACGGCATCCTATTTCCGCTGCGCGTGTTCGACGCCGCAGAGGCGGCGCGCCTGCTTGCCCGGCTCGAGGCGATCGAGGCCGCGAACGGCGGCCGACTGCCGGCGCGCATGAACCAGAAGCCGCACCTGTTGTTCCCCTGGCTGAACGAGTTGATCCGCCACCCGCGCATCCTTGATGCGGTGGAGGATGTGCTCGGCCCCGACCTGCTGTGCTGGAGCGCCCAGTTCTTCGCCAAGAACGGCGGCGATCCGGGTTTCGTGTCGTGGCACCAGGACGCCACCTACTGGGGCTTGTCCTCGCCCGACGTCGTCACCGCCTGGGTCGCGTTCACACCCTCGACGGTGGAAAGCGGCTGCATGCGCGTGGTGCCGGGCACCCAACACCGCCAGGTCGCACACAAGGACACTTTCGCCGAGACCAACCTGCTCTCGCGCGGGCAGGAGATCGAGGTCGACGTCAGCGCGAACGATGCGGTCGACGTGATCCTCGCGCCGGGCGAGATGTCGCTGCACCACGTGCTGATCTACCACGGCTCCGAACCGAACCGTGCCACGCACCGCCGCGTCGGGTTCGCGGTGCGCTACATCTCGGCGGGGGTCTACCAGACCTCGGGCGTGCGCGAGAGTGCGACGCTGGTGCGTGGCGTCGACACCCACCAGCACTTCGACCACGAACTGCCGCCCGAGGCCGACATGCACCCCGACGCGGTCGCGCGCCACGCGCAGATCGTCGACCGCCAGCTCAAGTTGCTGTACGCCGGCGCCGCCCAGCCGGGCAAGCTCGGCGCGACGGTGGCGGCCACGAAGTGACCGTTCTTTCCTGACCTGCTCCGCACCCCATAAGGACACCCATGAGACAAGCCCTGTTCGCCATCGTGCTCGCCACCCTGCTGCCTGCTTTGCCTGCCGCGGCGCAGGACGTGATCAGGATCCGCCTCGCCCACTCGCTGTCGACCACCGAGCCGGCGCACGTGGCCGCCGAATTCTTCGCGAAGAACGTCGCTCAGCGCACCAACAACAAGGTGCAGATCCAGGTCTTCCCGAGTGAACAGCTGGGCACCGGCAAAGAGGTCAACGAGATGATCCGCCAGGGCGCCAACGTGATGAACATCACCGACCCGGGCTACCTCTCCGACTTCGTGCCCGACATCGGTGTGCTCAACGGGCCCTACCTGATCAAGGACCCCGCGGACTACACGAAGCTGCTCGCATCCGACTGGTACAAGAGTGTCGAGAAGAAGCTCGAGGCTGCTGGGTTCAAGCTCGTGATGGCGAACGGATTCTTCGGCCAGCGCCACCTGATCGCCGACAAGCCGGTGCGCAAGCCCGAGGACATGGCCGGCATGACCGTGCGTGTGCCGCCCAACACGATGTGGATCGAGACCTTCAAGGCGATGGGCGCGCGCCCGACCACGGTGCAGTGGGCCGAGGTCTACAACGCGCTGCAGCAGAACGTCGTCGCCGCCGCCGAGGCACCGCTCGGCTCGCTGTGGGGATCGAAGCTGCACGAGACACGCAAGGTGATCTCGATGACGGGCCACTTCACCGCCTTCGTGATGTGGCCGATCAACGCAGCTTACTTCGCCAAGCTGCCGGCCGACGTGCAGAAGGTGCTGCTGGAAGAGGGCAAGAAGGCGGGTGACGAGATGACCCGCCTCACGCTCGAACTGCAGAACGACTACATCAACAAGTTCAAGGCTGCGGGCGTGACCTTCGTCGAGGTCGACGTCGGCGCGTTCCAGAAGACGACCAGCAGCGTCTACAACGCCTTCCCGAAATGGACTCCCGGCCTGCACGACACCGTGATGGCCACGCTGCGCAAGTAAACCCCGATCCTGCGTTCAGCTGCCCCTTGCGCCTCCGCGGCGCAGGGCCAGGAGGAGCTTGCCCATGCCTGCCGCCGACCTGACACGCTCCCGATGGAAGGGCGTGGCCGACCAGTTCGAGGAGATCGTCGCCTGCGTGGCGCTGATCGTCGTCGTCGCGGCCGTGGGCTGGGGTGTCGTGACCCGCTACATCACCGCCCAGCCGGCGGCGTGGGCGAGCGAGGTCGCGACGCTGGCCTTCGCCTGGGTCGTCTTCTTCGGTGCCGCGGCGGGCATCAAGTACCGGCTCCATCCGTCGATCGACATGTTGGTGGTGCGGCTGCCCAAGCCGCTGCAGCGGGCGGTGCGCTGGCTCAACCACGCGCTCGTGCTCGGCTTCTGCATCTTCATGGCCTGGTTCGGCACCCGTTTTGCGATCGACGCCTGGTCCAACCCGAGCCCGGTGCTGCGCTTGCCGCTGAGCTGGCTCTACGGGCCGGTTGCGCTGTGTTTTGCGCTCATGGCGCTGCGTTACGTGCAGTTGCTGCGCCGCGGTGTCTGGGCCATCGACGGCGACAGGGAGACCTATGTGGGCTGACTGGCTGCCCGGCATCCTGATGCTGGTGCTGTTTGCCCTGGAAACGCCGATCGCGTTTGCCATCGCCATCAGCGCGCTGTCGTTCTTCCTCATCGACGGCGAGGTGCCGCTCAACATCTTCGTGCAGAAGATGGTCAGCGCGACCGACTCCTACCCGCTGCTGGCGATCCCGTTCTTCGTGCTCGCCGGCGCCATCATGAACAAGGCCGGCATCACGCGGCGCCTGCTTGCGCTCGCCGACGCGCTGGTCGGCCACATGACGGGCGCGCTGGCGCAGATGTGCACGGTGCTCGCGACCTTGCTTGGCGGGTTGACGGCATCGTCGTCGGCCGACGCGGCGATGCTGTCGAAGATCCTCGGCCCCGAGATGGTCAAGGCCAACTACAGCCCGGCCTTCGCCGCCGTCATCACCTCGTGCGCGGCGATCATCACGGCGCTGATCCCGCCCTCGATCGGGTTGATCATCTACGGCTACATCGCTGACGTTTCCGTCGGGCGCCTGTTCATCGGCGGCATCGTGCCGGGGCTGATGCTCGCCGCCTCATTGATGATCGTGACCTGGGTCATCGCCAAGCGGCGTGGCTACCTGCCGCTGCGAAGCAAGTTCGCCGGCATGCCCGAAGTGGGCCGCACCTTCCGCGATGCGATCTGGGCGCTGTCGATCCCGGTCTTCATCATCGTGGGCATCCGCTACGGCATCTTCACGCCGACCGAAGCCGGGGCGATCACGGTGCTCTACACCGTCGCGGTGGGGGTGTTTGCGTACAAGACCCTGGCCTTGTCCGATCTGCCCAAGGTGCTGAAGGAAACGGCGCTCGACACGAGCTCGGTCATGCTGATGATCTGCGCCGCGTCGGCCTTCGGTTTCTACCTCGCATGGGAGCGCATCCCGCCGCAGATGGCGGCCTGGCTGATCTCGCTGACACGCGACCCGGTCCTGCTGCTGCTGCTCATCAACGCGCTGCTGATCGTGCTCGGCACCGCCGTCGAGGGGACCTCGGCGCTGATCATCCTGACGCCGATCTTCGTGCCCATACTGGTCAAGCTCAACGTCGACCCGGTGCACTTCGGCATCGTGCTCGTCACCAACCTCACGATCGCCGGCGTCACGCCCCCAGTCGGCCAGATGATGTTCATCAGTTCGCAGGTGATGCGGGTGCCGATGGAGGACTACACGATGGAGGTGCTGCCCTTCCTCGCCGCGATGCTGGGTGTGCTGCTGCTGCTGACGCTGTTCCCGCAGATCACGCTGTGGCTGCCCGATCTGGTCTATGGTCAGGCGGTGCGCTGAGCCCGGGGTCACCATGAAATTCCGTGCCGCCGTCCTGCGCGAGATCGCCCGGCCGCTGTCGATCGTGACGGTCGAGCTCGGGCAGCTGCAGCCGACCGACGTGCTGGTGCGCCTGCATGCGAGCGGCTTGTGTCACACCGACCTCGAGGTGATGCAGGGCCATCTCGCCTACCCCTTGCCGATCGTGCTCGGGCACGAGGGCGCGGGGGTGGTCGAGCGCGTGGGCAGCGCCGTCACGCAGGTCGTCGCGGGCGATCACGTCGTCTGCTCCTGGAACCCGCACTGCGGCCACTGCTTCTATTGCGAGCGCGACCAGCCGATCCTGTGTGAACCCTTCGCCCGGCACCAACCGGCCGGCCACCTGCTCGATGGCGCATCGCGTCTGCGCCTGGACGGCGCCGTGCTGCACCACTTCTCGGTCGTCTCGTCGCACGCCGAGTACTGCGTCGTGCCCGAGTCCGGCGCCATCCGTGTGCCGCGCGAGATCCCCTTCGATCGCGCCTGCCTGATCGGCTGCGGTGTGATGACCGGCGTCGGTGCGGTGCACCGGGTCGCCCGGGTCGAGGCCGGCGCGTCGGTGGCGGTGATCGGTTGCGGTGCCGTCGGCCTCAACGTGCTGCAGGGCGCGGCGCTCGCACAGGCGGCGCAGATCGTGGCGATCGACCGCGATCTCGCCAAGGCAGCCCTCGCACGCCAGTTCGGCGCGAGCGACTTCATCGCGGCCGACGCGGCGCAGACGCTGGCCCAGGTCAAGGCGCTCACTGCGGGCCGCGGGGCCGACTACGTGTTCGAGTGCGCCGGCAGCGAAGCCTCGTTGCAACTCGGCTTCGAACTGCTGCGGCCCGGCGGCCACGCAGTGATCCTCGGCAAGACCCCGGTGAACCAGAAGGTGAGTTTTCGTTTCGGTTCCCTGATGGGCGAGAAGCGCATCGTGCGCTCGAGTTACGGCGGCGCGCGGCCGCGGCGCGACTTTCCGTGGCTCGCGCAGGCCTACCTGGACGGCAAGCTCAAGCTCGACGAACTGATTTCGCTCCGGCTGCCGCTCGCGCGCATCAACGAAGGCTTTGCCGCGATGGGCCGCGGCGAGGTCGTGCGTGCCGTGATCGAGTTCCCGCACTGATGTCGCATCCGCCGCTGCAGCCGGGCTGGGTCGACCGCCCGCACCAGCGCTTCGCGCCGGGCGACTTCCGGCTCGAGAGCGGGGCGGTGATCCACGACTTCGAGCTCTCCTACGTCGTGCACGGCCAGATCGATGCGGGCGCGTCGAACGTGGTGCTGGCCTTGCCCGCCATCGGGAGCACCCACCACCGGCTCGACTTCCTGATCGGCGCGGGGCGTGCGCTCGACCCGGCCCGGCTCGCGATCATCGCCGTCGACACCATCGGCAACGGCCTCGCCAGCTCGCCGTCGAACTCGAAGAGGCAGTCCGGCCTGGACTTCCCGCGCTTCACGATCCGCGACATGGTCGAGAGCCAGCGGGCCTTGCTCGACCACCTGCGTGTGCGGCAGTTGGCGGCGGTGGTCGGTGCGTCGATGGGCGGCATGCAAGCGCTGCAGTGGGGCGTGAGTCATCCGCAGCGCATGCGCCGCCTCGTCGCGATGACCCCGATGGCGCGCACGGCCGCCTGGGCCGCTGCGGTGAACGAGACCTCACGTCGCGCCCTGATGAGCACACTCGACTGGCTCGCAGGGGGCACACAGGGCTGGTCGGCCTGGGTGCCGTTGATGCAGTTGCTGGCCGGCCGCACGCCGTCGCAGCTGGAGCGCGAGTTCAGCTCGCCTGCGGCGGTGCAGAGCGCGATCGAGGCACGCACGCAGGCCTGGCTCGCACAGCGCTTTGCGCCGGTGGACTGGGTCTACCAGTCCTGGGCCTATGACGCACACGACGTCGGCGGCACACCCGGCTTTGCCGGCGACACCGCGCGGGCACTCGCTGCGATCAGCGCCCCGACGCTGGTGCTGGCGCCGCCGCTGGATCTCTACAACCCCGTCGAATCGGCGCGCTTTGCGGCCGCGTGCATCCCGGGTGCGCAGCTGGTCGAGATTCCCTCCGAATGGGGCCACCAGTCGGCGTCGGCCGCAGATGCCGAG
>DATDER010000040.1:0-12573 GCA_036523095.1 Rubrivivax sp.
ACCCGCACCCGGCAGGTCGCCATGGCGCTGCCGGCGTCCTCGGTGATCACCAAGAAGATCATCCTTCCCGGCGGCATGACCGACCAGGAGCTGGAGGTGCAGGTCGAGACCGAGGCCAACCAGTACATCCCCTTCTCCCTGGACGAGGTGAGCCTGGACTTCTGCGTGGTCGGGCCCAGCACCACGTCCAGCGGCGACGTCGAGGTGCTGATCGCCGCGTCGCGCAAGGACCGCGTGCAGGACCGCCAAGGCCTGGCCGAAGCCGCGGGCTTGAGGCCGGTGGTGCTCGACATCGAGTCGCACGCCTCGCGCCTGGCGATGAGCCGCGTCGTCTCGGCGCTGCCGAACGAAGGCAAGGACGCGCTCGTCGCGCTGTTCGAGATCGGCGCCGACACGACCAGCCTCAAGGTGCTGAAAGACGACGAGATGCTGTACGACCGCGACCAGGCCTTCGGCGGTTCGCAGCTGACGCAGCTGATCTCGCGCCAGTACGGTTTCTCGTTCGAAGAGGCTGAAACCAAGAAGCTCGCCGCCGACCTGCCCGAGGACTACGAAACCGCGATCCTCGCGCCCTTCGTCGACAGCCTGTCGCAGGAGATCGGGCGTGCCTTGCAGTACTTCTTCACCAGCACGCCGCACCACAAGGTGCACTACGTGATGCTGGCCGGCGGCACCGCAACGCTGCCGGGGCTCAAAGACCGGGTCACCGAACTGACCGGCTTTGCCTCGATGGTGGTCAACCCTTTTGACCAGATGCAGCTCGGTTCGGCCGTGCGTGAGAGCCGGGTGCGCCGAGAGGCGCCGTCCTACCTCACGGCGTGCGGGCTTGCCATGCGGAGGTTCGTGCAGTGATTCTGATCAACCTGCTGCCGCACCGCGAAGAGAAGCGCCGGCAGCGTAAACGGACCTTCTTCGTCGGGCTCGCGGCCAGCGCCATCATCGGTTTCGCTGTTGTCGGGATCTGGTACACCGCGCTGAGCCAGATGACGGCTTCGCAACAGGCGCGCAACGACTTCCTCAAGGCCGAGATCGCGCGCCTCGAGGTGCAGATCAAGGACATCGCGACCCTGCGCGCCGAGATCGACGCGCTGAAGGCGCGCCAGAAGGCGGTCGAGGATCTGCAGAGCGACCGCAACATGCCGGTCTACCTGCTCGACGAACTGGTCAAGCAGACGCCCGAAGGTGTTTACCTGACGACGGTCAAGCAGGCGGGGCAGGTGATCTCGGTCACGGGCATCGCGCAGACCAACGAGCGGGTCTCGGAGTTTCTGCGCAACACCTCCTACAACTCGGCCTGGCTCGAGCGGCCCGAGCTGGTGGAGATCAAGTCGGCCAATGTGTCGACCGCAGGGCGCCGCCTGTCCGAATTCTCGATGCGCATCACGCTCAAGCGCCCGCAGGCGGCCCCGGCCGCGGCGGCCGCCGCGTCGCAACCGGCCGCCACCGCGGCGCTTCAAAAGAAGGCTCCGTGAGGCTGCGATGGCTACCAAGAATTCAACTCTGAGCATCGACGCCGCGAGCCGGTTCGAAGGTGTCGCGTCGCAGTTCCGCGGGCTCAACATGAAGGAGCCCGGGCTGTGGCCCATGCTGCCGAAGCTGGCGGCGGCATTGGCCCTGATGCTGGCGGCGGTGGTCGCCGGTTGGTTCCTGGTGCTCTCGACCGCCACCGACGAGCTGGAGGCCGAACGGGCCCGCGAACCGGTGCTGAAGCAGGACTACCGCAGCAAGCTCACGCAGGCGGTCAACCTGGGCGAGCTGCGCAAGCAGAAGGAGCAGGTCCAGGAGTACGTGATCCAGCTCGAGAAACAGCTGCCGGGCAAGGCGGAGATGGACGCGCTGCTGTCCGACATCAACCAGGCCGGCCTCGGGCGCGGCTTGCTCTTCGAGCTCTTCCGTCCCGCCCAGGTCGAAGTCAAGGACTACTACGCCGAGTTGCCGATCGCGATCCGCGTCACGGGCCGCTACCACGACATCGGCTCCTTCGCTGCCGACGTGGCCAACCTGTCGCGCATCGTGACGCTGCACAACGTGTCGATCGGGCCCGCGGCCGCGAAGGACACGAGCGGCACACTCGCCCTGGAGGCCACCGCGCGTACCTACCGCTACCTGGATGCGGCCGAGGTCGAAGCGATCAAGAAGGCGGCTGCCGAGCGCGCCGCGAAGGGGGCCAAGAAATGAGCCGTTGGATGACGGGCCTCGTGCTCGCCGGGCTGGCCGGCACGCTCGCCGGCTGCGGCGCCGAGAACGAGGAACTGCAGTCGTGGATGGAACAGCAGCGGCGCGAGGTCAAGCCCAGCGTGCAGCCTTTGTCCCCGCCCAAGAAGTTCGACCCCCAGGCTTACACCAGCTTGCAGGCCGTGGAGCCTTTCAGCACACAGAAGCTCAGCGTTGCCCTCAAGCAAGAGGCGCGGCAGCCGAATTCGGTGTTGGCAAGCGAATTGAACCGGCGCAAGGAGCCGCTCGAGGCTTACCCGCTGGACAGCATGTCGATGGTGGGCAGCGTGGCGAAACTGGGGCGGCCGTTTGCGCTCCTGCGTGTGGACAACCTGCTCTACCAGGTCAAGGTGGGCGACTACCTCGGCCAGAACTATGGCCGCATCACGATGATCGACGAAACCCAAATAGCACTGCGCGAAATCGTGCAGGACGCCGCAGGCGAGTGGATCGAACGCCCCGCCAGTCTGCAGCTCCAGGAGAAGGCACGATGAGGCAATTGATGAGTACCCAGGAGAACCGCACCATGCATCAGTGGCGCCTTGGTTTCGCCGCGATCTTCGCGGTGGCCGCGTTGTGCCTCGGGGCGCCGTCGAAAGCGCTGGCCCAGAACACGATCCAGTCCATCACTTCGAGCCAGCAAGGCGGCTCCGAGGTGGTTCGGGTCGAACTCAGCCAACCCTTGGCGACCGTGCCCGGCGGCTTCGCCGTCCAGTCGCCGCCACGCGTGGCGATCGACCTGCCCGGTGTAACGAACGCGATCGGGCGCAACTCGGTCGAGGTCAACCAGGGCAACCTGCGTTCGGTCAACGTGGCCCAGGGCAGCGACCGTACCCGCCTGGTGCTGAACCTGAAGTCCGCGGCCAACTACCGGGCCCAGATCCAGGGCAACGCATTGCTCATCACGCTGGACGCTGGTGCCGGTGCCCCGGTGGCGGCGAACGAGCCGACCCACTTCGCCACACCGCAGAACAACCAGTCGCTCGCGCTGCGCGAAGTCGATTTCCGCCGTGGTGCCGATGGCGCCGGGCGCGTGATCGTCAACCTGGCCAGCACGCAAGTCGGCGTCGACATCCGCCAGCAGGGCCAGAGCCTGGTCGTGGAGTTCCTGCGCTCGACCATCCCCGACAGCCTGCGCCGCAAGTTCGACGTCGCCGACTTCGGGACCCCGGTGCAGACGATCTCGACCTTCCAGAGCGGCGACAAGGTGCGCATGGTGGTCGAGCCGCGTGGTGCCTGGGAACACAGCGCCTACCAGACCGACAACCAGTTCGTGCTCGAGGTGCGGCCGGTCCGGCTCGACCCGAACAAGCTCACGCAAGGGGTCGGTTTCCAGGGCGAGAAGCTGTCGCTCAACTTCCAGAACATCGAAGTGCGCGCCCTGCTGCAGGTCATCGCCGACTTCACCAACTTCAACGTCGTCACCAGCGACACCGTCACCGGCAGCGTCACACTGCGCTTGAAGGACGTGCCGTGGGACCAGGCGCTCGACGTCATCCTGCAGAGCAAGGGCCTGGGCGTGCGCAAGTCCGGCAACGTGCTGTGGATAGCACCGAAGGACGAACTCGCCGCCAAGGAGCAGGGCGAGCTCGAAGCGAAGAAGAAGATCTCTGAACTCGAGCCGCTGCGCACGCAGTCGTTCCAGCTCAACTACACCCGGGCCGAAACCATCGCAGCCAGCCTGATGGGCTCCGCGGCGGTGGCCGGCAACATCGACAGCAGCCTCAACAGCGGCGGCGAGAACACCCGCGGCCGCCTGCTGTCGCCGCGCGGCAGCGCCATCTTCGAGCAGCGCACGAACCAGATCTTCGTCACCGACATCCCGTCCAAACTCGAAGAGATCCAGGCCCTGATCACCAAGATCGACATCCCCGTGCGCCAGGTGCTGATCGAGGCCCGCATCGTCGAGGCCGACGACGGCTTCGGCCGTGCCCTCGGCGTCAAGCTGGGTGCGGTGGACCTGCGCGGCATCCGTGGCGGCGTTCCCGGTTACAGCGTGGGCGGGGGCAACAACTACGTCTCCCCCGGCAACAACTACCCGTCGGTGGGCTACCAGACCGGCCAGTCGCCGCCGGTGAACTTTGCCGACCAGCAGATGGTCAACCTGCCGGCCAACACGAGCGCGCTCGGCGGCGCCAACGCGGCCACCTTCGCACTGTCGCTCTTCAGTTCGACCGCCAACCGCTTCCTGAACCTGGAACTGTCCGCGCTCGAGGCCGAAGGCAAGGGCAAGATCGTGTCGAGCCCGCGTGTCGTCACGGCCGACCAGGTCAAGGCCCTGATCGAGCAGGGTGAAGAACTGCCGTATCAGGCCGCGACGTCGAGCGGTGCCACGAACATCCAGTTCCGAAAGGCGAACCTGAAGCTCGAAGTGCTGCCGCAGATCACCCCCGAAGGCAACGTGATCCTCGACGTCGACGTCAACAAGGACAGCGTCGGTCGCCCGACCCTGGCCGGTTTCGCGATCGATACCAAACACGTCAAGACACAGGTGCTGGTCGAGAACGGTGGCACCGTGGTCATCGGCGGCATCTTCACGCTCACCGAGCGCGACGATGTCAACAAGGTGCCGCTGCTCGGTGACATCCCCTACCTGGGTTACCTGTTCAAGAGCACGCAGCGCTCGTCCAAGAAGACCGAACTGCTCGTCTTCATCACGCCCAAGGTCGTCACCGACCGCTCGGCGGCGCGCTAGAAAGAGGTTGGGAGATGGTCTTGTCGCACTTCACTATGGATTCGTCGAGCCGGCTGCGGTCGCTCGCGCTGGCCCTGTCGGCATCGTTGCTTACCTTGATCGCCGCCTGCGGTGGCGGGGGTAGCGATGCGGGGACGCCACCGTTCGGGGATGGCGGCGACGGATCGGCGCAAGCCACGGCATTGATCCTGGACCTGAGCAAGACCACGCTCGCGAACACGGGTTCCGACAGCATCATCGTCACCGTCACCGCGCTCGCCAAGAGCAACACGGTGCCCGGTGCAGTGGTCACGGTCAGTGCCGACAGCGACGCCATCGTCACCACGCCCACCAGCACGACGGGCGAAGATGGCAAGTTGCAGTCGACCCTGACGATCGGCCCGAACCGCGCCAACCGCGTGATCACGGTGACGGCCACGTCGGGCGGCGTGAAGCAGACCGCCACGGTGCAGGTCTTCGGCGCCAAGGTCGTTTCGACCCTGGAACCGGCGGTGGTCGAACCGGGCCAGCCCGGCAACGTCCGCTACCGTGTGACCGATCAAGCGGGCAACCCGATGGTCGACCAGGACGTGAGCATCGTCGCGTCCGGGCTGACCCCGGCCGAGGCCAGCGGCAAGACCGGCGCCAACGGCGACTTCGTGTTCGCCTACACCGCACCGAGCGCCACCGGGAGCTACGATGTCGTGGCCAGCGCGGGCGGCACCGCCGACTCGCAGACGCTGCAGGTGCAGAGTGCGAGCACGGTTCCGCCCGTCACGGCGACGATCACCTCGGCTTCGGTGTCGTCCAACCCGAGTGTCGTGGGGACCAACCTGGCCGGCGCATCGAGCAACCGCTCGGAAATCCGGGCGCTGTTCCTCGGCGCCAACAACCTGCCGATCAAGAACGTGCGGGTTCGTTTCGACCTCGACGGCGATGTGAATTCGATCGGTGGCTCGTTCACCACCGGCTCGTCGACGCTTTACAGCGACGTCAACGGTGTCGCCACCACGTCGTACGTGCCGGCGGCACGCTCGAGCCCGACCAACGGGGTCACGGTGCGGGCCTGCTACGGTACGAGCGACACCGACCCGAACCTGACGAACTGCCTGACCAGTTCCAAGGTCACGCTCACGGTCACCGACGAGCCGGTGGACATCTCGATCGGCACCAACGAACTCATCATCGTCAACGAACTGACCTACGTGAAGAAGTTCATCGTCACGGTGGTCGACGCGGCCGGGAACGCCAAGCCGGATGTGGGGCTGGTCGTGTCCGTAGACCTGTTGCAGTACCGCAAGGGCTTTTACACTCTGGTCGGCGACAGCTGGGCGAAGGCAGGTCAGCTGACGAGCGGCGACACGGCGGTCTGCGCCAACGAAGACACGAACCGAAATGGTGTACTGGAAACGGGTGAGGACACCAATGGCAACGCCCGCCTCGATCCGGGCAAGGCCGACGTGAGCATCTCCTTGCTCCAGACCAAGACACGCGCCGATGGCACGGCAGAACTGCAACTCCAGTACGCCAAGAGTTTCGCCACCTGGGTCGATGCCAAGATCACGGTCGCGGCGTCAGGCGTGTCGGGCACAGAAGGGCGCGAGACCACGCTCGTCGCGCCGATCCCGGCGGACGCGGCATCGATCAAGAACAAGGACGTTGCGCCAGCCTACATCGTGAGTCCCTACGGTCGAGCGACGACTTGTGCCAACGCCAACTGAGTGATTCGATCGGTTGCCCTCGTCGGTATGCCCGGCTGTGGCAAGTCCACGGTCGGGCGCCACCTCGCGCGGCACCTCGGTGCCCGCTTCGTGGACACCGATCACGAGATCGAAACGCGGATCGGCATGCCGATCCGTGCCTACTTTGAAGCGCACGGCGAAGACGCTTTTCGCGACATCGAGCAGGCGGTCATCGACGCGGTGACGAGCGAGCCCGACAGCGTCATCGCCACCGGCGGCGGCGCGGTGCTGCGGCCCGCCAACCGCGACGCGCTGCACGCCCGGCGCCAGGTCTTCTACCTACGTGCCACGCCGGAAGACCTGTTCCGCCGCCTGCGCCACGACACCCACCGCCCTCTGCTGCAGGGCGGCGACCCGATGCGCCGGCTGCGCGACCTGTTCCACGACCGCGACCCGCTCTACCGCCGCACGGCGCACTACACGGTCGAGACGGCGCGGCCGTCGGTGCCGGGCCTGCTCAACATGATCCTGATGCAGCTCGAACTCGCCGGGCTGCTCGATGCCGGCACGGTTCCCTCGCCGGTAGACGGCGCGCCGCGCCGGCAGTGAAGCCGCCGCGGGGTTGCCGGACCCCGCCGCTACACTCCCGCTCCATGATCGGGAGCCCGCCTTTGCAGACGCAGGATGCACACCGTGTCCGCGTCGACACGGCCGGCGGGCGCTACGAGATCGTCATCGGTGCCGGCCTCATCGGCGCCGCTTCGAGCTGGGCCGGGCTGCCGCGCGCAGGGCGTGCGGTTGTCGTCAGCAACACCACGATCGCGCCACTGTGGGCGCAGCGCCTCGTCATCGCGCTCGGCGCGCATTACGCGCAGGTCTCGCTGCTGGAACTGCCCGACGGCGAGGCGCACAAGGACTGGCCGGCGTTGAACTCGATCTTCGACCACCTGCTGGCCATGGGCGGCGACCGCAAGACGACATTGTTTGCACTCGGCGGCGGCGTTGTCGGCGACATGACCGGCTTCGCCGCCGGCTGCTACATGCGCGGGGTGCCCTTCGTCCAGGTGCCGACCACGCTGCTGGCCCAGGTGGACTCTTCGGTGGGGGGCAAGACCGCGATCAACCACCCGCTCGGCAAGAACATGATCGGCCTCTTCTACCAGCCGCTGCGTGTCGTCTGCGATCTCGACACGCTGGCGACACTGCCGCAACGCGAACTGGTGGCCGGGCTGGCGGAGATCATCAAGTACGGGCCGATCGCCGACCTGGCGTTTCTGGAGTGGGTCGAATCTCATCTGGATGAACTGCTGGCGCGTGACCCGGCGGCGCTGAGCCATGCCATCCGCCGTTCGTGCGAGATCAAGGCCGACGTGGTGGGCGCCGACGAGCGCGAGGACGGCTTGCGCGCGATATTGAACTTCGGCCACACCTTCGGTCACGCGATCGAGTCGGGCCTGGGCTACGGCACCTGGTTGCACGGCGAGGCGGTGGGCTGCGGCATGTTGATGGCGACCGACCTTTCGGCCCGCCTCGGGCTCGTGCCCGATTCGACAGTGGATCGCCTGCGCGGGCTGCTCACCCGCGCCGGGCTGCCGACGGTGGCGCCAGCCCTGGGCGCAGCGCGCTACATGGAACTGATGCGCCGGGACAAGAAGGCGCAGGACGGAGAGATCCGCTTCGTCGTGCTGGAGGCGATCGGCCGGGCGGCGATCCGCTCGGCACCGGACACCGAGGTCGCGGCGGTGATCGAGCGGGCGACACGCGCCACGCACTGACCGCGCCGAAGCGGATCAGCGGCTGAGCGGCGTCGGCGGGCGAAACAGAAGATGGCGCGCCTGCTGCGGTTGGTCATTTCGGGGCTGCCGCACCACGTGATCCAGCGCGGGCACGACCGGGGGCCTCTCGTCAACGACGACGAAGATCGCCGCATGTGGCAGGCGTCGTTGCGCGAGGCTGCGGCGCAGCACGGGGTCGAGGTGCAGGCCTGGGCGCTGCTGGACGATCGTTTCCACCTCGTCGCGACGCCGCTGGCCGCCAACGCGCTGAGCCACATGATGCAGGCGCTGGGCCGGCGTTTCGTGGGCTGGTTCAACCGCCGCCATGCGCGCTCGGGCACTCTGTGGGACGGCCGCTTCCGCGCCGCCGCGCTGGAGCCCGAGCGTTGGGTGTTGCCGTGCATGCGCCATGTCGAGTTGCAGCCGGTGCACGCGGGCCTGGCGGCTGACGCGGGTGGCTTCGCCTGGTCCAGTGCTGCGCACCATCTCGGGGCCTTGGTTGACCCTTTGGTCAGCGACCCTCCCGCTTATTGGGCTCTTGGCAACACCCCCTTTGAGCGCTGCGCTGTCTACCGCCGGTTTCTGGACGCCGGCGGCTCAGCGGGGGAGCTCGAAGCGATCGACGCGGCCACCCGGCGTGGTTGGCCACTCGGGTCGCCTGCCTACTTCGAGGGCTTTTCCCCGGCTTCGCCTGCGGCGCTCGCACCTCGTCCGAGGGGTCGACCACGTAAGCAATTGCTCACTGACACTCATTCCTCCGGCGACGACGTGTGAAGGCCGGGTTCTTGCTTTACGCGGGGGAATACTGGCGCTTGTTATGACCCCATTAATTGCCAAAGCCAGTAAGTCACCGTCATAAATTGACACTGACCCCTTTATTTTTGTGTTGAGCTAGTTGCTGCAGTGCAGTATTCTTTTCGGCCCTCGCGTGGGTGGAGTACGCCATGAACCAATCGACCGCAATGACCGCATCGCAGCTGGAAATCGACACCGCGAGTGGGCTCGGGCTCTACGACCCGGGCGCGGAGCACGACGCCTGCGGGGTCGGCTTCGTTGCCCACATCAAGGGCCAGAAGGCCCACGGCATCGTCCAGCAGGGCCTGAAGATCCTCGAGAACCTCGACCACCGCGGCGCGGTGGGCGCCGACAAGCTGATGGGCGACGGCGCCGGCATCCTGATCCAGATTCCCGACGAGTTCTATCGGGCAGAGATGGCGGCGCAAGGCGTGGCGCTGCCGCTGCCGGGCGAATACGGCGTGGGCATGATCTTTCTGCCCAAGGAGCAGGCCTCGCGGCTGGCCTGCGTGCAGGAGATGGAGCGGGCGATCAAGGCCGAGGGGCAGGTGCTGCTCGGCTGGCGCGACGTGCCGGTGGACCGGGACATGCCGATGTCGCCCACGGTGCGTGCGAAGGAGCCGGTGATCCGCCAGGTCTTCATCGGCCGCGGCCCCGACGTGATCGTGCCCGACGCGCTCGAGCGCAAGCTGTACGTCATCCGCAAGACCGCGAGCGCCGCGATCCAGGCCCTGAAGCTGACCCACAGCCGCGAGTACTACGTGCCCAGCATGAGCTGCCGCACCGTGATCTACAAGGGCTTGCTGCTGGCGACGCAGGTGGGCCAGTATTACAAGGACCTGGCCGACCCGCGCACGATGTCGGCGCTGGCGCTGGTGCACCAGCGGTTTTCGACCAACACCTTCCCCGAATGGCCGCTCGCGCACCCTTACCGCATGGTCGCGCACAACGGCGAGATCAACACCGTCAAGGGCAACTTCAACTGGATGCGCGCGCGTGAAGGCGTGATGAAGTCGCCCGTGCTCGGTGACGACCTGCAGAAGCTCTACCCGATCAGCTTCGCACACCAGAGCGACACGGCCACCTTCGACAATGCACTCGAGCTGCTGACGATGAGCGGTTACCCGCTCGCGCACGCGGCGATGATGATGATCCCCGAGGCGTGGGAACAGCACGAGCTGATGGACGCGCGCCGGCGTGCCTTCTACGAGTACCACGCCGCGATGATCGAGCCCTGGGACGGCCCCGCCGCGATGGTCTTCACCGACGGCAAGCAGATCGGCGCCACGCTCGACCGCAACGGCTTGCGCCCGGCGCGTTACATCGTCACCGACGACGACCTCGTCGTGATGGCCTCCGAGTCGGGCGTGCTGCCGATCCCGGAGAACAAGATCATCAAGAAGTGGCGCCTGCAGCCGGGCAAGATGTTCCTGATCGACTTCGAGCAGGGCCGCATCGTCGACGACGAAGAGCTGAAGAACCAGTTCGCCTTCGCCAAGCCCTACCGCCAGTGGATCGAGAACGTGCGCATCAAGCTCGATGCGATCGAGGTCGCGCCGGCCGCGCCGGGGGTCTTCGAAGAATCGCTGCTCGACCGCCAGCAGGCCTTCGGCTACACCCAGGAAGACCTCAAGTTCCTGATGAGCCCGATGGCCGCCAACGGCGAAGAAGGCATCGGCTCGATGGGCAACGACTCGCCGCTCGCGGTGCTGTCGGACAAGAACAAGCCGCTCTACAACTACTTCAAGCAGCTCTTCGCGCAGGTCACCAACCCGCCGATCGACCCGATCCGCGAGGCCATCGTGATGAGCCTGAACAGCTTCATCGGGCCGAAGCCGAACCTGCTCGACATCAACGCGGTGAACCCGCCGATGCGGCTCGAGGTGACGCAGCCGGTGCTCGACTTCGACGACATGGCGCGCCTGCGCTCGATCGAGCAGCACACCGCGGCCAAGTTCAAGAGCTACGAACTCGACATCACCTACCCGGCCGACTGGGGCCGCGCCGGTATCGAGGCCAAGCTCGCGTCGTTGTGCGCGGAGAGCGTGGATGCGCTCAAGACCGGCCACAACATCCTGATCATCACTGACCGACACCTGAGCCGCACCCAGATGGCGATCCCGGCGCTGCTCGCCTTGAGCGCCGTGCACCACCACCTCGTACGCGCCGGGCTGCGCACGACCGCAGGTCTGGTCGTCGAGACCGCTTCAGCACGCGAGGTTCATCA
Organism: Rubrivivax sp.; assembly: GCA_036523095.1. Taxonomy (GTDB): domain Bacteria; phylum Pseudomonadota; class Gammaproteobacteria; order Burkholderiales; family Burkholderiaceae_C; genus Rubrivivax. Next base: position 11,368 of record DATDER010000040.1, read on the forward strand.
CTTCGCGGTGCTGGCCGGTTACGGCGCCGAGGCGGTGCATCCCTACCTGGCGATGGAGACGCTGGTCTCGATGCACGAGGGCCTGCCGGGCGACCTGAGTGCCGAGAAGGCGATCTACAACTACACCAAGGCGATCGGCAAGGGTCTGTCCAAGATCATGTCGAAGATGGGTGTCAGCACCTACATGTCCTACTGCGGCGCGCAACTGTTCGAGGCCATCGGCCTGGAAAGGAGCTTCGTCGACCAGTACTTCCGCGGCACCGCGTCGCAGGTCGGCGGGATCGGTGTCTTCGAGGTTGCTGAAGAAGCGCTGCGCATGCACAGCGCGGCCTTCAGCGACGACCCCGTGCTCGCGCGCATGCTCGACGCCGGCGGTGAATATGCCTGGCGCGTGCGCGGCGAAGAACACATGTGGACACCCGACGCGATCGCCAAGCTGCAGCACAGCACGCGCGCGAACAAGTTCGACACCTACAAGGAATACGCCCAGATCATCAACGACCAGAACCGGCGCCACATGACGCTGCGCGGCCTGTTCGAGTTCAAGGTCGACCCCGCCAAGGCGATCCCGCTCGACGAGGTCGAGGCCGCGAGCGAGATCGTCAAGCGTTTTGCCACCGGCGCGATGTCGCTCGGCTCGATCAGCACCGAGGCGCACAGCACGCTCGCGGTGGCGATGAACCGCATCGGCGGCAAGAGCAACACCGGCGAAGGTGGCGAAGACCCGGCCCGTTACCGCAACGAGCTCAAGGGCATCAAGATCACGGCCGGTACCAAGGTCAGCGACGTGCTCGGCGCGAGCGTGCTGCAGACCGACTACGCCTTGAACGAAGGCGACTCGCTGCGCAGCAAGATCAAGCAGGTGGCGTCGGGCCGCTTCGGCGTCACGACCGAGTACCTCGTCTCGGCCGACCAATTGCAGATCAAGATGGCGCAGGGCGCCAAGCCGGGTGAGGGCGGCCAGCTCCCCGGCGGCAAGGTCACCGACTACATCGGCATGCTGCGTTATTCGGTGCCTGGCGTGGGCCTGATCTCACCGCCGCCACACCATGACATCTATTCGATCGAAGACCTGGCGCAGCTGATCCACGACCTGAAGAACGCCAACCCGCGTGCCAGCGTCAGCGTCAAGCTGGTGAGCGAGGTCGGGGTCGGCACGATCGCCGCGGGCGTGGCCAAGTGCAAGGCCGACCACGTGGTGATCGC
>DATDER010000041.1:0-6338 GCA_036523095.1 Rubrivivax sp.
CCTGAAGCGCGTGAGCCCGAACGCCAAGGTCCTGATCAGCGATCCAAGCTGGGAAAACCACCGCGCGCTCTTCAGCAACGCCGGGTTCAAGGTTGAGAGTTACCCGTATTACGACGCGGCCTCGCATGGCATCAATTTCCCGGCCCTGCGTACTGCACTCGAAGCTGCCCCTGCGGGCACGATCGTCGTGCTGCACGCCTGCTGTCACAACCCGACCGGCTACGACCTGACGCCCGGCCAATGGGCCGACGTGGTGGCCGTCGTCAAGTCGCGCGGACTGGTGCCGTTCCTGGACATGGCCTACCAGGGTTTCGGCACGGGTCTGGCTGAGGACGGCGCCGCAGTGGCCCTGTTCGTCGCCAGCGGGCTGGACTTCTTCGTTTCGACCTCGTTCTCGAAGAGCTTTTCGCTCTACGGCGAGCGCGTCGGCGCTCTCAGCGTGGTGTGCAAGACGGCGGACGAAGCCGCGCGCGTGCTGTCGCAGTTGAAGATCGTGATCCGCACCAACTACTCCAACCCGCCGATCCATGGGGCGCAGATCGTCGCGACCGTGCTGGCCACGCCGGCCCTGCGCGCGTTGTGGGAAAAGGAGCTGGCCGCCATGCGCATGCGAATCAAGGCCATGCGCACGGCGCTGGTCGACGGACTCGCACAGGCTGGCGTCGAGCAGGATTCGAGTTTCATCACCCGCCAGCAGGGAATGTTCAGCTATTCCGGCCTTAACGCCGGCCAGATGCAGCGTTTGCGCAGCGAATTCGGTATCTACGGTGTCGATTCAGGACGCATATGTGTCGCAGCGCTGAACCACAAGAACCTCGAAGGCGTGGTCAAGGCAATCGCCCGGGTGATGTAAGCGCACCAAAAAAAGCGGACTGAGTCCGAAAGCTACGTGTTTTCTCGCTGTTGCCGCGATTGACGGCAAGGCACATTTGTTGCAACGCAACATCAGGCGACCTCCGAACCCATGCTTTATCAGTTGTACGAAACCCAGCGCGCGCTGATGGCGCCCTTCTCCGAGTTCGCCAGCGCATCGGCGAAGCTTTACAACCACCCCCTGTCGCCATTCACGCACACGCCCATGGCGCAGCGTGTCTCGGCCGGTTTCGACCTGATGCACCGGCTCGCCAAGGAGTACGAGAAGCCGGAGTTCGACATCCGCGGCGCGACCGTCGACGGCGTGCAGGTGGCGGTGCAGGAGCAGGTGGCCATCGAGAAGCCTTTCTGCCGCTTGCTGCGCTTCAAGCGCTTCACCGACGACCCGACCGCGCTGGCCGACATGAAGACCCAGCCGGTGGTGCTGGTCGTCGCCCCGCTGTCCGGGCACCACTCGACCCTGCTGCGTGACACGGTGAAGAGCCTGCTTGGCGGGCACAAGGTCTTCATCACCGATTGGACCGACGCGCGCATGGTGCCGACCGACAAGGGCCCGTTCCATCTCGACGACTACGTCGCCTACGTGCAGGAGTTCATCCGCCATATCGGCCCCGAAGTCAACGTCATCTCGGTCTGCCAGCCGACGGTGCCGGTCCTCGCGGCCGTGTCGCTGATGGCCAGCCGGGGCGAATTCACGCCGCGCACGATGACGATGATGGGCGGACCGATCGATGCCCGCAAGTCGCCCACCGCGGTGAACAACCTGGCGATGAACAAGAGCCGCGAGTGGTTCGAGCACAACGTGGTCTACCGCGTGCCGCAGAACTACCCGGGCGCGAGCCGCCGCGTCTATCCCGGCTTCCTGCAGCACACCGGCTTCGTGGCGATGAATCCCGACCGCCACCTGAGCTCGCACTACGACTACTTCCTCGATCTGGTGCGCGGCGACGACGACAGCGCCGAGAGCCACCGCCAGTTCTACGACGAGTACAACGCCGTGCTCGACATGCCGGCCGAGTATTACCTCGACACGATCAAGACCGTGTTCCAGGAATTCGCGCTGGTCTACGGCACCTGGCGCGTCAACGGCGAGCTGGTGCGTCCGCAGGACATCAAGACCACCGCGCTGCTGACGGTCGAAGGCGAACTCGACGATATCTCCGGTGCCGGCCAAACCCGCGCCGCGCATGAGCTGTGCACCGGCGTGCCGGCCTCACGCCGCTTCCACTACGACGCCGAAGGCGCCGGCCACTACGGTATCTTCTCCGGACGCCGCTGGCGCGAGCACGTGCACCCAACAATCAGCGCGTTCATCGCCCAATTCGGCGGGGTATCGGCCACGCCGGTGCCGGCCAACCGCAAGCCGGCAGCCAGGAAGGTCAAAGCCCGCCGCCGATAATCGGGCGGTGCTGCACACCGCTCTTGCCGATCGACTGAACGCCGCACTGCCGCAGACGCAGTGCACGCGCTGCGGCTATCCCGATTGCCGGCACTACGCCGAAGCTATGGCAGCGGGCGACGCAGCCATCAACCAGTGCCCACCAGGCGGCGCCGAGGGGATCGTGCGGTTGGCAGCCATCACCGGCCGGGCCACGACCGCGCTGAACCCGGTCAACGGCTACGAGGGCCCGCGCAAGTTGGCCATCATCGACGAAGCCTGGTGCATCGGCTGCACCTTGTGCATCAAGGCCTGTCCGGTCGACTGCATCGTCGGCGCACCCAAGCTGATGCACACCGTGATCGAGCCGCTATGCACCGGCTGCGAGCTGTGCATCCCCGTCTGCCCGGTCGACTGCATCGCGCTCGAGGACGCCACCCCGGGCGCGAGCGGCTGGGCTGCGTGGAGCGCCGGCCAGGCCGACGAAGCGCGCGAACGCTACGCCGCCCGTGCCGCACGCCTGCAACGCGATCGAACCGAGAACGACCAGCGCCTGGCCGCCAAGGCCAGCGCCAAGCTTGCCGACCTGGAGAGCGCCAGCGCGATCAGGGACCCGGCGCTGCTGGAACGCAAGCGCGCAGTCATCGAAGCGGCGATGAAGCGCGCGCGCGAGCGCAAACCGACATGACGAGGATGGGACCGGCCGAGGTAGAGGCTTTCTTCTTCAGGTTGCGCGACGTCAACCCGCAGCCGGTGTCGGAACTGCAGTACACGAGCGTGTTCGAATTGCTGGCCGCCGTGCTGCTGTCGGCGCAGGCCACCGACGTCGGTGTCAACAAGGCCACGCGCCGCCTGTTCGCGATCGCGCCGACGCCGCACAAGATGCTCGCGCTCGGCGTCGAGGGTGTCACCGAGCAAGTCCGAACGATCGGCCTGTTCCGCAACAAGGCCAGAAACCTGATCGAGACTTGCCGCTTGCTGATCGATCGGCACGGCGGTCAGGTGCCCCGCTCGCGGGAGGCGCTCGAAGCGTTGCCCGGAGTCGGGCGCAAGACCGCCAACGTGGTGCTGAACGTGGCGTTCGGCGAACCGACAATGGCTGTCGACACTCACGTCCTTCGCGTCGCCAACCGGTCGGGGTTGGCGCAGGGCAAGACGCCCGCCGAGGTCGAGAGGCAGCTGCTGGACCGGGTGCCACCCGACTATCGGGTAGGGGCGCATCACTGGCTGATCCTGCACGGCCGCTATGTCTGCCAGGCGCGCAAGCCGCTGTGCTGGCAGTGCGCAGTCGCCACCCAATGCACCTTCGTGCCGAAGACCCCGGCACCATGAAACGCGCCGCGGCAGCCTTGACTGCGCTGCTGTGCGCGCTGGCCTGCCGGGCCCAGATCCGGGTCCAGGACGACAGCGGGCAGACCGTGACGCTGGCCGCGCCCGCGCAGCGCGTGATCAGCCTGGCACCGCACCTGACCGAGATGGCGTTTGCCGTCGGCGGAGGCGCCGCTGTCAAGGCCGTCATCCGCTACAGCGACCACCCGGCAGCAGCCCGGAGCCTGCCGATCGTCGGCGACGCCTTCGCGCTCGACTTCGAAGCCATCGCCCGCCTGAAGCCCGACCTGGTGCTGGTCTGGTCCAGCGGCCTGAACGAACGCCACCGAGCACGGCTGCGTGCGCTCGGGCTCGCGGTCTACGAAAGCGAGATCCGCCAGTCCGGCGCGATCCCCGACACCCTGCGCCGGATCGGCGCACTGCTCGGCCACGGTGACGCGGCCGAGGCCGCCGCCGCCGCCTATGAGCGCGACTGGCAGGCGCTGCGCCTGCGCCAAGCCGGCAGGGCGCCGCTGCGCGTGTTCTGGCAGCTCTGGCAGGACCCGCTGATGACGGTCAACCGCGAGCACCTGATCGGCGAGGCGATCGAACTCTGCGGCGGCGTCAATGTCTTCGGTGCCCTGCCGCTGCTCACGCCGACGGTGAGCTGGGAAGCCGCCGTCGCCGCCGACCCACAGCTAATCGCCACATCGGGCCGCCCGGTCGATGCCGAGCGCGACTTCGCACGCTGGCGGCGCTTCGCGCAGGTCAGCGCAGTACGGCAACGGCAGTTCGCGTTCATCGACGGTGATCTGATCGGCCGCATGGGCCCGCGCTTCGTGCAGGGCGCAGGCGCATTGTGCGAGGCGATCGATCGCGCCCGCTCGAAATAGGCAGCGCCCCGCACCGCCTACTGCGCGACCCAGACCCGCCCCGCGTCGCTCCCCACCGCGCGCCAGTCGCAGCCATAGACGCGCCGGAGCCGATCGGCGTCGAGCATCTCGGCGGCGCTGCCTTGCTCGCAATGGCCGTCGGGCAGCAGCGCGAGCACATGCGTCGCAGCGCGCGCGATCCAGTTGACGTCGTGCGCCGAAATCACCAAGGCGTGGTCCCGGTGCAGGGTGTCGAACCACTGCGCCACCTGCAACTGGTGCGCCGGGTCCTGAAAGGCGACCGGCTCGTCGAGCAGAAGCAGCGGCGCACCCTGCACTGCACATTGAGCCAAGGCCACGCGCTGGCGTTCACCCCCGGAGAGCTCGAGCACGTTGCGGCCGGCGAGCGCGAGCGCATCGAGCGCGTCGAGCGTGGCCGCTGCCTCATGGCGTGGCTGAACGACGCTCAGCTCGAGCAGGCGCTGCACGGTGATCGGGAAACGGTCACTGGCTTGTTGCGGCAGGAAGGACCGCACAGCGGCAGCGTCAGTGGTCGGCCAATCCGCGGCCACGCGTCCAAGCCAGGACACTGTACCTCCACGCAACAGCGCTGCGTCGCCGACGCCGGCCAGCGTGCGCAGCAAGCTGCTCTTGCCCGCGGCGTTGCGGCCGATCACGCACCAGCGCTCGCCGATCGCAGCACGCCAGTCGAGCGACTGCACCAGCACGCGCCCGGCGGCGGCCAAGGTCAGCGCACGCGTCTCGATCAACGGCGCGTTCACCGGCCGCCCCGCGCCAAGAAGAAGATGAAGACAGGGGCACCGATCAGCGCCATCACCGCGCCCACCGGCAACTCGACGGGCGATGCGACGCTGCGCGAAATCAGGTCGGCGGCCATCAGCAGTCCGGCGCCGCCGACGGGCGTCAGCCAGGCCAGTTCGCGCGTGCGCTGCACGCCGGCCAGGCGCAGCGCATGCGGCACGACCAGACCGACGAAACCAATCGCCCCGGCGCTGGCCACGGCCAACCCGGCAGCCAGCGAGGCGCAGACGAGCAGTTCCAGGCGCAGCCGCCGCACCGGCTCGCCGAGCAGGTGGGCGGCCTCGCTGCCCAGCAGCAGGCGGTCGATCGCACGGTGGCGCGCGAGCATCGCCAGCATGAAGAGCAAGGCGGCGAGCAGGGTCGAGCCGGCATGGTCAGCGCCGGAGAGGTCCCCGACGAGCCAGAAGATGGCGCCACGCAGTTGCTGGTCAGGGGTCAGGGTCAAGAGCAGGGTCGCCAAGGCTCCGAACACGGCCGCGAGCATCGCGCCGCTCAGGATCAGCCGCGGCGAGGCGTCGTCACTGGCCGCCAGCGCGTGCCGTGCAAGCAGGACCAGCAGGGCGCCTGCCGCGAGCGCACCGGCCGCCGCGCCGAACGCCATCGCCACGCCGAACATCAACGCCAGCAGGGCGCCGACCGCTGCGCCGCCTGAGGTTCCGAGCACAAAGGGGTCGGCCAGGGGATTGCGCAACAGCGCCTGCATCGCCAGGCCCGACAGCGCGAGCAGTGCGCCGACGCCGGCCGCCGCGGCCACCCGCGGCGCGCGCAAGGTGCGTATCAGCTCGACGTCCAGCCCGGCGCTGCCGAGCAGCAGCGACAGCGTGAGCACCACCAGGGTCGCTGCCACGAGCGCCACGGCAAGCCAGGTCGGGCGGTTCGAGCAGGGCATGGCAGCCTTCAGCGAAGGGTCGCCTGCAGCGTGAACAGCAGGGTGCGCGGAGCAGCGGTGTAGCCCAGCACCTCGCTCGACTCGGCGTCGAACACGTTGTCCAGCTTGGCCGCGACGCGCCAGACGGGCGTGAGCTGACGCTGCACGGCCAGGTCCAGGGTCGTGCGCGCCGGATTGGTCGCATCGGCAAAGGTCA
>DATDER010000042.1:0-5487 GCA_036523095.1 Rubrivivax sp.
CAGTCACGCGTCGGCGGGCAACTGCGCATCAGCACCTCGGTGGCGTTCGGCCGGCGCGTGCTGACGCCGCTGGTGCTGGCCTTCATGCGCGAGCACCCCGAGATCACGATCGACCTGAGCTTCGACGACCGCTACGTGAACATGGTCGAACAAGGCATCGATGTCGCGGTGCGGATGGGGCGGCTCGCCGATTCACAGCTCGGCGCGCGTTACCTGGGCATGAACCCGTGGGTGCTGGTGGCCTCGGCCGCCTACCTCACGGCCCACGGCACGCCGCGCAAGCCGGCCGACCTGGCGCGCCACGCGGCCCTCGTCTACAGCAGCGTGCAAGGTGACGAGCGCTGGCACTTCACTGGCGCCGACGGGCAGGCGGTGTCGGTGCCGGTGAAGGGCCCGCTGCGCAGCAACAACCTGTCGGTGGTGCTCGCCGCGGCGCGTGCCGGGCAAGGCGTCGCCGTGTTGCCGTGGTACGTGGCGCACGAGTCGGTCAAGACCGGCGCGGTGCAGCCGCTGCTGGACCGCTGGGCCCTGCCGTCGCAGGAGATCCACGCCGTGTTCCCGTCACCCAAACTGCTGCCGAGCAAGGTGCGCAGCCTGTGCGACTTTCTGGCGCCGTGTTTCGGCGATCGGTGGTGGGTCGCCTCTGCCTAGAGGCTCAAGAGCTGCCCACCAACTGCGCAGCGAGGCGGTTGTGCCGCTCGACGAGCCGCGGCAGATCGAGTGCCGCGAGCTGACCGTCGCGCACCCGCACCGTGCCGTGCACGACGGCATGCTGCACCCGCGGCACATGGCAGAACAGCAGCGCGGCGAGCGGGTCGTGCAGCGCACCGGCAACGCCGATCTCGTCGAGCGGGAAGCTCACGAGGTCGGCCGCCATGCCGGGCGCGAGGCCGCCGATGTCGTCGCGACCCAGCACACGCGCGCCGCCGAGCGTGGCGATCTCCAGCATCTCGCGCGCCGACATCGCGTCCGGCCCGAAGGCCACACGCTGCAGCAGGAGCCCGAGCCGCAGTTCGCCGAGCAGGTGGCCGCTGTCGTTGCTGGCCGAGCCGTCGACCGCGATCGACACCGGCACACCGGCGTCGCGCATCGCGCGGATCGGCGCGATGCCCGAGGCCAGGCGCGTGTTGGACCCAGGGCAATGGGCGATGCCGGTCCCCGTGCGGGCGAACAGCGCGATGCCGGCCGCGTCGAGCCTGACGCAGTGCGCGTGCCACACATCGGGGCCGAGCCAGCCGAGTTGTTCGGCGTACTCGGCCGGCGTGCAGTCGAACTTTTCGCGTGTGTAGGCGATGTCGTTGTCGTTCTCGGCCAGGTGGGTGTGCAGGGTGACGCGGTGCTCGCGCGCCAGCAGGGCCGCGTCGCGCATCAGTTCGCGGCTGACGGAGAACGGGCTGCACGGCGCGACCACGATGCGCTGCATCGCATAACGCGCCGGGTCGTGCCAGGTCTCGATCAGGCGCTGGGTGTCGCGCAGGATCGCCGCTTCGTCTTCGACCACGCTGTCGGGCGGCAGGCCGCCCGCGCTTTCACCCACGCTCATCGAGCCGCGTGCGGCGTGGAAGCGCATGCCGATCTCGGCCGCGGCGTCCAGCGTGTCGTCGAGCCGGCAACCGTTCGGGAAGAGGTAGAGGTGATCGCTGCTGGTGGTGCACCCCGACAGCAGCAGTTCGGCACAGGCGATCTGGGTCGAGACATGCGCCATCTCGGGCGTGAGCCGGGCCCAGATCGGATACAGCGTCTGGAGCCAGCGGAACAGCTCGCAGTCCTGCGCCGGGCGCACCGCACGCGTGAGCGTCTGGTACATATGGTGGTGCGTGTTCACCAGACCGGGGATCACGATCTGGTCGTGGGCGTCGATCACCTCGTCGGCCGTGGGCGGCAGCTCGGCCGTGGCACCGACCGCCTCGATGACGTGGCCGCGCATGAAGACCGCGCCGTCTTCGATCTCGCGCCGCTGGCTGTCCATCGTGACGAGCAGGCGGGCATGACGGACGAGCAATGTTTTCATCGCGCGGGCGCGGCCGTCACGGCTCGCCGTCCCAGTAGTCGAGGCCCGGCCCTTTGCGCTCGATCACCTCGAAGGCCTTGTCTTGCCCGACGCTGCCTTCCGCCAGGTACTTGCCTGAGTCGGGGTACTCGCAGATCTCGGGCACTTCCATCGTGCTGATCGACAGGTACTTCAGCGGCGCGTCGGAGGTGTTGAGAATCTGGTGCGGGTATTCGGGCCCGGCCGGAATAAAGACCACGTCCCCGCTTTTCAGTGGCAGCATTTCGCCCGCGACGCGCAACGTGCCGTGGCCTTCGACGACGATGAACATCTCTTCCTGCGCGTGATGCAGGTGGTAAGGGCAGCCGCGTTTGCCCGGCGCCAGGATGTCGAACGACGCACCGAGCTTTTGCGCCGCCGTGCCACGGGCCAGCCGCACGCCCATCGCGCTGTAGTGCGGCTCGCGCAACAGCGGCGTCAGCGGCGCATCGTTGAAGTTGCGGATCAGCGAGGCGGCAAGGACGGCGGAGCGCTCGGGTGGGGTGAAAGCGTCGGGAAGGGGTGCTTCGGTCATGGCTTCGGCGTGGGTTTGAGCGCAGGCGTCTTGTCGCTCCACAACTGCCCACCGGTGGACCAGTCGTGGCGCTCGATGTCGAAGAACAGGATGTCCACGCTGTCGGGCGAGCCGCCAAGTGTCTTGACGGTGGCTTCGGTCAGCGCGGCGGCCAGGGCGCTTTTCTGCTCGACCGTGCGGCCGGCGAAGAGTTCGACGCGGATGGTGGGCATGGTCTCATCCGGCGCAGGGCCGCTCCCAAGTCGGATGAGCGCCCCTCGGGGGCAGCGAACGAAGTGAGCTTGGGGTTGTCATGTTCAGTCCTCAGTTTGGGTAGTCCGGATCGCCATTCTCCAGCGAGCGCAGCAGCGCCGGCCATTCGTCGTCGCCTTCGATCGCCGAGCCGTCGCCGACCCACTGCCGGTAGGTCAGCGCAGCGACCTCGTCACTCACGACGCCCAATGCGCCGCCTGCCGCCTGCGCCGTGAGCTGGTGCATCGCGGCGCGTTCCAGCAAGTACGTCAGCATGAAGGCCTCGGCCACCGTGCGGCCGACCATCAGCAGGCCGTGGTTGTGCAGGATCAGGCCGTCGAGCGCACCGAGGCTGCGCACCAGCCGCGCTTGTTCGCTGGCGCTGAAGGCGAGGCCTTCGTACGCGTGCTGACCTAGGCGCCTGAAGAATCGCATCGCGCCCTGCGACGCCATCAGCAGGCCTTCCGGCCGCATCGACAGCGCGACGCCCCAGCGGGTGTGCAGGTGCATCACGCAGGCCGCGTCGGGCCGCGTCGCGTGCACGCAGCCGTGGATCGCAAAGCCGCTCGGGTTGACGCGTGCGCCCGAGCCGTCGATGACCTCCCCGTTGACGTCCACCTTGACCAGGTTCGACGCCGTGATCTCGTTGAACAGCAGGCCGAAGCGGTTGAGCAGGTAAGCACCCGGCTCGCCGGGCACCGCGGCCGACAGGTGGGTGTAAACGGTGTCGGTCCAGCCGAACCGCGCGGCGAGCCGGTAGGCCGCGGCGAGGTCGCGCCGGACCTCGGCTTCGGTGGGCTGCGGCCGTGGGTTCAATGCGCTTCGGCCACCTTGGCCGCCGCGATGGCCGCGCCTTCATCGGCCTTGCCACCGTTGAAGTACAGGTTCAACAGCACGGCCGTGATCGCCGTCAGCAGGATCCCCGACTCCAGCAGCGTGTGCAGGCTGTGCGCCATCTGCTGGCTCCAGCGTGGTGCCACGAGCGGGATCATGCCGGCACCGATGCTGATGGCCACAATGTAGAGGTTGTTGCGGCCGGTCTTGAAGTCCACGTTGGCCAGGATACGGATGCCGGTGGCCGCGACCATGCCGAACATCACGAGCCCCGCGCCGCCGAGGACGAACGTGGGCACCGACTCGACCAGCGCCGCCATCTTGGGCAGCAGGCCGAGCACGACCATGATCAGCCCCGCCGCGACACAGACCCAGCGGCTCTTGACGCCAGTGACGCCCACGAGGCCGACGTTCTGCGAGAAGCTGGTGTACGGGAAGGTGTTGAAGACGCCGCCGATCACGGTGCCGAGGCCGTCGGTGCGCAGGCCGGCCGAGAGCTCGGAGCGGCTGATCTTCTTGCCCGTGAGGTCGGACAGCGCCAGGAACATGCCGGTCGATTCGATCATCACGACGATCATCACCAGCGTCATCGTCAGCACCATCACCGGGTCGAAGGTCGGCACGCCGAAGGCAAAAGGCATGACGACATCGAACCACGGCGCCTTGGCCACTTTGTCGAAACCCATCTTGCCCATCGCCACCGCGACGACGCAGCCGGCCACGATGCCGAGCAGCACCGAGATGTTGGCTACGAAGCCCTTCGCGTAACGCGAGATGAGCAGGATGACGATCAGCACGAAGCCCGCCACCGCCATGTTGTCGAGCGCGCCGTAATTCGGGTTGTCGAGCATCGGCACCGGGCCGGGCAGGCGGGTCAGCGGTGCCGACGCCGCCGCCGCGACGCTGCGTGCACTGTCGACCATCGCCGCGAGCTTGGGCACGTCGACGCTCTGCGCCAAGGGCGCCGGCCCGCCCATCGCCCAGCCGATGCCCACGCGCATCAGGCTGATGCCGATGATGGTGATGATGGTGCCGGTCACCACGGGAGGGAAGAAACGCAGCAGCCGGCTCATCAGCGGCGCGATCAGGATGCTCAGCAGGCCGGCGCCGATGATGGCGCCGAAGATCGCCCGCGCGGCGTCGGGCCCGCCCTGACCCGCCATCGCCACCAGCGGGCCGACAGCGGCGAAGGTCACGCCCATCATCACCGGCAAGCGGATGCCGAAGTGGCGGCCGAAGCCCAGGCTCTGGATCAGCGTGACGATGCCGCAGCAGAACAGGTCGGCCGAGATCAGCATCGCGACCTGCTCGGGACTCAGCTTGAGCGCGCGGCCGATGATGAGCGGCACCGCCACCGCGCCGGCGTACATCACCAGCACGTGTTGCAGGCCCAGTGCGGCCAGCCGCGGCGCGGGCAGTTTTTCGTCGACGGGGTGCACTGTTGCGGGACCGGACATGGCGTCTCCTCCAGGTGTGGCAGGGTCGGGGCTAGGGTGACCCCGCTTCGTTTAGCGAAGAGGCTGCTGCATCGTGGGTCAACCCGGCGTCTGGAACTCTGGTCCATCGTACTGGTCGGGTACGTGGATGCGGCCGGAACGAATGCCGTCGGCGACGTCGGCAATCATCGCTTTCAGGTCGATCGGCACGTCCTCGGCGACCGACAGGCGTACGGCGGCGCTGTCCGCGAGGCCGAGCTTGCGCACGACACCCGGCTGAAATCTGCCATCGCGCAGGTCCCGCACCGCGTTGAAGACGCCTGTCCCCACGTCGGCGATCGCCGAACCGACGAAGACCTTGGGGTCGAGCGCCACCCAGTCGATCACATTACCGATCTGGCGCGTGCCCTTGTCGCGGCACG
>DATDER010000043.1:0-16933 GCA_036523095.1 Rubrivivax sp.
CGTTCGGCCTCGTCGACGAAGAGCACGACGTCGAGGGCCGAACGCGCCACGTCGGCGTGCCAGGTGGTGAAGCCCTCGAGCCCCGGCGCCAGCCGCTCGTCGAGCAGGGTGCGACCAAACCCCGGGCGGCCGGCGCCGGTGCGCAGTGCCAACGCCATCGACTGCAGCAACCGTTGCGGGCCGTCCTGCGGTTGCGACTGCGTCCAGGCGACGACCGCACCTTGGCCCAGGTACTCGCGTCGCCACTGCGCCAGCAAGGTGGTCTTGCCAAAACCGGCCGACGCCTGGACGACGAAGATCTGCCGATCGCGAAGCCCCTCGGCGCCCGACATCAGGCGCAGACGTGTGATCAGGTGGCGTTGCAGGCGTGGCGGTGTGACCTTGAGCAGCAGGTCGTCGGCCACCCCGCCGCCCGCGCAGCGCACTGGAAGCACGCCCTGCGGGCTCGTCGGCGCGGACTTCGCGGGCTCCGCGACCCGATGCGCGCCGCCCGACTCCAAGACGCGATGCGGGCTGCCCATGCCAGATCCTAACCCTGCGCCGCCCGCTTGGCGACCCCGCTCCCCTCCTCCAAGAGTGGGGCGGCCAGCGGCGCGGACCCTAGGATGAATGTGATCGCCTGCGAGGCGGGGCACCGCGTGGATCGCCGCGCAGGCGTCCGCCGGAGTAGCTGACATGTACCGCCGCTTGCTGGTTCCCATCGACGATAGCGACCGGTCCATCGAAATGGTGGGCAACGCCGTCGGGCTGGCGCGCACCTTCGGCGCGCACATCACCTTCTTTCACGCCGGCTCCGAGGTCTTGCCCGCCCTGTCGCGCGGTGCCGGCGCCCGTACGCCGTCCGGCAAGGGCGACGCCCTGCTCGCCAAGGCCGAGGCCGCCGCGCGCGCCTTCGGCGTGGCCTGCGACTCGCGGCAGGTGGTGGGCGAGCAGACTGCGGCCGCGATCATCGAGACAGCGCGCGACATCGGCTGCGACCTGGTCGTCATGGCCGATACGGACCCGTCCTCCGGGACCCTCAGTGCCCTGCTGGCCGCCGGCCTGCCGTTGCTGGTTTCGCGCACGGGCGAGCCGGGAACGTCGGCACACGCGATCGGCGTCATTCGCGACGAGCACCGATCCTTCGCCGCCGTGCTGCACATCTGGATGCGTGCGCTGGGAGCGGCGCGCAGCGCCGACGCTGCGGCCGATCCGCCCTTGATGCGGGCCATCGTGCACTACATCGAGGCCTACCCGACGACGCTGCACGACCCGATGGAAGAAGACCAGCTCTTCCGGCGGCTGCGCAAACGTACGAACGCGCTCGATGCCGAACTCGACGAACTCCAGCGCCAGCACCTGCGTGAGCGCCAACTCGTGGCCGATCTGGCGCGGCGGGTCGATGCGCTGGCTGCCGTCAGCGGCGCCGCCGCAGTGATCATGTCCCGCGATCTCGACGATGCGGTGTCCAGCTACGCCTCGCTCGTGTGGGAACACATGGGCCGCGAAGAGGGCGTCATCCTGCCGGCGGCGCAGCGCCACCTCACCGACGCCGACTGGTCCGCGATCGACGAGGCATTTGCGAGGCGCCGCGGCCCGGGTGGCGCGGAGGACGGCGCCAGCCGGCTCTTTTCACGCATCGTCGAGGCGGGTCGTGACCTGTCCCTGCGATGGTGACCGCGCAGAATGCGGGCGCAGACGACGTGTCAGTCGGTCGCAGACCCGAGCGAAAGGAGATGGCATGACACAATTCCAACCACTTCGGAGAAATAGCCATGACGACACACTCGCGTATCCCCAAGCTGCTGCTGACGGCCGCCGTCGCGTTTGCCCTGCTGCCCACAACCACGCCGGCGGCGGACCGGTCGGCACTTGAAAACGAGGCACGTGCGGCGCTGCAGAAACTGACGGGTTCGGTGCCAGCGGCGAAGTCTCTTTCCGGCTCAGCGGCGGGCGTCCTGGTCTTCCCGAAGGTCACCAAGGCCGGCTTGGGTGTCGGCGTGCAGTATGGCGACGGCGTGTTGTTCAAGCAGGGCAAGGTGGCCGGCTACTACAACACGTCGGGAGCCTCGACCGGACTGCAGGCCGGCGCACAACAGTTCGGCTACGCGTTGTTCATGATGAACAACAAGGCCGTCAACGCACTGGGCGCCAACGAGGGCTTCGAGGTAGGCGTCGGCCCCAGCGTCGTGGTCATGGAAGAGGGCAAGGCCAAGACGACGACCACGACCACGGCCAAGGACGACATCTACGCCTTCATCTTCAGCCAGAAGGGCTTGATGGCCGGCCTGGGCGTGCAGGGCAACAAGATCACGCGCCTCAAGGACTGATGCCGCTGCCGCCGGGATCCAGCGCGTGCCGGCAGGTAGCGCTCAGCGCTCGGATCCGATGATGCGGTAGACGAGGGCCCCAAGCAGCGCACCGACGATCGGTGCGACCCAGAAGAGCCACAGCTGCTCGACGGCCCAGCCCCCCACATACACGGCGACACCGGTGCTGCGCGCTGGATTGACCGAGGTGTTGGTCACCGGAATGCTGATCAGGTGGATCAGCGTCAGGCAAAGGCCGATGGCGATCGGCGCGAATCCCGCCGGCGCGCGCGCGTCGGTGGCACCGAGAATCACGACGAGGAACATCATCGTCATCACCACCTCGCAGATCAAGGCTGCGCCGAGCGCATAACCACCGGGCGAATGCTCACCATAGCCGTTCGACGCAAAACCCCCACTCAAGCTGAACCCCGCCTTGCCGCTGGCGATCAGGTACAGCACGCCGCCGGCGACGATACCGCCCACGACCTGCGCCACGATGTACGGGAGCAGATCCTTGGCTGGAAATCGTCCACCGGCCCACAACCCGATCGACACTGCGGGATTCAAGTGGCAGCCCGAGATGTGTCCGATGGCGAAGGCCATGGTCAGGACCGTCAGGCCGAAGGCGAGGGACACGCCGGCCAAGCCGATGCCGACCTCGGGGAAGGCCGCCGCCAGCACTGCGCTGCCGCAGCCGCCCAGTACCAGCCAGAACGTTCCGATGAACTCCGCGGCGTATCTCTTCATGTGTCCCTCCATGCGTTGTCAAGTGGCGCCCCATCCGGCCGCGCATCGCGCAGCAGCGTGACCATATGCTGCAGGATCGCCATCAGGGTGGCCGCACTCATGCCCAGCATCAGCACGCCGTTCACCGCCTCCAGCGGGCCGAGCAGCCTGCGCTCGCGGCGCATGACGATGTCGCCGTAGCCGAGCGAGGTGAAATTTACCGCCGAGTGGTAGATCGCGTCGTAGGCCTGGTCGAACTCGCCGAGCCACAGGAACAGGCCGCCCCAGAGCACGATCTGCAACAAGGTGCCGAACATCATCACCAGCGAAACGACGATCAGCGGGGAAATGCCGGCCATGAAGCCCTGGCCGCCGCCGATGTGCGACGGATGGTTCATGTAGTAGCGCACGCACCAGAAGGCGATCGCCGTCTGCACCACCAGGCACAGCAGCATCAGCGGCAAGCCGATCAGGAAGTTCATGAAGGTCATGATCTGTCATCCAAGCCGGGGCTGCCACCGGGCACGGCCGGCTCACTCGGCCCCGGTCGCGGCGCTGCTGCTGGTCGTCGATTTCAGTTCAGGGTTGGCAGCCACCCAGCCCATGAAGATCTGATAACCCAGTGCCAGCAGCACCGCGCCGACGAACAGGCCGACGATGCCACCCGCAGCCATACCGCCGAGCGCACCGAGCAGGATCACCGGCATCGGCGCATCGACGCCCCGGCCGAGCATCAGCGGCTTGAGCACGTTGTCGGCCATGCCGGCGACGAACAGCAGCACCGAGTTCACCACGGCCGCGCCAGTGTCGTAGGCGCCGCTCATCCAGATGTAGGCGATCGCCGGCAGCGTGACGATCAGCGCCGGCACCTGCGCGATGCCGAGCACGAGCACCACGAGCGCCAGCACGCCGGCCAGCGGCACCTCGGCGAGGAGAAGGAACAGACCGACAAGAATGGCCTGGATGAAGGCGATGCCGACCACGCCCTGCGCGACGGCACGGATCGTCGCCACCGATAGCGTGGTGAATTCGTCGCCGCGTTCGACGCCGACGATGCGCGCGAAGATCGCGTGGCTGGCGCGATCGCCGGCCTTGCCGAACGCCATGATGATGCCAGCGACGATGAAGGCCGCGACGAACACCAGGATGCCGCCGCCGATGCTGGCCACCATGCCCAGCGCCGACTTGGCCAGCTCACCGAGCTTCGGCTGCAGGCTCTTGACCAGCGCCGGCAGGTTGTCGTGCGCCAGTTGCCAATAGGCGTGGACCTTCGGCCCGACCACCGGCCACTCGGCGACGCCCGGCTTGGGCGGCGGAATCTGCAGCGTGTTCTCTTGCAGGTCGTTGGCCAGGCCGTGCACCGAGGTGCCGACCGAATCCAGCAGGACCGCCGTGGGCACGACGATCAGCGCAACGCCGAGCACCGTCATCAGCGTCGCCGCCCAGCCCTGCCGCCCGCCCATCTTGGCGGCGAGCGCCTGGTGCAGTGGATAGAGCGTGACCGCCAGGATCAGCGCCCAGACCATCAGCACGATGAAGGGCGCGAAGATCCGGTAACACAGCATCGCCAACGCCAGGATCAGGCCGGCGCGGATCAGCACATCGAGCAGTTGACTTGCGCGGCGCTTGTCGGTTGCAGACTCGGACAGTTCGACTTTCATGATGGACTCCGTCGCGCAGACGCGTTGAATTCTAGTGATGCCAGAAGCCTGCCTCCCCATCTCGGAGGGGGGGCGCAACTCGCCGTGCTTCGCGATCCTATGCTTTCGCAACTGCCGCCCGTGTCCGCGCTGTCCCCTTGAACCAACAAAGACGTCGATGGTGGGCAAAGGCAAGAAGGACAAACACGACGGGCGCAAGATCTGGAAACCGTCGCCATTGGACCTGAAGTCATACAACCGCTGGTACGATTATTCGCGCGAGACGATCATGCTGCCGAAGCGGCAGAAGGCCGGCGCCTACGTTCAGCCGGACCTGCCGGCCATGACCATTGCGCAGCGCTACTGAGGCTGCAGAAATATCGCGCGCAGGCGCCTGAAAGGAGAACGTGAATGGCCGAAGATCCCTATCGACATGCCCGCTGGTTGAATCACTTCGATGAGATCGACCGCGAAATCGCCCAACTCGCGGTGACGTGCCAGATACCGATCCTTGACCCCGGTGTGATCGAGCGCGTGCTGCGCAAGGACCCGCTGGTGTGCGGAAACCAGAACGCGCGCGCCTTCGACAAGCTGCGCTCGCTGCTGATGATGCACTACTCGGTGCGCGACAAGGCCGTGGTCGCGCTCGGCGAGGAGCAGACGCTGCTGATCATCGACGAGATCGTCGAACGCCTGCGCGCACGCATCGGCGACAAGCTCGGCGGCCCTGCGACCTGAAGCGCAACCCGACGGCAACCTGAGCAAGCACCGAATCTGGTCGCCGCGATCCTCTACATCAGGACGATGTCGTATTGCTCAGGATTCATCGCCCCCTCGGCCGAGAGCGAGATCGGCTTGCCGATGAACTCGCTCAAGCCGGCCAGGTGCACGCTCTCCTCGTCGAGCAGCATCTCCACCACGGTGGCGCTCGCGATGACGCGGTACTCCTTGGGGTTGAACTGGCGCGCCTCGCGCAGGATCTCGCGCAGGATGTCGTAACAGACGCTGCGCGCCGTCTTGACCTGCCCACGGCCCTGGCAGGTCGGGCAAGGCTCGCACAGCATGTGCGCCAGGCTCTCGCGCGTGCGCTTGCGGGTCATCTCCACCAGCCCGAGCTGGGTGAAGCCGCTCACGGTGACCCGCGTGCGGTCGCGCGACAGCTGCTTCTTGAACTCGGCGAGCACCGCCTGCTGGTGCTCTTCGCGTGTCATGTCGATGAAGTCGACGATGATGATGCCGCCCAGGTTGCGCAGCCGCAGCTGGCGTGCGATGGCGCCGGCCGATTCGAGGTTGGTCTTGAAGATCGTGTCATCGAAATTGCGTGCGCCGACGAAGCCGCCGGTGTTGACATCCACCGTCGTCAACGCCTCGGTCTGGTCGATGATCAGGTAGCCGCCCGACTTGAGGTCGACCCGCCGTGCGAGTGCACGCGTGACGTCTTCCTCGATGCCGAAGAGGTCGAAGATCGGCCGCTCGCCCTTGTAGTGCTCGAGCTTGGCCACGACCGCCGGCATGTAGACCGCGCCGAAGGCCTGCAGCGCGTCGAACTGCAGCCGGGAGTCGATGCGGATCGTCTGTGTCGCCTCGGTCGTCAGGTCACGCAGCACCCGCTCGGCGAGGCCTAGGTCCTGGTGCAGCAAGGTGCCGGGCGGTTTCGACATCGCACGCTCGCGCACCAGGCCCCAGGTCTTGCGCAGGTAGGCGATGTCGTCGGCCAGCTCGGCGTCGGTGGCTTCTTCGCCGTTGGTGCGCAGGATGAAGCCGCCCACACCGGGCGCGTCGTCCGGCCCGGTGGTCAGCGCGACCATGCGCGCGCGCAACTGCTCGCGCACCTCGCCCGAACCGATCTTCTGCGAGATGCCGATGTGGTTGTCCTGCGGCAGGAACACGAGCATGCGCCCGGCAATGCTGATCTGCGTCGTCAGGCGCGCACCCTTGGTCCCGATCGGGTCCTTCACCACCTGGACCGTGAGTGCCTGGCCTTCGAAGACCTGGCGTTCGATCGGCACCGGCGGTACGTCGTCGCGTCGCTCGGCCTTGGCGCCGTTCGGCGGGTGCAGGTCGGCCACGTGCAGGAATGCGGCGCGGTCGAGTCCGATGTCGATGAAGGCGCTTTGCATGCCCGGCAGCACGCGCGAGACCCTGCCGAGGTAGATGTTGCCGACGAGTCCACGTTCGAGCGCGCGTTCGACATGCAACTCCTGCACGACGCCGTTCTCGACCACGGCGACGCGTGTCTCCTGCGGCGCCCAATTGATGAGGATGTCCTGATTCGCCATGAGAACAGTCTAGCCCCCAGTCGCTGCGCTCCTGCCCCCGAGAGACGTTGCGCTACGGGGGCGGCCCGGCGTCGGACGGTCTAGGCGGCGAGCCCGAGCCGCACCCGGGCGCGCTGCAGCATCTGCGCGGTCTCGAACAGCGGCAGGCCCATGATGCCGCTGTAGCTGCCGT
Source organism: Rubrivivax sp. (assembly GCA_036523095.1). Taxonomy (GTDB): domain Bacteria; phylum Pseudomonadota; class Gammaproteobacteria; order Burkholderiales; family Burkholderiaceae_C; genus Rubrivivax. The sequence continues at coordinate 7,109 of DATDER010000043.1, forward strand.
CGATGTGCTCGATGCAGGCCGCGAACGCGCTCTGGATCGCGTAAGCGCCAGCCTTGCCTTCGGGCTCGCCGCTCGCGACGTAGGCATCGATCACCCCTGGAGACAACTTGGCAAAACGCACGTGCGACACGCTGAGGGCGTGTTCCGTGCGGCGGCCGGTCCACACTGCGACGGCCGTCAGCACACGGTGCGTGCGACCAGACAGCGCGGCGAGCGTCGCCTGGGCTTCGTCGGCGTGCGCCGGTTTGCCCAGGATGCGCCGTCCCAGCGCGACCGTGGTGTCGGCGCACAGAATCGGCGCCGGCGGCAGGCCCCGCTCGGCCAGGCGGCACCTTGCGGCGTGCAGCTTGGCCTGCGTCACACGCTGCACGTAGGCGGCCGGCAGTTCGCCGCTGCGTGTCTGCTCGAGTGCCTCTGCGTCTTCACCGTCCCCGGGCAGCAGCGGCTCCAGCCGGACCCCGATCTGGCCCAGCAGTTGGCGCCGGCGCGGGCTTTGTGATGCGAGGTAGACAAACTCGTGGTGCGGCACCATGCTCACTCGCGGTGATAGGGGTGGCCCGCCGTGACCGACCAGGCGCGGTACAGCGCCTCGGCCAGCAGCACACGCGCAAAGGCGTGCGGCAGCGTGAGGTCGGACAAGCGCAGCGTCTCGTCGGCGCGCGCCTTCAGCGCAGGGTCGAGCCCATCGGGGCCGCCGATCAGCAGCGCCACATCGCGACCGTCGCCGAGCCAGAACTCCAGCCGCGCGGCCAGTTGCGCGGTGCTGCGGCGGGTGCCGTCTTCGTCGAGCACGACGCGCCGCGCCCCCTTGGGCAACGCGGCCTCGAAGCGCTGCGCCTCGGCGGCCATGCACTGGGGCGGTGTCTTGCCGCTGCGCGGCTCGGCCTTCAGCGCCTTCAGTTCCAGCTTCGCTTCGGGCGGGAAGCGCTTCGCGAAATCGTCCCATGCCGCCTCGGCCCAGGCGGGCTGGCGCAGACCAACAGCGGCCACGATGAGCCGCATCGGTTGTCAGGCCCGGGCGGTCTTGCGTGGCGCGCGCTTGGCGGCCGGTGCCTTGCGCGCCGGTGCGGCCTTCTTGGCGGTGGCCTTCTTGGCGGCGACCTTCTTGGCCGCCGGCGGCTGGCGCGTGGCCGGCCTCTTCGCTGGCGGCGCCGACTTCTTCGCCGGCGCGCTCTTCGCCGCGAGCTTTTTCGCCGCGGCGGACTTCTCTGGCGCCCGGTCCGGTTTGCCGAACTTCATCCCGACCGGCTTGCCGCCCCAGATTTCTTCCAACCGGTAGTACTCGCGCACCGAAGGCTGCATCACGTGCACCACGGCCGCGCCGCAGTCGACGATGATCCACTCGCCGTTGGCCTCGCCCTCGGAACGCAGTACCTGCATGCCGCCGGCCTTGACGGCGTCGCGCACGCTCGAGGCGAGGGCCTTGGTCTGACGGTTGCTGGTGCCCGACGCGATGATCACACGCTCGAAGAGCGGCGACATCGCCTCGGTGTTGAAGACCACGATGTGCTGGGCCTTCACGTCTTCGAGCCCATCGACGATGGCCCGTTGCAGCTTGCGGATGTCCATTCAGTGCGCGGCGGCGTCCTTGTAGAGGTGGTGGTCGGCAATATAGCGTGCGACGTCATGCGGCACCAGATGCTCGATGGTCTCGCCCTGCGCGACCCTTTGGCGGATGTCGGTCGAAGAGATGTCCAGCATCGGCAAGGGCACCGCGCGGTGCGGGAAGCGCAGCACCTCGGGGTTCACCGCAGACACCGCGCCGGGCCGGTTGGCCACCGCCAGCACGACACGGCCGAGCAGGTCCTGCCAGGCGCGCCAGCTGTGCAGCCCGGCATACTGATCCTGGCCGATGACGAGGTACCACGCCGCCTCGGGCTCGGCGGCCTGCAGTTGGCGCACGGTATCGAGCGTGTAGCTCGGGCCCTCACGCGACAGTTCGCAGCGGTCGAGCACGAAGTGCGGCTCGCCCTGGATCGCGCAGCGTGTCATGGCCTCGCGGTGCTCGGCCGCGGTCACCGCGCGTGTCTTCTGCCACGGCGCGCCGGCGGGGATCCAGCGCACTTCGTCCAGCTTCAACTCGACGAGCGCCGTGCGTGCCAGCGCGACATGCGCGTTGTGTGGCGGGTCGAAGGTACCGCCGAACACCCCTATGCGCCTGCTCAAGCCCAATCCCGCGGCTGCAGAAAATCGCTGTACAGCCGCGCCTCGGGCGTGCCGGGCTCGGGCTTCCAGTCATAGCGCCACTGAGCGCGAGGCGGCATCGACATCAGGATGCTTTCGGTGCGCCCGCCACTCTGCAGCCCGAACAAGGTGCCACGGTCCCAGACCAGGTTGAATTCGACGTAGCGCCCGCGCCGGTAGGCCTGGAAGTCGCGTTCGCGTTCGCCGTAGGGCGCCTCGCGCCGGCGTTGCACGATCGGCAGGTAGGCCTGCGTGAAGGCGTCGCCCACGGCGCGCATGACGGCAAAGCTGCCGTCGAAGCCGCCCTCGGCGAAGTCGTCGAAGAAGACACCGCCGATGCCGCGCTGCTCGTTGCGGTGCTTCAGGACGAAGTACTCGTCGCACCAGGTCTTGAAGCGCGGATAGAGCTGGGTGTCGACGGCGCCGAGCGCGTCGCGGCAAGTGCGGTGGAAGTGCTGCGCGTCTTCTTCGAAACCGTAGTAGGGCGTCAGGTCCATGCCGCCGCCGAACCAGAACACTGCGTCGCTCCCTTCGGGCAAGGCGACGAAGAAGCGCACGTTCATGTGCACCGTGGGCACCATGGGGCTGCGCGGGTGCATCACGAGCGACACGCCCATCGCCTCCCACGGCGCGCCCGCCAGTTCGGGCCGGTGCTGGGTCGCCGAGGGTGGCAACTGGCGGCCGGTGACATGGCTGAAATTGCAGCCGCCGCGTTCGAACAAGGCACCTTCTTCGACGAGGCGCGTCAGCCCGTCGCCTTGCAGGCGTTCACCCGGGGCGCGCGTCCAGCCGTCCGACAGGAAGGCATGCCCGTCCTCGGCTTGCAGCGCATCGATGATGCGGCCCTGCAAGTCCAGCAGGTAGCGGCGGACGGCGGCGGTGTCGGGCGCTGCCATCAACGCGCCTTGATCGCACGGTGACCGATGTCGCTGCGCCACTGCGCGCCGGCAAAGCGGATGGACTTGAGCGCTTCGTAGGCCCGCTGCTGCGCGGCGCGCACCGGCTCGCCGAGCGCGGTGACGCACAGCACGCGCCCCCCGTTCGTGACGAGCGTGCCGTCAGGCTGCCGCGTGGTACCGGCATGGAACACCTGGGTGTCGTCGGTCGCCGCGGGCAGGCCGGTGATGGCCTCGCCCTTGCGGGGCGCTTGAGGGTAGCCGCCAGCGGCCATCACGACACCGAGCGCCGCACGCCGGTCCCATTGAAGCTGGGCCTGGTCGAGCGTGCCCTCGGTGGCGTGCAGCAGCAGGTCGAGCAGGTCGCTCTTCAAGCGCATCAACAACACCTGCGCCTCGGGGTCGCCGAGGCGGGCGTTGAACTCCACGGTGCGCGGCTGGCCCTGGGCGTCGATCATCAGGCCGGCGTAAAGGAAACCGGTGAATGGCATGCCGTCCTGGGCCATGCCGGCGATGGTCGGCAGCACGATCTCGTGCATCACCCGCGCATGCACGTTGGGTGTGACCACCGGTGCGGGCGAATACGCACCCATGCCGCCGGTGTTGGGCCCGTTGTCGCCGTCGCCGATGCGTTTGTGGTCCTGGCTCGTGGCCAGTGCGAGGGTGTGTTTGCCGTCGCAGACGACGATGAAGCTCGCCTCTTCACCGGCCATGAACTCTTCGATCACGACGCGTGCACCGCCGTCGTTGTGGACCACGCCGAGCGTGTTGGCCGACAGCATGTCATCGATGGCGGCGTGCGCCTCGGCCGCACTCAGGGCCACCACCACACCCTTGCCGGCAGCCAGGCCGTCGGCTTTGACGACGATCGGCGCGCCCTGCGCGTCCACGTAAGCGTGCGCCGCCGCCGCGTCGGTGAAGCTGGCGTAACGCGCGGTCGGGATCCCGTGGCGCTGCATGAAGGCCTTGGAAAAGGCCTTCGAACTCTCGAGCTGCGCCGCAGCCCGTGTCGGGCCGAAGATGCGCAGGCCGCGGGCGCGGAAGAGATCGACCACGCCAGCCGCGAGCGGCGCCTCGGGGCCCACGACCGTGAGTGCGATCTTCTCGGCCTGTGCGAAGTCGGCGAGCGCGGCGATGTCGTCGATCGGCACGTTGCGCAACGCCGGGTCGGCCGCCGTGCCGCCGTTGCCGGGAGCCACGTAGACCCGTTGCACACGCGGGCTCTGCGAGAGCTTCCAGGCCAGCGCGTGCTCGCGCCCGCCACCACCGATGACCAGCACCTTCATGACGACAAAGCTCTGGATTGGATTGGATCAAGGCCTTGCGGGGATCCGGCTTCGCCGGCCCGCCGCAAGCGCCGCCTCGGGGGGCAGCGAACAAAGTGAGCGTGGGGGCTCATAGTGTCGCGTTGTGGAAGACATCCTGCACGTCGTCGAGGTCTTCGATCACGTCGAGCAGCTTCTGCATCCTGAGCGCGTCTTCGCCCGCGAGCTCGACCGGGTTCTCGGCACGCATCGTCACCTCGGCGACATCGGGCTTCAGGCCGGCTGCTTCCAGTGCAGCTTTCACGGCTTCGAAATCGGGCGCCGCGCAGAGCACTTCGATCGAACCGTCGTCGCCGGTGACCACGTCTTCGGCGCCGGCTTCGAGCGCGACGTTCATCAACCTGTCCTCGTCAGCGCCCGGCGCAAAAACAAACTGGCCGCAATGCTTGAACTGGAAGGCGACCGAACCTTCGGTCCCCATGTTGCCGCCGTACTTGCTGAAGGCGTGGCGCACCTCGGCCACGGTCCGCACGCGGTTGTCGGTCATGCAGTCGACGATGATCGCCGCGCCGCCAATGCCGTAGCCTTCGTAGCGGATCTCCTCGTAGCTCACGCCTTCGAGGTTGCCGGTGGCCTTGTCGATGTTGCGCTTGACGGTGTCGACCGGCAGGTTGACGGCCTTCGCCTTCTCGATCGCCAGCCGCAGGCGCGGGTTCGCGCTGACGTCACCGCCGCCGAGGCGGGCGGCGACCATGATCTCGCGGATCACCCTTGTCCAGGCCTTGCCGCGCTTTTCGTCCTGGCGGCCCTTGCGGTGCTGGATGTTGGCCCATTTGGAGTGCCCGGCCATTTGATTCTTCCCTTCGTCGGCCGCGCGCTTTCGGAGGCGTCGGGCCTGCGTTTGTATAGACTGGTGTGAGTTTACTTGTGCCCCGCTTTGTGGAGTCCATGCGATGCCCGAACCGATCCTGGTAGCCAAGCATGGCACCACCGAGTGCCACCTGCTGCCGGCACTGGCCAACCGCCACGGCCTCATCACCGGCGCCACCGGCACGGGCAAGACGATCACGCTGCAGACATTGGCAGAGAACTTCAGCCGCATCGGCGTGCCGGTGTTCCTGGCCGACGTGAAGGGCGACCTCACCGGCATCAGCCAGGCCGGCAAGATCCCCGACAAGATGGCCCAGGTGCTGAAGGACCGCGAGATCGACACGCCGGCCCCCGTCGCGTGCCCGACCACGCTGTGGGACGTCTTCGGCGAACAGGGTCACCCGGTGCGCGCCACCGTCAGCGACATGGGCCCGCTGCTGATCGGCCGCATGCTCGCGCTGAACGAAACCCAGGCCGGGGTGCTGAACCTGGTCTTCAAGATCGCCGACACCAACGGCATGGCGCTGCTCGACATGAAGGATCTGCGCGCGATGCTTCAGCACGTGGGCGAGAACGCCAAGACCTTCACCACCGAATACGGCAACATCAGTGCCGCGAGCGTGGGCGCGATCCAGCGCGGCCTGATGCAGATCGAGGCGCAGGGCGGCGACAAGTTCTTCGGCGAGCCGATGCTCGACATCGGCGACTTCATGCAGACAGTCGACGGCAAGGGCGTGATCAACGTGCTCGCCGCCGACAAGCTGATGAGTTCGCCGCGGCTGTACGCGACCTTCCTGCTCTGGATGCTGAGCGAGCTCTTCGAGACGCTGCCCGAGGTGGGAGACCTTGACAAGCCCAAGCTCGTGTTCTTCTTTGACGAGGCCCACCTGCTGTTCAACGAAGCGCCCAAGGTGCTGGTCGAGCGCATCGAACTCGTCGTGCGGCTGGTGCGCTCGAAGGGCGTCGGGGTCTATTTCGTGACCCAGAACCCGCTCGACATCCCCGACACGGTGCTGGGCCAGCTCGGCAACCGGGTCCAGCACGCCTTGCGTGCCTTCACGCCGCGCGACCAGAAAGCGGTGAAGTCGGCCGCGACGACGATGCGAGCCAACCCCAAGCTCGACATCGAAACCGCGATCACCGAGCTCGGCGTCGGCGAGGCCCTCGTCAGCTTCCTTGACGAGAAGGGCCGCCCCGCGGTGACCGAACGTGTCTACGTGCTGCCGCCGGGAAGCCAGATCGGGCCGATTTCGCCCGAGCAGCGCAAGGCCCTGGTGGCCGGCTCGCTCGTCGCCGGCACTTACGAGAAGACGGCCGACCGCGAATCGGCCTTCGAGATGCTCAAGGGGCGCGCGGTGCAGAGCGCCGACGCTGCGGTGCAGGCGCAGTCGAAAGCGCCTCAAGAGGCCGCCAGTGGCGGGCTGATGGGCGGGTTGTCGGACATTCTGTTCGGCAGCACCGGCCCGCGCGGCGGGCGCCGCCCGGGGCTGGCCGAAGCGGCGGCCACCTCGGCCATGCGCACGGCCGGGTCGGCCGTGGGGCGCGAGATCGTCCGCGGTGTGCTGGGTTCGTTGTTCGGCGGCAAGCGCCGCTGAGGCGCCGCAGGCCCCGCATGACACTGCTGAAGACGCTGCTCGCGGCCGTGGCCGGCATCGGCCTGTTCGGCCTGCTCGCAGCGCAGCTCGGCCTGCTCAGCGGCAAGGCACCGACCGACCTGGGCGTGCGTGAAGGTCGGCTCAAGGCGCCGTCGAAGACTGACAACAGCGTGAGCAGCCAGGCCTCGTCGTGGCCCGGCAGTGAAGGCGCGCAAATCGCGCCGCTGGCGGCGCGCGGCGACCTGGCATCGACGATGCAACGGCTGAAGAATGCCGTCGCGTCGATGTCCGGCGCGAAGGTCATCGAGGCGCGGCCCGACTACCTGTACGTGCAGTTCACGACACGCTGGATGAAGTTCGTCGACGACGCCGAGTTCTGGGCCGACCCGGTCTCGGGGGCGATCCAGGTCCGCTCGGCCTCGCGGGTCGGGCGCAAGGACTTCGGCGTCAACCGGGCGCGTGTGGAGACGATCCGGGAGCGGCTCGCGGCGCCCTGACCGGCGCCGGGCCGGAGAGCGGTCGATAGAATCTTCGGCTTCCCCTACACCCGCGCTGGGAGCCTCCCACGCCGCCCCATGCCAGCTGCCCCGAAAGACGAAGCGCCCGCGTCGAGCAATTTCCTGCGCTCGATCATCGAGCGTGACCTCGAAGCCGGCACCTACGCCGGCCGGCGTTTCGGCGGCAGCCCCGGCGACGCGGCGCACCACGCTGCCGGCGCAGCGGACCCGGCGAAGATCCGCACCCGCTTCCCGCCCGAGCCCAACGGCTACCTGCACGTCGGCCACGCCAAGAGCATCTGCCTGAACTTCGGCCTCGCGCAACAGTACGGCGGCGTCTGCCACCTGCGTTTCGACGACACCAACCCCGAGAAGGAAGAACAGGAGTTCGTCGACGCGATCATCGAGGCGGTGCACTGGCTCGGCTTCGACTGGAACGTCGGCGGCACGAGCCACCTGTATTACGCCAGCGACTACTTCGACTTCATGCGGCGTGCCGCCGAGGCGCTGATCGGTGCCGGCCTCGCCTACGTCGACGAGCAGAGTGCCGACGAGATGCGCGCGCACCGCGGTGACTTCAACACGCCCGGCACCGACAGCCCCTTCCGCAGCCGCACGCCCGCCGAGAACCTGGCGCGTTTCCAGGACATGCAGGGCGGCACGCTGCCCGACGGCGCCGCGGTGCTGCGGGCGCGGATCGACATGCGCTCGCCCAACATCAACCTGCGCGACCCGGCGCTGTACCGCATCAAGCACGCCACGCACCACAACACCGGCGACCGGTGGTGCATCTACCCGATGTACACCTACGCGCACCCGATCGAGGACGCGCTGGAACGCATCACGCACAGCTTCTGCACGCTGGAATTCGAAGATCAGCGCCCGTTCTACGACTGGCTGCTGGAGAACCTCGCCACGCTCGGCCTGCTGGCGCGTCCGTTGCCCAAGCAGGTCGAGTTCGGCCGCCTCAACCTCACCGGCGTGATGACGAGCAAGCGCAAGCTCAAGGCGATGGTCGACGAAGACATCGTCAAGGGCTGGGACGACCCGCGCATGCCCACGCTGTTCGGCATGCGCCGCCGTGGCTATACGCCAGAGAGCATCCGCGCGATGGCCGACGCCACGGGTGCCAGCAAGACCAACATCTGGATCGACTATTCGGTGCTCGACATCGCGCTGCGCGACGACCTCGAAGGCAAGTCCGCGCGTGCGATGGCGGTGCTCGACCCTGTGAAGTTGAAGTTGACGAACTGGGGTGAGTTGTTCGGCGCCGCGCACATCGAGCCCTGCCAGGCGCCCGTCCACCCGCACCTGCCCGAGTTGGGCCTGCGCCACTTCGGCCTCGGCCCCGAGGTCTGGATCGAGCGCGAGGACTTTGCCGAGGTGCCGCCGAAGGGCTTCTTCCGCCTTTTCCCGGGCAACAAGACCCGCCTGAAATACGGCATGGTCGTCGAATGCACCGGCTGCGAGAAGGACGCCGCGGGCCACATCACCGCCGTGCTCGCCAGCGTGATGCCCGACACCAAGAGCGGCACCCCGGGCGCCGACGCCGTCAAGGTCAAGGGCACGATCACCTGGGTCGGCGCGCACGACGCACTGCCGGCCGAAGTGCGACTGTTCGAGCGCCTGTTCAGCGACGACCAGCCGGGTGCGGGCGACAGCGACTTCCGTGACGCGATCAACCCGAACAGCTTGCAGGTGGTGGCCGCCTTCATTGAGCCTTCACTCGCCGGCGCGAAGCCCGACGCCAAGATCCAGTTCGAACGCCACGGCTACTTCGTCGCCGACCGCGTGGACCACGTGCCCGGTCGGCCGATCTTCAACCGCATCACGGGGTTGAAGGACGGGCGCGGCCGGTAAGCAAGCGATGGCACAGTGTTCGCTTGATGCAGTGCGCCCGCCCAGCATCGGCAGCAGTCACACTACCTGGATGCAGAACTCAGCAGTACCTCTGGAGATTCGAGAATGACCACGCCGCAGCCCACCATCATCTACACCCTCACCGACGAAGCGCCCTTGCTGGCGACCTACGCCTTCCTGCCGATCGTCCGTGCCTTCACGGCGCCGGCCGGCATCCAGGTCGAAGAAAGCGACATTTCGGTCGCTGCACGGGTGCTCGCCGAGTTCCCGGAGTACCTGACCGAGGCCCAGCGGGTGCCCAACACGCTGTCCGAGCTCGGCCGGCTGACCTTGCTGCCCGACACCAACATCATCAAGCTGCCCAACATCAGTGCGTCGGTCGGGCAACTGCAGGTCTGCATCCGCGAGCTGCAAGCCAAGGGCTACAAGATCCCCGACTACCCCGACGACCCCAAGACCGAGGAAGAGAAGTCGATCCGCGCGCGGTACTCCCGCTGCACCGGCAGCGCCGTGAACCCGGTGCTGCGCGAAGGCAACTCCGACCGCCGCGCACCGCGCGCCGTCAAGGAGTACGCACGCAAGAACCCGCACTCGATGAGCGAGTGGCCCCAGGCTTCGCGCACCCACGTCTCGCACATGCACCGCGGCGACTTCTACC
>DATDER010000044.1:0-10691 GCA_036523095.1 Rubrivivax sp.
CTGAGCCTCACCGACGGCTCGCGCCCCGTGCTCAAGGGCCAGACGCCGGTGCAACTGCGCGAATCTACCGCCGCCACGCCCGCCAAACGCACACGCCGCAGCACCGCGCCACCGGCCGCCGCAGCCAACCTCGGCCCGGACGCGCAGGTGCGATTCATCAACCTCAAGGCCTGGCGCGCCGAGGTCGCCCGCGAGCACAACCTGCCTGCCTTCGTCGTCTTCCACGACACCACGCTGGCCGAGATGGCGCGCGAGTGCCCGGACTCGCTCGACACCCTGGCCGGCATCAGCGGCGTGGGTGCCAAGAAGCTCGAGGCCTACGGGCGCGAGATCCTGCGCGTGCTGCAGACCCCCGTCGCCTGAGCCTTTGCGGCGCGGGCCGCCGCAAAGGCGGGCGTCGTTATCATGGACGGTTTGCCCCGCCGTCCCCCGATGCCCGAACGCCGCGCCTCTGCTGAACCCGCCCTGATCAAGGTGCGCGGCGCCCGCACGCACAACCTGAAGAACATCGACCTCGACATCCCCAAGCACGCGCTGGTGGTGATCACAGGGCTGTCGGGATCGGGCAAGTCGAGCCTCGCCTTCGACACGCTGTACGCCGAAGGCCAGCGGCGTTACGTCGAGAGCCTGTCGGCCTACGCACGCCAGTTCCTGCAACTGATGGACAAGCCCGATGTCGATGTCATCGAGGGCTTGTCGCCCGCGATCAGCATCGAGCAGAAGGCGACCTCGCACAACCCGCGCTCGACCGTCGGCACGATCACCGAGATCCACGACTACCTTCGCCTGCTCTACGCCCGCGCCGGCACGCCCTTCTGCCCCGACCACCGGCTCGCGCTGCGGGCCCAGAGCGTGAGCCAGATGGTCGACGCCTGCCTCGCCCTGCCCGAAGGCACGCGCCTGATGGTGCTGGCGCCCGTGGCACGTGACCGAAAGGGCGAGTTCGCCGACACCTTTGCCGACCTGCAGGCGCAGGGTTATGTGCGCTTCCGAGTCGATGGCACGGTATTCGAGGCGAGCGACCTGCCGGTCCTGAAGAAGGCCGAAAAACACGACATCGATGTCGTGATCGACCGCCTGCGCAGTGCGCCGGGCGTGGTGCAGCGGCTGGCCGAGAGCTTCGAGGCCGCGCTGCGTATTGCCGAAGGCCGCGCGATCGCGATCGAGGTCGACAGCGGGCGCGAACACGGCTTCAGCAGCCAGTTCGGTTGCCCGGTGTGCAGCTACTCGCTGCCCGAACTCGAGCCACGCCTCTTCTCCTTCAACTCACCCGTCGGCGCCTGCCCCGCCTGCGACGGGCTGGGACAGGTCAGCGCGATCGACCCGGAGCGGGTCGTCGCCTTCCCGAGCCTGAGCCTGGCCGCTGGCGCGGTGAAAGGCTGGGACCGGCGCAACAACTACACCTTCACGCTGCTGGAGAGCGTGGCCCGGCACGCCGGCTTCGACCTCGAGACGCCCTTCGAGCAACTGTCGAAGAAGTCGCAGGCCCTGGTGCTCCAGGGCTCGGGCAGCGAGAACATCGACTTCGTCTACGAGGCCCAAGGCGCGCGCGGCAAGAGCCGGACCGTCAAGCGCTCGCACCCTTTCGAAGGCATCGTGCCCAGCTTCGAGCGCCGTTACCGCGAGACCGACTCGGCCGCGGTGCGCGAAGACCTGGCACGTTATGTCTCCGCCAAGCCCTGTGCCGCCTGCGAAGGCTCGCGCCTGCGGCGCGAAGCACGGCATGTGTTCCTGCAGGCCGCGGACGCGGCGCCCGACGTACCCGGGCGGCCGATCTACCAGATCGAACACGCCACCCTCGCCGACTGCCTGACGTACTTCGAAACCCTGCGCCTGGTCGGCGCCAAGGCCGAGATCGCCGACAAGATCGTGCGCGAGATCCGCTCGCGGCTGCGCTTTCTCAACGACGTCGGCCTGACCTACCTGAGCCTGGACCGCGGCGCCGACACGCTCTCGGGCGGCGAGTCGCAGCGCATCCGCCTTGCGAGCCAGATCGGCTCGGGCCTGAGCGGCGTGATGTACGTGCTCGACGAGCCGAGCATCGGCCTGCACCAGCGCGACAACGAGCGCCTCATCGGCACGCTGAAGCACCTGCGCGACCTGGGCAACTCGGTGCTCGTGGTCGAACACGACGAGGACATGATCCGCGCCGCCGACCACGTCGTCGACATGGGGCCGGGCGCCGGTGTGCACGGCGGGCGTGTGATGGCGCAGGGCACGCCGGGCGACGTGGAAGCGAGCGCCGATTCGCTCACCGGCGCCTACCTGGCGCACCGGCTTCGCATCGGCATGCCCGCACGCCAGCGGCCTTCGGGTGGCGCCCCAAGCAACAGCGGCGCAGAGGTCCTGCGCATCGTCGGCGCGCGCGGCAACAACCTGCGCCGGGTGACGGTGGAGTTCCCGGTCGGCCTCTTCACCTGCGTCACCGGCGTGTCGGGCTCGGGCAAGAGCACGCTCGTCAACGACACCTTGTACGCCGCGGTCGCACGCAAGCTCTACCAGAGCCACGCCGAGCCTGCGCCTTACGACGAGATCGAGGGCCTCGACAACTTCGACAAAGTGATCAACGTCGACCAGAGCCCGATCGGGCGCACCCCGCGCAGCAACCCCGCGACCTACACCGGGCTCTTCACGCCGATTCGTGAGCTCTTCGCGGAGGTGCCGGCCGCGCGCGAGCGCGGCTACGGCGCCGGTCGCTTCAGCTTCAACGTCGCGGGTGGGCGCTGCGAGGCGTGCCAGGGTGATGGCGTGATCAAGGTCGAGATGCACTTCCTGCCCGACATCTACGTGCCCTGCGACACCTGCCGCGGCGGGCGCTACAACCGCGAGACGCTCGAAATCGCCTACAAGGGCCGCAACATCACGCAGGTGCTGGCGATGACGGTGGAGGATGCGCACAGCTTCTTCGCCGCGGTACCCACGATCGCACGCAAGCTGAAGACGCTGCTCGACGTCGGGCTGGGGTACATCCGGCTCGGCCAGAGTGCCACCACCCTGTCGGGCGGCGAAGCGCAGCGGGTCAAGCTCGCGCTCGAACTCAGCAAGCGCGACACCGGGCGCACGCTCTACATCCTCGACGAGCCGACGACCGGACTGCACTTCCACGACATCGGATTGCTGTTGAAGGTGCTGCAGCAGCTGCGTGACGCCGGCAACACGATCGTGGTCATCGAGCACAACCTCGACGTCATCCGCTGCGCCGACTGGCTCATCGACATGGGGCCCGAAGGCGGCGCGGGCGGCGGCGAAGTGCTGGTCGTCGGCACGCCCGAAACCGTTGCGGCCCATGGCAGCAGCCACACCGGGCGCTTCCTGGCGGCGGTGTTACACCGCTGAAGAGGTATCAGACCACCGTCTGCGCCAGTGTCCCGGCGGCGTAACGCTGCGCAATCTGGGCCAGCGTCACAGGCTTGATCTTGCTGCCCTGGCCTTCGCAGCCGAACTGCACATAACGCTGGCGGCAGATCGACTTGGCCGCTTCGCGCGCCGGTTTCAGGTAGTCACGGGGATCGAACTTGCCCGGGTTCTCGGCCAGGTAGCGCCGGATCGCCGCGGTCATCGCGAGGCGCACGTCGGTGTCGATGTTGACTTTGCGCACACCGTGCTTGATCGACTCCTGGATCTCTTCGACCGGCACGCCGTAGGTCTCTTTCATCTCGCCGCCGTACTTGCGGATCTCGGCCAGCAGGTCCTGCGGCACGCTCGAGCTGCCGTGCATCACGAGGTGGGTGTTCGGGATCCGGCGGTGGATCTCCTTGATGCGATCGATCGCCAGGATGTCGCCGGTGGGCTTGCGTGTGAACTTGTAGGCGCCGTGGCTGGTGCCGATGGCGATCGCCAGCGCGTCGAGCTGCGTCCGCTTGACGAAGTCGGCCGCCTGCTCGGGGTTGGTGAGCAGTTGCTCGCGCGTCATCGTCGCGTCGGTGCCGTGGCCATCTTCCTTGTCGCCGCGCATCGTCTCCAGCGAGCCCAGGCAGCCGAGCTCGCCTTCGACGGTGACCCCGGTGGCGTGCGCCATCGCGACGACCTTCTTCGTCACGTCGACGTTGTATTCGTAGCTCGCGATCGACTTGCCGTCGGCTTCGAGCGAGCCGTCCATCATCACCGAGCTGAAGCCGAGGTCGATCGCGCCCTTGCACACCTCGGGGCTCTGGCCGTGGTCCTGGTGCATCACCAGCGGCACCTGCGGGTAACTCTCGATCGCGGCCTGGATCAGGTGCTTGATGAAGGCCTCGCCGGCGTACTTGCGCGCACCGGCACTGGCCTGCAGGATCACCGGCGCACCGACCTCGGCCGCGGCCGACATCACGGCCTGCACCTGCTCCAGGTTGTTCACGTTGAAGGCCGGGATGCCGTAGCCGTTTTCGGCGGCGTGGTCCAGAAGTTGGCGCATCGAAACGAGTGGCATGGTGGACCTCGCAAGGCAGTGAAGTGGGCGGATTCTATCGAGCTAAACATCGCGGAGCCCGCTCCGCTGGGCCGCAGAGGTTGCCCCCTTGAGTCGGGCCGGCCTGAGGCCGTCACGGTAGTGGTCAGGGTACCCGGCAGACCTTGAGCATGTTGGTTCCGCCGGGGTAACCCATCGGCTCGCCGCAGGTGATTGCGTAGGTGTCGCCCGGGCGCAGCACGCCGCGCTCGACGAGCAGGCGCTCGGCCTCGTTCAAGGCCTGGTCGCGGTCGGAGTAAGAGGGCATCAGGATCGGCTGCACGTTGCGGTACAGCGTCATGCGCCGCTCGGATTGCACCTTCGAGGTCAGGCCGTAGATCGGCACCTTGATGTTGTGCCGGCTCATCCAGAGGGCGGTCGAGCCGCTTTCGGTGAGGGCGATGATGGCCTTGCAGCCCAGGTGGTGCGCCGTGAACAGCGCGCCCATCGCGATGCTCTGGTCGATGCGGCCGAAGCGCTTGTTCTTGAAGTCGGCGTCGAGCTGCACGTCCTCGGCGCGTTCGGCTTCGAGCGCGATGGCGTGCATCTGCTCGACGGTTTCGACCGGGAACTTGCCGGCCGCGGTTTCGGCGCTCAGCATCACCGCGTCGGTGCCGTCGAGCACCGCGTTGGCGACGTCGCTGACCTCGGCGCGGGTCGGCACCGGCACGTGGATCATGCTTTCCATCATCTGCGTCGCGGTGATGACGACCTTGTCCATCTCGCGCGCCATGCGGATCATCTTCTTCTGCAGCGCGGGCACGGTGGCGTTGCCGACCTCGACCGCGAGGTCGCCGCGCGCGACCATGATGCCGTCGCTGGCACGCAGGATGTGCTCCAGCTGCGGGATCGCCTCGCTGCGTTCGATCTTGGCGATCAGCGCCGGCTTGTGGCGGTGCGGTTCACCGGCGACGTTCGCCAGCTGGCGCGCCATTTCCATGTCGGTGGCGCCCTTGGGGAAGCTCACCGCGAGGTACTCGGCCTGGAAGCTCATCGCGGTCTTGATGTCGTCCATGTCCTTGGCCGTCAACGCGGGTGCGGTGAGGCCGCCGCCCTGCTTGTTGATGCCCTTGTTGTTGGACAGCGTGCCGCCGACCTTGACGATGGTGTGGACCTCTTCGCCGCGCACCGCATCGACCGTGAGGACGATCAGACCGTCGTTCAAGAGCAGGCAGTCGCCGGGCTTCACGTCGCGCGGCAGCTCCTTATAGTCCAGTCCCACCGCGTGGAGGTCCCCCGGCTCGATGCGTTGTGCGTCGAGGATGAAACGCTCCCCTGTGACGAGCATCACCTTGCCGTCAACGAACTTGCCGACGCGGATCTTCGGGCCTTGCAGGTCGGCCATCAGCGCCACCGGCTTGCCCACCCGCTTTGCGGTCTCGCGCACCAGCTCGGCCAGGGCGATGTGGTCGTGTGCCTTGCCGTGGCTGAAGTTGAGCCGCACGACATCGACGCCCGCACGCAGCAGGCGCTCGAGCACCTGCGGGTCGCTCGACGCGGGGCCGAGGGTGGCGACGATCTTGGTGGCACGCATCATGGAAGGGGCTTTCGACTGAGCGAGGGGCGCGCGAATTATGGGCGCTCGCCGGACGCCCGGGTACGCTCTCAGCCGGCCGCGCGTTTTGCGAGGATCTCGAATGCGGGCAGCGTCTTGCCTTCCAGCACCTCCAGGAAGGCGCCGCCGCCGGTGGAGATATAGCTCACTTCTTTCTCGATCCCGTATTTGGCGATCGCCGCGAGCGTATCGCCGCCGCCGGCGATGCTGAAGGCCGCGCTGGCGGCGATGGCGCGCGCGATGGTTTCGGTGCCGTGCGCAAAGGCGTCGAACTCGAAGACCCCGACCGGGCCGTTCCAGACGATCGTGCCCGCGCTCTTGAGTTTGTCGGCGAGCAGCTGCGCCGTCTTCGGTCCGATGTCGAGGATCAGGTCGTCGTCCGCCACGTCGGCGGCGGCCTTGACCGTCGCCACCGCATCCGCCTTGAAGGCCTTGGCCACGACGACGTCGAGCGGGATCGGCACCTCGGCGCCGCGCGCCTTCATCGCGTCGATCACGGCGCGTGCTTCCGCCAGGAGCGTCGGCTCGGCCAGGCTCTTGCCGATCGGCAGGCCCAGCGCCAGCATGAAGGTGTTGGCGATACCGCCGCCGACAATGAGGCCGTCGACCTTGGACGCCAGCGCCTGCAGGATCGTGAGTTTGGTGCTGACCTTGCTACCCGCGACGATGGCCACGAGCGGGCGCCTGGGGCTTGCCAACGCCTTCGTCACGGCGTCGATCTCGGCCGCGAGCAAAGGCCCGGCGCAGGCGACGGGCGCGTACTGTGCGATGCCGTAGGTCGAAGCTTCGGCGCGGTGCGCGGTGCCGAAAGCGTCATGAACGAAGATGTCGCACAGCGCCGCCATCTTGCGCGCCAGGGCTTCGTCATTCTGCTTCTCGCCCTTGTTCAGGCGGCAGTTCTCGAGCATCACCACCTGTCCCGGCGCGACGTCGACGCCGTCGACCCAGTTCGCCTTCAGCGCCACCTCGCGCCCGAGCAACTCGCCCAGGCGCTGCGCCACCGGCGCCAGCGAGTCCGCCGGCTTGAACTCGCCTTCGGTCGGGCGGCCCAGGTGCGAGGTGACCATCACCGCGGCACCGGCCTTCAGCGCCATCTCGATGCAGGGCGCGGAAGCCCGGATACGGGTGTCTTCGGTGATCTGGCCGCTGTCGTCCTGCGGCACGTTGAGGTCGGCACGGATGAAGACACGCTTGCCGGCGACCTGGCCACTGGCGACCAGGTCGGCGAATCGGATCACGTTCATGGTGGCTCCTGGGATGCGCGCAGATTCTAGGCACGCGCCAAGCGCACTCACCAGCCGAGACCGAGTCGCAACATCAGCAGCACGGCCATGCCGCTGAGGATCGTGCCCAGGATGTCGCGGCGCCAGAAGTAGTACGCGGCGCCGGCCGCCGCGGCATAGAGGCGGGCGTCCTGGAAGGTGGTGATGAGCTGGCCCTTGTTCGTCACCACTTCGGGCACGACCACCGCCGCCAGCGCGGCGAGCGGCGCGTAACGCAGCCCCTGGCGGAGCCAGCCCGGGATCGGGATCTCGCGCTCCGGCAGGAAGAAAAAGCCGCGCGTGATCACCGTGAGCAGCGCCAGGCCGACGATGGTGATCACGCCCTCCCAGAACGTCATCAGGAGACCTCCGCGCTGCGCGCTGCGGCGTGGCGCTTGGGGCGGCCCTGCGCGCTCACGTGGCGTCCTCCGAAGGTTTGGCTTCGCGCGTGCTCGTGTGGTCGATCAGCAAGCCCACGGCCACCGCTGCGGCGATGGCGACGACTATGTTCAGCTTGAGCGGCAGCGCATACGCCGCCACCGAGGCACAGCCGGCGACGGCGGCGGCGACCCAGGTCGCGCGGTCGTTCAGCAGCGAGCAGGTCAGGCCGAGCAGCGCCACGGTGCCGGCAAAGCCGAAGCCCCAATGCGTCGGCACGCGATCGGCGAGGAAGATGCCCGCCAGCGACGACAGTTGCCAAGACAACCAGTTCGTCAGGCAGCCGCCCCAGAAATAGGGCGCGTGTTCCGGCGCCGGCTTGGGCTCCGGGAAGCGGCGCATGAAGAGAACGTAGTTCAGGTCCGCCGTGAAGTACGCGAACTGCAGGCGCTGGCGCAGGGGGTAGCCCGCGAAGTAGGGCCTCCACGACGCACTGAAGATCACGAAACGCAGGTTGATGCAGATCGCGGTCGACCACACGACCCAGATCGGCGCGCCCGCGGCGATGAGTGGCATCGTCGCCAGTTGGGCCGTGCCGGCAAAGACCAGCAGCGACATCAACACCGCCAGCGGCACGCCCATGCCGCTGTCGACCATGGCCACGCCGGTCACGAGGCCCCAGGCGGCGATGCCGAGCGCGATGCCCGACATCTCACGCGCGCCGATCGCAAATTCAGGGTGGCGCCAGAGCGGAACGGCAGCCGCAGGAGACTCGGAACTCACGTCCCCATTGTCGCCTGCGGCAACGCGGCGACACCGCGCGGGGCTACTGCTTCCTCACCGAGCCGCTACCGGCGACCAACTTGACCGCCGGCTCGCCGCTGTAGACCACGCCAGCCGCGCACCCCGCGCGGCTCCTACTGCTTGCTGGTCCTGGCCGGCGACGCCGGGAGGCTGTCGGCGGCGCGGGCTGCGGTCTCGGCCGACGCCAGGGCTTGCGGGGGCACGGGCTCGATCTTGTTTTCGCGCATGTAGTCGTTCATCTCGCGCCAACCCGCAAAGACTGCGGCCTTGTCGGCACGCTTGTTGAGCGCAAAGCAGTCCTCGATCGCGCGCCCGGCATGGCGGCAGGCGCCGCCCACGGCCTTGCTCTCGGCCTCCTTGCGCTCGGCGATCGCCGAGGCCGGTTCCAGGCCCAGCAGGTCGCAGCCCCCCAACGGCACGGTCAGGGCCAGGGCGAGGGCCAGGTCGAACAAACGGGGTCGGCGCGGCATGGGCATGTCGGGAATGGAAGGCCTTCGCACTCATATCGGCCGGCCCCTGCGCCAGCTTGAGCGTTCAGCCCGCGGGCACCAGGCTCACGCCGGCTTGCAGCGTGGCGCCAGCGCCGCTGCGAAGGTACTGCGCCACCGGAATCCTCCGCCCGCCGGGCCGCTGCACCTCGAGCAGGCTGAGCACACCCTCGCCGCAGGCCACGTTCAAGTGCTCGCCCGCGCCGACGACGGTCCCGGCGGCAGCGGGGGGCGCCACCCCAGGGCGCAGCACCGCTGCGCGCCAGAGCTTGAGCACTTCACCCTGACAGACAAGGCTCGCCCCGGGAAAGGGGTCGAAGGCCCGCACCCGGCGCTCGATCACGGCCGCACCATCGTGCCAGTCGATCAGGCTCTCGGCCTTGTCGATCTTGTGCGCATAACTGACACCCGTTGCCGGCTGCGGGGCGCGCTGGAGCCGACCGGCCCCGAGTTGGCCGAGCGCCTCGACGATGAGCCGGCCGCCGATCGCTGCGAGCTGCGTGTGCAGGCGGGCGCTCGTGGCGCCGGGTTCTATCGCCAGGCGCTCGCTCAGCAGCATGTCGCCGGTATCGAGGCCGGCGTCCATCTGCATGATGGTGATGCCGGTGTGTTCGTCGCCGGCCTCGATCGCACGCTGGATCGGCGCTGCACCGCGCCAGCGCGGCAACAGCGAGGCGTGGATGTTGAGGCAGCCGTGCAGCGGCAGTTCGAGCGCCCAGGCGGGCAGGATCAGGCCGTAGGCGGCGACCACCATCACGTCCGGACGGCAATCCAGCAGCGCCTGGCGCGCCACCGCGGCGTCTTCGGCATGGCGGCCGTCGAGACGCAGGCTGCGCGGCTGCACGACCGGACAACCATGTGTCAATGCGAGTGTCTTCACCGCCGAAGGCTGCAGTTGCAGGCCGCGACCTGCCGGCCGGTCGGGCTGCGTGAGGACGAGCGGGACCTCGAAGCCGGCGCGCCGGATTGCCTCCAGCGCAACAGCCGCGAACTCCGGCGTGCCGGCAAAAACAACCCGCATCGCGGCGCGCGGCGTCAGGCGCGCTGCGCCTCGCGCACGCGCTTGAGCATCCGGGTGCGGATGCGGTCGCGCTTGAGCGCGCTCAGGTACTCGACGAAGACCCGCCCCTGGAGGTGGTCCATTTCGTGCTGGATGCAGACCGCGGTCAGGCCCTCGGCATCGAGTTCGTAAGGCGCGCCGTCGCGGCCGAGCGCGCGCACGGTGACCTGGGCATGGCGTGCGACCTTGTCGTAGGTGTCAGGCACCGAAAGGCAACCCTCTTCGCTGAAGGCCAGTTCTTCGCTGCGACGCACGAGTTCGGGGTTGATCAGCACCAGCGGCCTGTCGTGATTCTCGGACGTGTCCATCACGATCACACGTTCGTGCACATCGACCTGGGTTGCAGCCAGGCCCACGCCGTCGGCAGCGTACATCGTCTCGAGCATGTCGTCGACGAGTTGGCGGATGCGGGCATCGACTGCCGCGACCGGGCGCGCCACCGTGTGCAAACGCGGATCGGGGAACTTCAGGATCGTGAGCTGGGCCATGAACGCAGCGTCAATAAAGGGCCGGCACGGGCCACGAGACGAGGCCAACGCGCGCAACCGGGTGCAACAGATGTCGAGCCAGTGCAACACCGCACACGCCACCAAACCCGGTGAGGGTGAGAATTAGCAGGCAATTTCGTTGCGATATCAAGGGTTTAGCGGGAGAATTTGTGAAACCATCTGAGGATTCCGGCGGGCGCCCTCAAAGGCGGCTGCGCCCATCCGATCAC
>DATDER010000045.1:0-2557 GCA_036523095.1 Rubrivivax sp.
ACGACCGGGTTGTCGGGCTCTTGCGCCAGCCACTCGCGGTAGAGCCGTGCGGCCTGGTCGCGTTCGCCCGGGAGCAGCAGCGCACGAATGACCTGGTCGCGCGCCTGGAGGTGGCGCGGCCACGACGCGATGGCCCGGCTGTTCGCCACCAGCCCTTCGTGCACCCGTCCCTGCGCCATCAAGGCCAGCGACAGGTTGTACCAGGCGTCGCCGAATTCGGGACGCAGCGCCAACGCACGCCGGCACACGGCTTCGGCATCGGCCAGACGGGCCCGCTTGCGGTACACGGTACCCAGGTTGTTCAAGGCGTCGGCCACCGCCGGGTGCTTCGGGGCCGAAGCCACACCCTGCTCGTAGGCCTGCACCGCCTCGTCGGCGCGGCCGGCCGACAGCAGCACATTACCCAGGTTGTTCCAGGCGCCGGCGTTGTCGGGCATCGCAGCAAGCGCCTCTCGGATCAGCGCCACGGCCTCGTCGGTGCGGCCCTGCGTGTGACGCAGCACGCCCAGGAAGTGCAAGGCGTCGGCCTCGCCCGGCCAACGCTCGAGGATGCCCTGCAGCGCAGCTTCCGCGCGCTCGAGTTGTTCATCGCGCAGCCAGCCGATGGCCTGCTGCAGCGCATCGGCCAAAGGCAGGCCACGCTGCGCTCCTGCATTGCCGGTTGCCAAGCGTGCCGTGCGGGACTTCATGCCGAGCCCTTCAGCTGAAGGTGTAGCTGAACTGCCCGTCGCCAACACCGACCTTGACGCCGGCGACGGCGCGCCCCTCGAGCATGCGTTCGAGGAAGGCACGCGACACGTCGGGCAGCATGGTGTTGGTCAGGATCGCGTCGATCATGCGGCCGCCCGACTCGCTCTCGGTGCAGCGCGACACGACCAGCTCGACGACGTCGTCGCCGACTACGAAGGGCACCTTGTAACGCGACTCGACACGCTGCCTGATGCGCGCGAGCTGCAGCCGCACGATGCGCGCAAGCATCTCGTCGCTGAGCGGGTAATACGGGACCGTCACCAGCCGCCCCAGCAGCGCGGGTGGGAAGACCTTGAGCAGCGGCTCGCGCAGCGCCTTGGCCATGCCCTCGGGGTCGGGCATCAGCTCCGGGTCCTTGCACAGGCCGGCGATGAGCTCGGTGCCAGCGTTCGTCGTCAGGATGATGAGCGTGTTCTTGAAGTCGATGAAACGCCCCTCGCCGTCTTCCATGAAACCCTTGTCGAAGACCTGGTAGAAGATCTCGTGCACGTCGGGGTGCGCCTTCTCCACCTCGTCGAGCAGGACTACCGAATAGGGCTTGCGGCGCACGGCTTCGGTCAGCACGCCGCCTTCGCCATAACCGACGTATCCCGGCGGCGCGCCCTTGAGCGTGGACACGGTGTGCGCTTCCTGGTACTCGCTCATGTTGATCGTGATCAGGTTGTGCTCGCCGCCATACAGCGCCTCGGCGAGCGCGAGCGCGGTCTCGGTCTTGCCCACGCCCGAGGTGCCGGCGAGCAGGAAGACGCCGATCGGCTTGCCCGGGTTGTCGAGCCCGGCGCGCGAGGTCTGGACGCGCTTGGCGATCATCTCCATCGCATGGTCCTGGCCGATCACGCGCTGACCGAGCAGCTGCGGCAGTTTCAGCACGGTCTCGATCTCGTTCGCCGCCATGCGGCCGACCGGGATCCCGGTCCAGTCGGCCACGACGCTGGCCACCGCCTGGTAGTCCACCGTGGGCAGGATGAGCGGGTTTTCGCCCTGGAGCGCGCTCAGCTCCTTCTGCACCTGCTGGAGTTCGGCCAGCGTCGCCGAACGCTGGTCTTCGCTCAGCGCCGGCGCGGACGGAGCCGCATCGGTTGTCGCACCTGCCTGAGTCTGCCCCGACGGCAACGCACCGCGCAGCGAGGCGCGCAACGCGAGCAACCGGTCGACGAGGGCCTTCTCGGCCTGCCAGCGTGTCTGCAACTGGCCCAGCCGCGTACGCTGCATGGCCATGTCGCCGGCCACCGCTGCGGCGCGCTCGCGGGTGTCGATGCCGATGGCGGTTTCGCGGCCGATGATCGCGGTTTCGGTCTCAAGCGCCTCGATCCGCTTGATGCAGTCGTCGACTTCGGCTGGGGTCGCGTGCAGGCTCACGGCCACACGGGCGCAGGCGGTGTCGAGCAGGCTCACCGACTTGTCGGGCAGCTGTCGCGCCGGGATGTAGCGGTGGCTCAGCTTGACCGTGGCCTCGAGGGCCTCGTCGAGGATCTGGACCTGGTGGTGCTGCTCCATCGTGCGCGCCACGCCGCGCATCATTAGGGTCGCCTTGGGTTCGCTGGGTTCGTCGACCTGTACCGACTGGAAACGCCGCGTCAGCGCCGGGTCCTTCTCGATGTGTTTCTTGTACTCGGCAAAGGTGGTGGCACCGATGGTGCGCAGCTGCCCGCGTGCGAGCGCGGGCTTGAGCAGGTTGGCGGCGTCTCCGGTGCCGGCCGCGCCGCCGGCGCCGACGAGCATGTGGGTCTCGTCGATGAACAGGATGATCGGCTGCGGCGATGCCTGCACTTCGTCGATCACCGAACGCAGGCGCTGTTCGAACTCG
>DATDER010000046.1:0-18345 GCA_036523095.1 Rubrivivax sp.
ACTTCGTCGGCTTCGCGGCCGCATTCACGCCGACCTGGTACCAGGTTTTCCCGGGCACGGACCTCTCGCTTCCCGTCACCTACGCGGTGGGCCTGTCGGGCAACGCGCCGACCATCTTCGCCGGCAACCAGAAGAACGGCAACTACAGCATCGGCATTGCCGCCGATGTGTTCCAGAAGTACCGCTTCGACCTCAAGTACAGCGATTACCTCGGGCAGTACCGCAGCAACGCCGCCAACACCGCCGTCGACACCCAGAACGGCTTCACCACCCTGCTGAAGGACCGCGGATTCATCGCCGCAACCTTCAAGACCACCTTCTGACTCCGGAGACAGACATGAACATGCACCAAAAACTGCTGCTGAGCGTGGCGGCGGCTCTCGTCGCTACCGGCGCCCAGGCCGCGATCAGCGCCGAAGAAGCCAAGGCGCTCGGCAACACGCTGACCGCCGTAGGCGCCGAGAAGGCCGCCAACAAGGACGGCACGATTCCCGCCTACACCGGCGGCCTGACCACGCCGCCGGCGGGCTTCAAGGCCGGCGACGGCATCCGCCCGAACCCCTTCGCGAGCGAGAAGCCGCGTCTCGTGATCGACGCCAAGAACATGGCACAGCACGCCGACAAGCTCACCGCGGGCACGAAGGCGCTGCTCGAGAAGTACCCGAGCTTCCGTGTCGACGTGTACCCGACGCACCGTACCGTCGCCTTCCCCAAGTGGGTCACCGACAACACCGCCAAGATCGCGACGACGGCCAAGACCACCAACGGCGGCCGCTCGATCGAAGGCGCACACGCCGGCTTCCCGTTCCCAATCCCGAAGGACGGCTACGAGGCGATGTGGAACCACCTCGTGCGCTTCAACGGTCCGGCCTACGAGGCGAAGTACCGCAACCTGTCGGTCGACGCCGGCGGCCGCGCGACGCTGGCCACCGAAGGCCTCAGCGCCCAGGAGTACCCGTACTGGGACGCAAGCAAGACCAGCGCCGAGACCTACTGGCGCATCAAGCTGACCTACACCGCGCCGGCACGCCGCGCCGGCGAGGCCCTGCTGATCGTCGACCCGATCGACGTCGGCACCAAGGACCGCCGTGCCTGGAGCTACCTGCCGGGGCAGCGCCGCGTCAAGGTGGCGCCGGACTTCAGCCACGACACGCCGAACCCCGGCACCGCCGGCGGCAACACCTTCGACGACATCTTTGTCTTCAACGGCTCGATGGACCGCTTCGACTTCAAGCTCGTCGGCAAGAAGGAGATGATCGTCCCCTACAACGCCTACGCCGCCGTGTACCAGTCCAAGCAGGACGACCTGCTGAAGCCGAACCACCTGAACCCGGACCTCGTGCGCTGGGAGACGCACCGCGTCTGGGTCGTCGAGGCCACGCTGCGCGACGGCAAGCGCCACGTCTACGGCAAGCGCACCTTCTACCTCGACGAGGACTCGTGGGCCGCGGTCGCGTCGGACGAGTACGACACGCGGGGCCAGCTTTACCGCGTCGGCCTCGCCTACATGGCGCCGAGTTATGAACTGCCGGCCCCGTACACCGACATGTTCAGCCACTACGACATGGTCGCGCGCAACTATTCGCTCACCGGCTTCATCGCCGAAACCGGCGGCCTGAAGCACGTCAAGCCGCTCGCCGACCGCGAGTGGACGGCCGACGCGCTGGCCGGTGCCGGCGTGCGCTGAGCGACTCCCGCTCCGGCCCGACCGCGGGGCGGTGGACGCTGCGTCCACCGCCCCGCGGTCTTTTTTGCGCGGACGGTCCAACCCCTGCGATGGCCGAATCCGGCAACCGCCCCCCGTGCGAGAGGGGGGATCCGCGGTAGATCGCCGCCCAGAATTCCTTTCGCTGTCCGACCCCCTGCCGCCGCCGTGGCCGGTACCGAGAGCGCGGACCGACCTTCAGGAGACATCATGATCAAACAAGCCCTTGCAGCCGCCCTGGTCGCAGGCGCGGTCGCCGCCCTGGCCGCAGCGGCCAGCCCTGCCGGCTGGCGCGACGTGCTCGAAACCCCCGCGGTGAAGAGTGCACTTGCCCCACGCGCGCTGGTCAACGGCCTGGCCCGCGCCGGCGAGCGCATGGTCGCCGCCGGCCAGCGCGGTCACGTCCTGCTGTCCGACGACGAAGGCAAGACCTGGCGCCAGGCCGAGGT
This sequence comes from Rubrivivax sp., assembly GCA_036523095.1. GTDB lineage: Bacteria > Pseudomonadota > Gammaproteobacteria > Burkholderiales > Burkholderiaceae_C > Rubrivivax. The sequence continues at coordinate 2,155 of DATDER010000046.1, forward strand.
GCCGGTCAGTTCCGACCTCGTCGCGTTGGCGTTCCCGTCCGCAACCCAGGGCTGGGCGGTCGGCCACGACGGTGTCGTGCTGCGCAGCACCGATGCCGGCGCCACCTGGACGCGGGTGCTCGACGGCCAGCGTGCCGGCGCCGCGATGGTCGAACACTACAAGCGCGAAGCGGCCCCGTCGGCCGACGCCGGCAAGGCCGCGGCGCTGGTCAAGGAAGCCGAACGTTTTGCCGCCCAGGGGGCCGAGAACCCGTTCCTCGACGTCGGCTTCGAGAATCCCAGCACCGGCTACCTGGTCGGCGCCTTCGGCCTCATGTTCCGCACCGTCGATGGCGGCGCGACCTGGCAGCCCTGGCTGGACCTGGAAGCGAATCCGCAGGGCCTGCACCTGTACGCCGTGCGCGCCATCGGCGGCGAGGTCTACATCGCGGGCGAACAGGGCCTGATGCTCAAGCTCGACCGCGCCAGCGGGCGGCTGCGCGCACTCGAACTGCCTTACAAGGGCACGCTTTTCGGCGTCGTCGGCAACGAACGCGTGCTGGTCGTGCATGGACTGCGCGGCACCGTGCTGCGCAGCACCGACCAGGGGCGCAGCTGGCAGTCGGTGCCGACGGGGCTGCAGGTCGGCCTGACCGGGAGCACGGTCGACGCGAAGGGCCGCATCGTGATCGTCAGCCAGTCCGGCCACGTCCTCGTCAGTGCCGACGACGGCGCGAGCTTCACGCTGGCCAAAGTCGACCGGCCGACCCCGGCCGCGGCGGTGCTCACTGCCGGCAACAACGGCTTGGTGATCGGCGGCCCGCGCGGCCTCGCCACCCTGACGTTGCAATAACCCGAGTCCGGAGACAAGACATGCATTCCACATCACAAGAGCCCCTGCCCGCGAAGGGCGACCTCGAGAGCTTCGACCCCCAGAGTGGCTCGCGCCTCGAGCGGCTGGTCTTCAACAACCGGCGCGTGGTCATCGTGCTGTGCGCGCTGCTTACCGTCGTGCTGGGGCTCGTCGCGGCGACGCGCCTCTCGCTCAGCGCGAGCTTCGAGAAGATGATCCCGCGCAGCCACCCCTACATCCAGAACTACCTGGAGAACCGGGCCGAGTTGCGCGGTCTGGGCAACGCGCTGCGCATCGTGGTCGAGAACCCGAACGGCGACATCTACGACCCGAAGTACCAGAACACGTTGAAGCAGATCCACGACGAGATCTTCCTCACGCCGGGGGTCGACCGGGCCTGGGTCAAGTCGCTCTGGGCGCCAGGGGTGCGCTGGACCGAGGTCACCGAAGAGGGTTTCCGCGGCGGCCCGGTGATGCCCGACAACTACAACGGGTCGGCCCAGGCCACCGAACAGCTGCGCGGCAACATCGCGCGGGCCAACATCGTCGGCAGCCTGGTCGGCAACGACTTCAAGTCGACCATGCTGGTGGTACCACTGCTCGACAAGGACCCGGTCAGCGGCCAGCGCATCGACTACCCGGCGCTGTCGCGCGCGATCGAGAAGATCCGCGACCGGGTCGAGGCGGACGGCTCCGCGCGCGTGCACGTGATCGGCTTCGCCAAGCTGGTGGCCGACCTGATCGACGGCCTGATGCAGGTGGCGTTGTACTTCGGCCTCGCCGCGCTGATCGCCACCGGCATCATCTGGCTCTACACCCGCTGCGTGCGCTCGACCGCGCTCGTGATGGCCTGCTCGCTGGTGGCGGTAGTCTGGCAGCTGGGCCTCGTCGCGGCGCTCGGCTTCGAGCTCGACCCATATTCGATCCTCGTGCCATTCCTTGTCTTCGCGATCGGCGTCAGCCACGGCGCGCAGAAGATGAACGGCATCATGCAGGACATCGCGGCCGGCGCGCACCGGCTGGTGGCGGCGCGCTTCACCTTCCGCCGCCTGTTCCTGGCCGGCGTGACCGCGCTGGTCGCCGATGCGGTCGGCTTCGCGGTGCTGATGGTGATCGACATCCCGGTCATCCAGGACCTGGCGCTCGCGGCCAGCCTCGGTGTCGCGGTGCTGGTCTTCACCAACCTGATCCTGCTGCCGGTGCTGCTGAGCTATGTCGGTGTCAGCGCCGCCGCCGCCGCGCGCACGCTGCAGGCCGATAGCGCAGAGAACCGCAACCGCGGCTTCAATCGACTGTTCGGGCTGCTCGCGCGTTTCGTCGAGCCGCGCTGGGCGCTGGCCGCGGTGGTGACGTCGGCGCTGCTGCTGGCGGGTGGTTACGCGGTCAGCACGCAGCTCGCGATCGGCGACCTCGACCCCGGCGCGCCCGAGCTGCGCGCCGACTCGCGCTACAACCGCGACAACGCCTACGTCACCGGCCACTACACGCTGTCGAGCGACACCTTCGCGGTCATCGTCAAGACCGAGAAGGAGGGCTGCTTGAAGTACCAGACGCTGGTCGAGGCCGACCGCCTGGCCTGGTCGCTGCAGCAGGTGCCGGGCGTGCAGACGACCGCGTCGCTGACGAACGCGGTGCGTCAGATCACCGCCGGCAGCAACGAAGGTGCGCCGAAGTGGCTGACGATCGCGCGCAACCAGGACGTGCTGAACTATGGCGCGCAGCAGGCCAGCGTGAACAACCCCGACCTGTTCAACACCGACTGCTCGGTGATGCCGGTCATCGCCTACCTGTCGGACCACCGCGCCGAGACGCTCGACCGCGTCGTGCAGGCGAGCAGCGAGTTCGCCGCTGCGCACAGCACGCCTGAGCGCCAGTTCCTGCTCGCTGCCGGCTCGGCCGGCATCGAGGCCGCGACCAACATCGTCGTGCGCAAGGCCTGGGTGCAGATGCTGCTGATGGTTTACGCCGCGGTGATCGTGCTGTGTTTCATCACCTTCCGCAGCTGGCGCGCGGTGGTCGTGGCGGTGGTGCCGCTGGTCATCACTTCGGTGCTGTGCGAGGCGCTGATGGTGGGCCTGGGCATCGGCGTCAAGGTGGCCACGCTGCCGGTCATCGCGCTCGGCGTGGGCATCGGCGTCGATTACGCGCTCTACCTGCTCTCGGTCCAGCTCGCGCAGCAACGTGCGGGCATGTCGCTCGCCGACGCCTACCGCAGTGCGCTCCAGTTCACTGGCAAGGTCGTGGTGCTGGTCGGCGTGACGCTGGCCGCCGGCGTCGCCACGTGGGCGCTCTCGCCGATCAAGTTCCAGGCCGACATGGGCGTGCTCTTGGCCTTCATGTTCGTCTGGAACATGGTCGGCGCGGTGGTACTGATCCCGGCGCTGTCGTACTACCTGCTGAATCCCGGCCGCAAGGCGGCCAAGGGCCTCGGAATACCGGCGAAAACTGCCACCGCGGCCTGACATTCCCTTACGGAGATCCTCATGCCCTTGCCACAGAACCACAGCGTTGCCACGCTTCAGGACCACGTCGGCCACGACTTCGGCGTCGCCAGCGCCACGCTACTGGACCAGCCGCGCATCGACCATTTCGCCGAGTGCACCGGCGACCACCAGTGGATCCACGTCGACGTCGAGCGCGCGCGCCGTGAAACGCCGTTCGGCAACACCATCGCCCACGGGCTGCTGCTGCTGTCGTTGATCCCGGCGGCGCAATACGAGCTGGGCGTGTACCCGGCCGATGCAACCAACGTGCTCAACTATGGCTTCGAGAAGGTGCGCTTCCTCGCGCCGGTGCCGGCGGGCAGCCGCGTGGCGCTGCGCGTCGAGCTGGCGGCGGTCGAGCCCAAGGGCAGCGGCCGCACGCTGGTGCGGTGCCGCAATACCGGCTTCATCGATGGCGCGCCCGAGCGCCCGGTGATGGTGGCCGAGTCGATGGCGATGGTGCTGGCATGAAGACCGCCCCGACCGTACGGTCGCGAAGCGCCGAGACCGGCGCCAAGACTGGCGCCAAGACCAGCGCCAAAGCTGCTCCAAAACCTGCCGCCAAGACGCGCCAGCGCAACGCCGCCCCCCCAGTTGCACCGCCGGGCGATACCACGCCGCTGATCAGCGCCGAGCTGAAGCGCAAGCCCTCGCGGCTGGGCAAGTCCTTGGTCGCGCTGGCCGGCGCCGCATTGAAGCACCCGCGCCAGACAGTCACCGGCCTTGGCCGCGCCGCCAGCGACCTGGTGGATGTGGTGCGCGGCAAGTCGACCATCGCGCCGGCCGCAGGCGACCGCCGCTTCGACGACCCGGCCTGGCGTGAGAGCGCGCTGTACCGCCGCATCATGCAGGGCCACCTGGCACTGGCGCGCCAGACGCAGCAGCTCGCCGGCGAGCTCGAGCTGTCACCGCGCGACGAGGCACGGGCGAAGATGATCCTGGGCATGGCGGCCGACACGCTGGCGCCGACGAACACCCTGCTCGGAAACCCGGCGGCGCTGAAGCGCACGCTCGAGACCGGCGGGCGGAACCTCGTTACCGGCGTGGCCCAGCTGGTGCGCGACTGGCGCCAAAACGGCGGGCTGCCCGCGTCGGTGGACGTCTCGAAGTTCAAGGTCGGCGAGAACGTGGCGACGACGCCCGGCGACGTGGTCTACCGCAGCGACCAGCTCGAGCTCATCCAGTACCGGGCGCAGACGGCCAGCGTGCAAGGCACGCCGCTGTTCATCGTGCCGCCTCAGATCAACAAGTACTACGTCTGGGACCTGGCCCCGGGCCGCAGTCTGATCGAGTTCCTCGTCGGCCAGGGCCACACCGTGTTCGTCGTCAGCTGGTTCAATCCGACGGCGGCGCAGTCAGACTGGGGCCTGCAGACCTACGTGCTGGCGCTGGAAGCCGCGATGGGCGCGGCGCGCGAGATCACGCGCTCATCCCAGCTGCACCTGCTGGGCGCCTGCTCGGGCGGCATCACCTCGGCGGCGCTGCTGGCCTACCTGGCCGCCAAGGGCAGCGACTGGGCGCGCAGCCTGACACTGCTGGTGTCCATCCTCGACATCGACGGCATCGCCGACAGCTCGATGGGACTGTTCGCCCACCTGGAGACGCTGGACATCGCGCGCACGCTCAGCGGCGCGCGCGGCGTGCTCAAGGGCAAGGACCTGGCCAAGGTCTTCGCCTGGCTGCGCCCGAACGAGCTGATCTTCAACTACTGGGTCAGCAACTACCTGCTCGGCCAGAAGCCGCCGACCTTCGACGTGCTGTACTGGAACGCCGACACGACGCGGCTGCCGGCGCGGCTGCACGCCGATTTCATCGGGCTGCTCGAGTCCAACGCCTTCACCCAGCCCGGCGGCATCACCATCGCCGGCCACGCGCTGAACCTCGGAGACGTCAGCTGCGACAGCTACATCGTCGCCGGTCGCACCGACCACATCACGCCCTGGGAGGGCTGCTACCGCACCCGCGATCTGCTCGGTGGTCACAGCGAGTTCGTGCTCAGCTCCAGCGGCCATGTGCAATCCATCGTCAACCCGCCGGGCAACAAAAAGGCCTCGTTCGTGATCCACCCGGGCGCGCACACGACGCCCGATGCCTTCGAGCAGGGTGGCCAGGTCAACGAAGGCAGCTGGTGGCCGCACCTGTCCAAGTGGCTCGCCGAGCGCTCCGACGACGAGCGGCGCGCGCCGAAGAAGTCGGGCTCGCGCCGCCACCCGCCGCAGTGCGCGGCGCCGGGCACCTACGTGATGGCGCGCGGCTGATCGCCGCCCGCGAAAGCAGGACATCCATGACGCTCTTGCCGACGACCAAGACCGTCCAGCTCGGCGCACAGACGCTGCGCTATACGGAGGGCGGCGACCGCGACGCGCCGCGCGTGCTGCTGCTGTTCAACGGCATCGGCGCCAGCCTGGAGACGGCGGCCCCGTTCATCGGCGGCTTCGAGCAAACGCGCGTCATCGCCTTCGACGTGCCCGGCGTCGGCGACTCGCCGGCACCGCTGCTGCCCTACCGGCTGCGCCGGGTGGCGCGGCTCGCCGCGGCGCTGCTCGACCACCTGGGCGTGGCCGTCGCAGACATCTTCGGCGTCTCCTGGGGCGGCGCCGTGGCGCAGGAGTTCGCCATCCGCCACCCCGAACGCTGCGCCACGCTGACACTGGCCGCCACCTCGGCCGGCTTCGTGATGGTGCCCGGCCAGCCCAGTGTGCTGATGAAGATGCTCAGCCCGCGGCGCTACCTCGATCCGGCCTACCTGATGCAGGTGGGCGGCCAGCTCTACGGCGGCATCCTGCGCCTGGAGCGCGACCTGCTGCAACTGCACGCCAGCGCCATGCGCAGCCCCAGCCGCCGCGGTTACTTGTACCAGCTGCTGGCGATCTGGGGCTGGACCAGCTTTCACCGGCTGCACCGCGTGAAGGTGCCGACACTGGTGCTGATGGGCGACGACGACCCCATCGTGCCGCCGATCAACGGGCGGATCGTCGCCTCGCGGCTGCCGCGCGCCACGCTCGAGACCGTGGCCTGCGGCCACCTGTTCGTGATGACGCGCCCCGGCGAGACCGCGCGCCGCGTCGAACGTTTCCTGGCCGAGCACCCGATGCCGGCCTGACCCCTTTTCCCATGCACCCGAGGAGACATCCATGAGCTACCAAGCCCCCGTCAAGGACCTGCTGTTCTGCATGACCGAACTCGCCGGCCTTGAACAGGTCGCCAAGCTGCCCGGCTTCGAAGACGCCGGCGTCGACACCGCGCAGGCGGTGCTCGAAGAATGCGCACGCTTCAACGAAGGCGTGATCGCGCCGCTGAACTGGGAAGGCGACCAGCACGCGTCGAGCTGGAAGGACGGCGCCGTGACCACCGCGCCCGGCTTCGCCGACGCCTACCGCCAGTTCGCCGAAGGCGGCTGGCAGGGGCTGCAGCACCCCACCGACGTCGGCGGCCAGGGTCTGCCGAAGACGATCGCCGCGGCCTGCCTCGAGATCGCCAACAGCGCCAACCTCAGCTTCGCGCTCTGCCCGCTGCTCACCGACGGCGCGATCGAGGCGCTGCTGACCGCGGGCTCGGAGGAGCTCAAGCAGACCTACCTGCCGCGCATGGTTTCGGGCGAGTGGACCGGCACGATGAACCTGACCGAGCCGCAGGCCGGCAGCGACCTGGCGCTGGTGCGCACCCGCGCCGAGCCGCAGGCCGATGGCAGCTACAAGGTCTTCGGGACGAAGATCTTCATCACCTACGGCGAGCACGACATGGCCGCCAACATCGTCCATCTGGTGCTCGCGCGCGTGACCGGTGCGCCCGAGGGCGTCAAGGGCATCAGCCTGTTCGTGGTGCCGAAGTTCATGGTCAACGCCGATGGCAGCCTCGGTGCCCGCAACGACGTGCAGTGCGTCAGCATCGAGCACAAGCTCGGCATCAAGGCGAGTCCGACGGCCGTGCTGCAGTTTGGCGACGCCGGAGGTGCCGTGGGCTACCTCGTCGGCGAGGAGAACCGCGGACTCGAGACCATGTTCATCATGATGAACGCGGCACGTTTCGGTGTCGGCGTGCAGGGCATCGCGGTCGCCGAACGCGCCTACCAGCTTGCCGCCGCCTACGCGAAGGACCGTGTCCAGGGGCGCCCGGTCGACGGTTCGCTGCCCGGCGCCGGGCCGATCATTCTGCACCCCGATGTCAAGCGCATGCTGCTGACGATGCGTTCGGTGGTCGAGGGTTGCCGCGCCGCGTCGATCACCGCCGCCGCGGCGCACGACGCCGCGCACGCGCACCCCGACGCCGAGACACGCAAGCAGAACCAGGCTTTCTACGAATTCCTGGTGCCGCTGGTGAAGGGTTTCAGCACCGAGATGGGTAACGAGGTCGCGAGCCTGGGCGTGCAGGTGCACGGCGGGATGGGATTCATCGAGGAGACCGGCGCGGCGCAGCACTACCGCGACGCGCGCATCCTGTCGATCTACGAGGGCACGACCGCGATACAGGCCAACGACCTGGTCGGCCGCAAGACGATGCGCGACGGCGGCGCCACCGCGAAGGCGCTGGCGCGGCAGATCGAGGCCACCGAAAACGCGCTGCGCGATTGCGGTCACGCCGCCGGCCCGCAGGTGGCGCGGCGCCTGACGGCGGCGCGCCAGGCCTTCCTCGACGTGGTGGACTTCGTCGTCGCGCACGGAAAGGCTAACCCGAACGCGGTGTTCGCCGGATCGGTGCCCTACCTGCTGCTGGCCGGCAACCTCGTCGCGGGCTGGCAGCTCGGCCGCGCGCTGCTGGTGGCGCACCAGAAGGTCGCCGGTGACGACGTGGCGTTCATGCGCAACAAGATCGCCGTGGCACGCTTCTACGCCGAGCACGTGCTGACGCGTGTGCCCGGGCAGCGCGACAGCATCGTCGAGGGCGCCGACGCGATCAACGACGTGCCGCTGGACGCCTTCTGATGGCCGAGACGAACACGCCGCTGCGCATCGACTTCGTCTCCGACGTCACATGCCCCTGGTGCGCGATCGGCCTGCAGGGGCTCGAGCAGGCGATCGCCCGCGTCGGGCGCCCGGTCGAGCTGCACCTGCAGCCCTTCGAGCTGAACCCGGGCATTCCGCCCGCAGGCGAGCGAATCGCCGACTATGCCGCGCGAAAGTACGGCGTCGGCGCCGACCAACTGGCGGCGCGGCAGGCTTTGATCCGCGAGCGCGGCGCCGCAGCCGGCCTGGCGCTCGCCGTGCGCACGCATGTCTACAACACCTTCGATGCGCACCGCTTGCTGCACTGGGCCGGGCTGCAGGGCCGCGCGCTCGAACTGAAGCGCGCGCTGCTGCAGGCCTACCACGTGCGCGGCGAAAACCCGGCGCAGCACGACGTCCTGCTGCAGGCGGCCACTGCGGCCGGGCTGGACGAGGTTGCTGCGCGCGGGGTGCTGGACAGCGGCACCTTTGCCGACGAGGTGCGCGAGTCTGTTCGCCTTTGGCAGCGGCGCGGCATCGATTCTGTGCCGGCAGTGGTGTTCGACGGCCGCCAGCTGATCGCCGGCGGTCAGCCGGCCGAGGTGTTCGAGCAGGTCTTGCGCAGCTTCTGACGCGCCGGCGGCACGCGTCGTGCCGACGGCGCAAAGGTGATCACTCGGGCTTGAACCCGATCGATTGCAGCACGGCGCCGACACGCTCGTAGTCGGCCTTCAGCCCGGCCTGAATGGCGTCGACGCTGCGCGTTGGGCCGACGTCGAAACCCAGCTCGAGCAGGCGCTCGCGCACCGCCGGCTGCGCCAGCACCTTGATTGCCGCCCCGCGCACACGCGCCTGCACGGCGGCCGGCACGCCGGGCGTGCACCACAGTCCCATCCAGGCCATCGCCTGGAGCTTCGGGTGGCCGAGCTCCGTGAAGGTGGGTATGTCGGGCAGCACCGGCGAGCGCCTGGGCGTGCTCACCGCGAAGGCCTTGATCTTGCCGCCCCGGATCAGCGGCAGCGAGGTGCCGATGCCGTCGAACATCAGCGGCACGTGGTTGCCCATCACGTCGGCCAGCGCCGGGCTCGAGCCCTTGTAGCCGACGTGCGTCAGGTCGATGCCCGCGGCCTGGTTCAGCAGCAGGCCCAGCACGTGCGAGAGCGAGCCGGGACTGTACGAGGCCACGTTCACCTTGCCAGGGTTGGCTTTCACGTAGGCGATCAACTCGGCCAGGTTCTTCGCCGGAAAGCTGGGGTTGGCCACCAGCACCAGGCCGCCAGCGGCCAGTTCCGCGATGGGCTGGAGTTCCTTGCGCATGTCGACACGCAACTTGACCATGTGCGGGACCTCGCTGACCAGCGAGCTCACCGCTACCAACAGCGTGTGGCCGTCGTGAGGCGCCTGCATCAGGTCGGAGACGGCGATCGCACCGGCCGCACCCGGCTTGGGCTCGACGATCGCGGTCTGGCCGAGTTCCTTGGCCAGCGGCTCGGTGATGAGTCGCGCCACCAGGTCGGCGGTGGCGCCCGCGGGGCCGGCCGCGATGACGCGCAGCGGCTTGCTCGGGAGGGTCTGCGCACGCGCGGCGAACGGCACGAAGGCCGAGAGGGCGGCCGCCGCGAGGACGCGGCGGCGGTCGAACGAATGGTTCATGGTCGCTCCTTGGTACGGACTGTGGCGCGCGGACACCAGCGATCCGGCGAGGCCGGTCCGCAAGTGTCGCGCGGTGGGTGGCGGGCGGCCGCTGGCCGATTCAGGGGGTGAGGTTCACAACCACCAGCGCATCAGCACCAGCGCCAGGACGGCGAGGAAAACGGTCTCGCCGATCATCAAAGCCACCGGCTTGAAGCCAACGGTGGCCAGGTCCTTCAGCTGCGTCTTCATGCCGATGCCGGCGATGGCCGCCACCAGGAACCAGCGCGAAGCCTCGCTGCCGGCGCCCTGCACCAGCTGCGGCACCCAGCCGGTGCTGTTGATGGCCACCAGCACCGCGAAGGCGACGGCGAAGCCGGGCAGCAGCGGCGGCCGCTTGCCGCTGCCCGTGCCGCCTTCGGCCTTCAGACGGGCGCGGGTGATTGCCGCCGCGAGCACGATCACCGGCAGCAGCATCGCCACGCGCATCAGCTTCACCAGCGTCGCCGCGTCACCGGTCTCGTTGGACAGGCTGTAGCCCGCGCCGACGACTTGCGCCACGTCGTGGATCGTGGCGCCGAGGAAGACACCGGCCGCCTGCGGCCCGAGGTCGAGCGCCCGCACGATCATCGGGTAGGCGATCATCGCGAAGGTCGAGAGTGCCGAGACACCGATCACCGTGAACAGCGTCGCGCGCTCCTTGCCCGGGTGTGCCGGCAGCGCCGCCGACAGCGCCAGCGCCGCCGAGGCGCCGCAGATCGCGGTGGCGCCGCCGGTGAGCAGGCCGAACAGGCCCTGGAAACCGAGCGCACGCGCCGCCAGTACCGACACGGCGATCGTGAGCACCACGCACACCACCACCAGCGCCACCGGGCCCCAGCCCAGCGTCGCCACCTGGCCGAGCGTGATGCGCAGGCCGAGCAGCGCCACGCCGAAACGCAGCACGCTGCGGGCAGTGAACTCGATGCCCGGCGCGCAAGGCCCGTCGGAGAGGAAGTTCATCGCCAGGCCGAGCAGCAGCGCGAACAGCAGCACCGGCGCGCCGTAATGCTCGCCGAGGAAGGTCGCTGCCGCCGCGACGACGGCGCAGGCCATCACGCCGGGGAACAGCTGGCGCACGCGTTCCCTTCCGATGGTGCCCGCCCGTGCCAGGGCCGTCGCGGTCATGGTGATCAGGCCGTCGGCAGCTTGTAGTCGGCAAACTGCTCGCGCAGCTTGTTCTTCTGCATCTTGCCGGTGGCGCCGAGCGGGATGGCGTCGACGAAGACGACGTCGTCGGGGGTCCACCACTTGGCGATCTTGCCTTCGAAGTGGGCGAGGATCTCCTGCTTCGTGATCTCGGCGCCGGGCTTCTTCACCACCACCAGCAGCGGGCGCTCGTCCCACTTCGGGTGCTTGGCGCCGATGCACGCAGCCATCGCCAGCGCAGGATGCGCCATCGCGACGTTCTCGAGGTCGATCGAGCCGATCCACTCGCCGCCGCTCTTGATGACGTCCTTCGCGCGGTCGGTGATCTGCATGAAGCCGTCGGCGTCGATCGTGCTGACGTCGCCGGTGGGGAACCAGCCGTCGATCAGCGGGCTGCCGCCGTCGCCCCTGAAGTAACTCGAGATGACCCAGGGCCCGCGCACCAGCAATTCGCCGGACGTTTTGCCGTCCCAGGGCAGTTCCTGCCCGTCGTCGCCGACGATCTTCATGTCGACGCCGAACACCGCGCGCCCCTGCTTGGACTGCACGGTGATGCGCTGTTCGCCGCCCATCGACAGGTGCTTGGGTTTGAACGTGCAGGCCGTGCCCAGCGGGCTGATTTCGGTCATGCCCCAGGCGTGCAGCACCTGCACGTCGTAACGCTCCTGGAAGGCGCGCATCATCGCCGGCGGACAGGCCGAGCCGCCGATGATGGTGCGGCGCATGGTGCTGAACTTGAGGTTGTTCGCCTCCACGTGCGTGAGCAGGCCCTGCCAGACGGTGGGCACGCCGGCCGAGACGGTGACACCTTCGCTCTCGAACAACTCGTGCAGGCTCTTGCCGTCGAGGAAGGGGCCTGGGAACACCAGCTTGGCGCCGACCATGCACGCGGCATAGGGCAGGCCCCACGCGTTGACGTGGACCATCGGCACCACGGGCAGGATGACGTCGCGTGCGGAGCAGCTCAGCGCATCGGGCAGTGCGGCGGCGAAGGTGTGCAGCATCGTCGAACGGTGGCTGTACAGCGCGCCCTTGGGGTTGCCGGTCGTGCCCGACGTGTAACACAGCGAACTCGCCGTGTTTTCGTCGAACACCGGCCAGTCGAAGCGCTCGTTTGCGCCATCGATCAGGTCTTCGTAACACAGCAGCCCAGGTAGCGTGCTCGACGCCGGCATGTGCGCGCGGTCGGTCATCGCGACAAAGGCCTTGATCGTCTTCACGCGGCCGGCGATGGCCTCGATCAGCGGCAGGAAGGTGAGGTCGAAGAACAGCACCTGGTCCTCGGCGTGGTCGGCGATCCAGACCACTTGGTCGGGATGCAGGCGCGGGTTCAGCGTGTGCAGCACCGCGCCCGAGCCGCTGACGGCGTAATAAAGCTCCAGGTGGCGGTAGCCGTTCCAGGCCAGCGTGGCCACGCGATCGCCGAACTTCACGCCGCGTGCCGCGAGCGCGTTGGCCATGCGGCGTGAGCGCGCAGCCAGGTCGCGGTAGGTGATGCGGTGCACATCACCTTCGACCCGGCGCGAGACAACTTCTTGCTCGCCGTGGTGGCGTTCGGCGTGGATCAGCAGCGAGGAAATCAGCAGCGGCTGCTGCATCATCAGTCCGTTCATGGTGTCGTTCCTTCGGGTTCGGTTGTGTGTGTGTGGGTTCAGGCGGCGGCGGGGCGGATCGAGCTCACCTCGACCGCCGCCTGGTGCGCCGAGGCCTTGTCGGATTCGTAGCTGCGTGCGGCGAGCAGGAAGGCGCCCGCGGCGAGTGCCGCAAAGGCCGGCATCGCGGTCAACGCCGACGTCAGGTCCCAGGCGTCCGACAGCACGCCGGCGATGAAGGGCCCGGCCGCGAGGCCGAAGAGGTTCTGGAACAAGGCCAGCACCGACGAGCCGGTGGCGCGCACGCCGGGGTGGATGACGTCGATGACGATCGCCGACACCGGGCCGACGCTGCAGGTCATCAGGAAGCCGCCGAGCAGGATGACGGGGAACTGGGCAGCGGCGCTCAGACCGCCACCGAATGCGGTCATCAGCACGCCCAACGAGAGCAGGCACAGCAGCGCCAGCAGCGCCAGCTTGCGTCGCGGGTGCCGTGCGCCGGCGCGGTCGACCACCGCGCCCCAGACCACCGCGCCCGCGGCGCCGGCCAGCACCACCATCGCCGCCTTCAGCGCGGCCTGCGCCGGGTCGATGCCATGCACGCGGTTCAGGAAGCTCGGCAGCCACGACCACATCGCCGAGACCACGATCAGCTGCGCGGCGCCGCCGATGCAGACCCACAACATCGTTCGCGAACGCGCCAGGATCCTGGCGATGTGCATCACGGCCTCGCCCAGCGACTGTCGCTTGGCCTGGAGCGCCGGCGCCAGTTCGACCGTGCGGTAGTCACGCACCTTCAGGTACAGCAGCGCAAGGATCAGCCCCGGAAACCCGACGACGCCGAAGGCGGCCTGCCAGCCCCACTTGGCAGCGATCACGCCGCCGAGCATGACGCCCAGGACCGAGCCGACCGAGGCCGACGCGAAGAAGCCCGCCAGCAGCGCCCCGCGCATGCGCGCCGGGAAGTGGCTCGCGATCAGGGCCGCGCCGACCGAGCCGTAACCGGCCTCGCCCAGGCCGACCATCGACCGTGCCGCAAGCAACTGGCCGTAGCTGCGTGCCCACATGCAGGAGATGGTGGACAGGCTCCAGACCGTGGCCATCACGACGATGCTCTTGACCCGGCTGGTGCGGTCGGCGAACAGCGCTACCGGCAGCGCGCCCAGCGCAACCGTGACCGAGACCACCGAGACGAGGGCGCCGAGCTGCTTGTCCGACAGCGACCACTCGGCCTTCAGGTAGGGGAAGAGCGAGACGATGACCTGGCGATCGACGTAGTCGAAGATCATCAGTGCCAGCGTCATCGCGAAGGCGAACCAGGCCTGTCCGGGACCGAACAGGTAGTCGTCGTCGCGCGGTTTGTGGTCGAGGTTGTGCAGGTCCATGGCCGTTCCCTTCAAGGCACCAGCACGGTCGCGCCGGTGGTCTGGCGCGACTCGAGTGCGCGGTGCGCCTCGGCGGCGTCGGCGAGCGCGAAGCTCTGGTTGGGCTCGCCGGTGATTCGGCCGGCCACCACGTGGTCGAAGAGCTCGCCCGCCATCTCCAGCATGTGGGCGCGCGGGGTCGCGTAATGGACCATCGCCGGGCGCGTCATCCAGATCGAGCCCTTCACCGCCAGCAGCGTGCTGTCGATGACGACCGGGCCCGAGGTGGTGCCGTTGCTGACGAAGCTGCCGCGCACCTGCAGGCTGTCGAGCGACGCCATCAGCGTGTCCTTGCCGACCGAGTCGTAGACCACCGGCACGCCTTGGCCGCCGGTGAGTTCGCGTACGCGTTTCGGGATCTCGCGGGCCATGTCCTCGGGCGTCATGCCGCCGGTGACGATGGTGTGCGTGCAGCCGTGCGCACGGGCCACTTCGGCCTTCGCCTCGGTGCTGACGGTGCCGATCATCGTGACGCCGATCGCGCGCGCCCACTGGCACGCCACCAGGCCGACCCCGCCGGCCGCGGCGTGGTACAGGATGGTCGCGCCGCCTTGGAGCGGGAAGACCTGGCGGAATAGGTACTGCGCCGTTAGGCCCTTCATCATCAGCGTCGCCGCGCTGCGGTCGCTCACGCCGTCGGGCAGCGGGATCAGCACGTCGGCCGGCATCACGCGCACATCGGCGTAGGCCCCCTGGGGCCCGAGCAGGTAGCCGACGCGGTCGCCGACCTTGATGTCGACGACGCCGTCGCCCACCGCCTCGACCACGCCCACGGCATCCGAGCCCAGGCCGTTCGGCAGCGGCAGCGGGTAACGTCCGGTGCGGAAGTAGATGTCGATGAAGTTCACCGCTACGTAGCTGTGGCGCACCCGCGCCTGGCCGGGGCCGGGCTCGCCGACCTCGACCGTCTCGAGGCGCAGGACCTCAGGTCCTCCGATGGTGTGCAGGCGGATCGCTTTGGCCATGGTGTCTCCTGGTGCAGTGGCGGGCGCGAGGCCCGTCGGTTGCGTTGTTGAATGCGCCTCAGCGCGCAGCCGCCGTGTCCGCGGTGGCGGACAGCTCGGCGATGAAGTCTTCGGCACGCGGCCACTCGCCGTGGCCGGACGCCGGGTTCAGGTGGCCGACCGGGCCGAGGTCGACGAGCTCGCTGCCCCAGGCCTGTGCCAGTTCGGCGACGCGACCGTAGCCTGCCAGCGGGTCGTTGCGACTCGCCGCGACGATGCTGCGGAACGGCAAGGGTGCACGCGGCACCGGGAGCCAGCCGCTTTCGCGCAGCGCATCCAGCGTCGGGTACCCCTCGGGCATCGGCCGCTCGAAGTCGGGCGGCGTGGCCAGCAGCGCGCCTTGCACCGGCCGCTTCGTCTGCAGCGCCCAATGCGCGAGCATGATGCAGCCACCGCTGTGCGCGACGATCACCAGCGGTCCCGGAATGGCCTGCGCGCAGCGCTCGATGGCCCGCACGCGCTTGGTGCAGTCCAGGTTTTCGCGGCCCATTGGCGGCACCACGCGGACCTGCGGCAGCTTGCGCGCCAGCAGCGTCTGCCAGTGCCGCTCGACATGGTCGCGCAGCCCGGGAACGATGAGTACGGTCGGCACTGCGGTCTCACCAGCCATCTTCAGGCCGCCTTGCGCAGGTAGCCCTGCTGGCGCCCCTTGGGATTGGGCGAGAAGCCGTTGGCGGCGAGCGTTTCCTCGACACTGTCGTAGAAGACGCCGATCTTGCAGATCTCGCGCGCTTCCTTGCCGTTGGCGACCTCGCGGCCGAACTCGCGCGAGATGCGCACGAGCTGCTCGATCTGCTCCACCGTCGTCATCTTGGCGGTGCGCGACTGGTTCCAGAGGTTGTCCTCGATGCCGCAGCGCACGTGCAGGCCCATGGCGATGGCCATCATGTTGATGGGCAGCACGTTGAGCATGGAGGTCTCCAGCGTCAGCACCGAGCCGTCCGGGCAGCCGCGCACGAAGTTCGCCAGGTTGTAGATGTTCGGCGCGTCGAAGCCGCCGCCGATGGCCACCCAGGTGAGGATCAGCGGCACGTTGCACACGCCGCGGCGCATCATCCGCTCGACGGTCTCGAGCTGGGTGATGTTGGCAAGCTGGAAGTGCGTCTGGATGCCC
>DATDER010000047.1:0-4479 GCA_036523095.1 Rubrivivax sp.
AGCGGCAGCGAGAGCTGCGCCAGGCTCGGCAGCGGCAGGCTGAACTGCTTGCCGTACTGGCTCATGCGCGCCTCGTTGAGCGCACGCAATGTGTCAGACTTCAAGCGAATGCCGCGCGACGTGCCCCCCACGAGTTCGATCACGCCCTTGCGTGCCAGCGCCTGCAGGTGTTCTTCGGCCGCGTTGGCGGAGCGGAAACCCAGCTCGGCCGCAATCTCGGCCCGCGTCGGCGGCGCGCCGGTGCGTTCGATCGCGCTCTGGACCAGGTCGAGGATCTGCTGCTGGCGGTCGGTGAGCTTCGGGCTTTCGGTCATGGTGCCTGTCGATTTGTCCAGTGACTGTATTTTTGTCCAGATCGCGAACCATGGCAAGCACTGAAATCGGCAGCGCGGGCGCGGTCGTGATCCTGGGGACGGGCGGCACGATCGCGGGCACGGCCGCGACCCCCGGCGACAATGTCGGCTACAACGCGGCGCAGTTGTCGATCGGCGACATCATGCGCGCCGTCCCGCCGCTCGCCGGGTGGGACGTCAGGGCCGAGCAGGTCGCGCAGGTCGACAGCAAGGACATGGACCACGCGACCTGGCTCACGCTGGCGCAGCGGGTCGCGCTGCACCTGGCACAGCCCGGGGTGGCTGGTCTCGTCATCACCCACGGCACCGACACGCTCGAGGAGACGGCCTACTTCCTGCACCGCGTGCTCACGCCGGCCAAGCCGGTGGTGCTGACGGCGGCGATGCGCCCGGCGACCTCGTTGCAGGCCGACGGGCCGCAGAACCTGCTCGACGCCGTGACCGTGGCGCGTGCCGCCGGCGCGGCAGGCGTGCTGGTGCTCATCGCCGGGCAGGTGCATGCGGGGGCCGAAGTGCGCAAGTTGCACACCTACCGCACCGATGCCTTCGGCTCCGGCGACGGCGGCCCGCTCGCCGCCGTCACCGAAGGCGTGGTGCGCTGCTTTCGGGGGTGGCCGGCGGCGCAGGGCGGCATCGGTTTGGATCGCCTGCCTGCCGACACCACGCGCTGGCCGCGGGTGGACGTGGTCACCAGCCACGCGGGTGCCGACGGTGTGATCGTCGATGCTCTCGTGGCCAGCGGCGTCAACGGCATCGTCGTCGCCGGCACCGGGAACGCGACGCTGCATCGCGACCTGGAAGCCGCCTTGCGCCATGCGCAGGCCGCCGGCGTGCGGCTGCTGGGTGTGTCGCGCTGCGCTTTCGGCCCGCTGATCGGGCATCGGGGCGACGTGCTGCCGGTGCTGGACGGCGTGTCGCCGGCGCAGGCGCGGGTCGAACTGATGCTTCGCTTGATGACGGCCTGAGCGCGCCCTCCTGCACGGAGTCCGGCACAGCGCACGCCAGGATCGCATCCAGGCGCCGCCCCGCGGCGTAGGTGGCTTGCTGCTGCATACTCCGCCCGCCCTCGAAGGCCTCGAACGAACCCCATGGTTGCCCCGAACGACACCCGATCCGATCGCAGCGAGGTCCTGGCGCAAGCGCTGGCGCGTGTCGCGTTGGGCGATCGCGCGGCGTTTGCGACGCTCTACCAGGCGACGAGCGGCAACCTCTTCGGCGTCATCCTGCGCATCAATTCCGACCGCGCCCAGGCTGAGGACCTGCTGCAGGACATCTTCGTCAACATCTGGCGCGCGGCGCAGGGCTTCGATGCCGCGCGCAGCCAGCCGATGACCTGGCTCACCAGCATCGCGCGCAACCGTGCGATCGACAGCCTGCGCCGGCGCAAGACCGAAGTCTCGACCGTGAGCACGCACCGCGCCGCCGACGGCGAGGACGACGACATCGACCTGCTGGCCTCGGTGCCGAGCGCCGACGCCGGCCCGCTGGAACTGCTGCAGCAGGCCGCGCAGTCGCGTGAACTCGACGTTTGCATCGGTGAGTTGTCGCCCGAACAGCAGCAGTGCCTGGCACTCGCGTACTACCAGGGCCTGTCGCATGCCGAAGTGGCGCGGCACCTGGCCCAGCCGCTCGGCACCGTCAAAAGCTGGGTCCGGCGTGCGCTGCAGGCGCTCAAGGACTGCCTCGGACGCCACTGACATGGACTACAGCCGCCACGCCCTTGCCGACCGACTCGCCTCCGAATACGTGCTCGGCACGCTGCGCGGCCCGGCACGCCGGCGTTTCGAGTCCCTGTTGGTTGCACACCCCGCGCTGCGTGATGCGGTCTCGCTGTGGCAGGGGCGGTTGGTGCCGCTGTCCGGTGGCGTTGCCGCGGTGACGCCGCCCGAGCGGGTCTGGGCCGGTATCGAAAAGCGGCTCTTCGCGGAACGCGGCACCGCCGCCGCGGCGGCAGCTGCGCCGGCGCACTGGTGGCAGCGCCTGGCACCCTGGCGCGCGCTCAGTGGCGTCGCGACGGCGGCTGCGCTGGCGATGTTCGTGGTCGCGAGCCAGGTCCCGCCGCCGCAGGCCCCGATCGTGGTCGTGCTCGGGTCCAACCCCGAAGCGGCCCAGTTCCTCAACGCGAGTTTCGTTGCGAGCGTCAGCGCCGACGGGCGCGCGCTGGTGCTCAAGCCGCTGAACGATCTGGCGCTGACGCCGGGCCGCGCGCTCGAACTCTGGGCCGTGCCGGCACAAGGTGCACCCCGTTCGCTCGGCCTTGTGCAGGCGGCCGGCGCGACGACGCTGGTGCGGGTGCAACTGCTGCAGGACACCGCCGCCTTCGCGGTCAGCGTCGAGCCGGCCGGCGGCTCGCCCACGGGCGCGCCGACGGGCCCGATCGTTTCGGTGGGCAAGCTCCAGATCTGAAGCTGCGTGCATCCGTGCGGTGCCGGGCTGCGTAAAGGAGTTCCAGATGCCGATCAAGCGGCGTCGAGTTCCGGCGCCGGGCCCTTCGGCGCCACCCACCGCCCGAAGGAGATTGCCCGTGAAGACACACCACCGTACCGGCTTTGCACTCGCCGCCGTTCCCCTCGCCCTGGCCGTGATGGCCGGCGGCGCCGCAGCGTCGAGCCATCGCGAAGCGCCGTTCATCACCACCGCGCCCAAGGTCGACGCCACCGACCTCTACATGTTCCGCAGCTACGAGGCCGGCCGCAGCGACTTCGTGACGGTGATTGCCAACTACCAGCCGCTGCAGGCGCCCTACGGCGGCCCGAACTACTTCGCGATGGACCCGAACGCGCTCTACGAGATCCACATCGACAACAACGGCGACTCCAAAGAAGACCTGAGCTTCCAGTTCCGCTTCAAGAACACCCTTGCGGCGAATGGCGCCGGCGTCAGCCTCGACATCGGCGGCAAGCAGGTGGCGATCCCGCTCGTGCAGGCCGGCGGCGTGTCGAATGTCAAGGACGCCAACCTCAACCTTGCTGAAAGCTACAGCGTCAACGTCGTGCGCGGCGACCGCCGCGCGGGCACGGTGGGTGCCGTCACCAACGCAAGCGGCGGTGCGAGCACCTTCGACAAGCCGGTCGACAACATCGGCGTCAAGACCATCCCCGACTACGCAGCCTACGCGGCCAAGCACGTCTACACCGTCAACGTCCCGGGCTGTGCCATGCCGGCCAGGCTGTTCGTCGGACAGCGCAAGGAGGCCTTCGCCGTCAACCTCGGCACGATCTTCGACCTGGTGAATGCACCGGTCGGGGTCATCACCGACCCGGCCCTGATCGGCGCCGTGCCGAACGTGCTCGACGACGCCAACGTGACCACGCTAGCGCTCGAGGTCCACAGGAGTTGCCTCACCAACGGCGACGACGTGATCGGCGCCTGGACCACGGCCAGCCTGCGCCAGGCGCGCCTGCTGAACCCGAGCCCGCCGTCGGCCCACCAGGCGAGCGAGAAGCCCGGCGGCGCCTGGGTCCAGGTCTCGCGCCTGGGCATGCCCCTCGTCAACGAAGTCGTCATCGGCCTCAAGGACAAGGACAAGTTCAACGCCTCCAGCCCCAGGGGCGACGGGCAGTTCATCGACTACGTGACGAATCCGACGCTGCCGGCGCTGCTGGAGATCGCGCTCGGGTTGCCCGGGATCGCGCCGACGAACTTCCCGCGCAACGACCTCGTGACCACTTTCCTGACCGGCATCAAGGGTGTGAACCAGCCGAAGAACGTGGTCGGCTCGGAGATGCTGCGCCTGAACACCGCGATTCCCTCGGTGCCCTTCGCGATGCAGAACCGCCTCGGCATCGTCGGCAACATCCTCGCCGGCGGCAGCGACAACGCAGGTTTTCCGAACGGCCGCCGGCCGAAGGACGACATCGTCGACATCTCGCTCGTCGCGGTGATGGGCGGCCTGTGTGTGGCCAACGGCGACAGCGACGCACTCGGTTTCGGCGCCGCGTGCAAGCCTTCAGCAGTGCCGCTCGGTGCGACGGCGTTCAAGCTGCACGACGCCGTCGACCAAGCTGTGGTGCCGCTGCTGGCGGGATTCCCGTACCTGAGCACGCCCATTGCGGGCAGCAAGTGAGCGCGTCATGAAAAACACGAGATTGCTTGTTCTGGCCGCGGTACTGGCCACAGCGCTCGC
>DATDER010000048.1:0-19564 GCA_036523095.1 Rubrivivax sp.
CCCATGACGCGTCGCGCCCGGTGGCTTCGTTGCCGTCGATGTCGGCATTGCGGATGGCGGTGACGGGCCGCCAGAAGCCGTGGTGGTACTTGGCGTCGAAGACGCTGATCAGGGCGTCGTCCATGGCTTGGGCGGCGACCGCGTACAGGCGCGCGTTGCGCAGCACGTCGCGGCCCGGCTGCAGTGCCACCGAGCGCAGCACGCCGTGGTAAATGGCCGGCAGCGAGTAGTCCCAGAAGCGCGCCGCCTCGGTCTGGTCGGGCGTGCGTTCCTTGCTGGTGCGGTGGCCCAGCCGCTTCGCCTCCTCGAAGTCGCGCGCCCACTGCGCACTCGACAGCGCCGGTGGCGCGGCGGGCCGGAACTGCTCGGCCGTCGCCATCAGCCAAGGCTTGCGCTGCGCCCATTGCGGCACCGCGGCCGGCGCCGTCGGCACATAGCTGCCTGCGCCGGCATGCGGGCGGTAGGCCTCGGCGGTGCCGGCGCCATCGTCCTGGCGTTCGGCCATGACCGCGGCCGCGGCCTGCTCGCCGGCGGCCACGCCGGCGGCCTTGGCGGGGCCCTCGACGATGGCCGCCAGGGCCGCATTGACGGCGGCGTCGACCGAGGCTTGCTGCGCCGGCATCAGCTTCAGCAGTACGGCGCGGTGCGCGGCGGCCACCGCGGCGTCCGCGGACGCGCCATGCGGCAGCGTCGTCACCGCGCGCAGCGCCGCCACCTGCACGATGGCGCTGATCCGGACCGCCGGCGGCGTGCCGATGCGGGCCTCGGCGATGAAGCCGTTGGTCTTCTGGTTCCAGTCTGTGATGACGTCGGCGTGGGCTTGCAGCGCGAGCGCGGCAGCGGCGGCGACGAGGATCTTGGCGTGTTTCATGATGGAGTCCTTTTCATTGAGGGGTGAAGAGCCGGTAGTCGGCGGCGTACGCAACACGAGCGGTTTCGCCCATGCGCTGCGGGTTGCAGGCCGCCGCGGGTGCGGTGCCGCCCTGGGTGTTCAGGCGCTGGACGTGCGTCACGCCGCTGAACGCGCCTGCAGACCCGGTGCTTTGCGTGCCGAGCAGCAGCCAGGCGATCGCGTCAGGCACGGGCGCCGTCGAGCTCGCCAGCAGCTTGCCGACGATGCGGCTGCCGTCCAGCGACTGCCAGTGCGGGCCAGCGCCGTGGGTGCCGATGCGCCGGCCGGCCTGGTCGAACAGCTCGGCCTCGGGTGCCACGAAGGCCCAGGCCGCGCCGCTGCCGGTGGTGCCCTGCCGGCACTCGTAGATCTGCACGCCGCGCGCGGCGACCGTCGCCACTTCGCGGTGGCCCGGTGGCGGCACGAGCGCCGAGGGCGTGGCCTCATGAAGCGCGGCGGCACGGCTCGTGGTCGGCGCGGCGGCGAGTGCGACCAGCAGCGTGGCCAGCAGAGCAGGCAGCTGCCTGGGCCGCAGCGGCTGGCGTCGGATGGCGGGGCGATGTGGGGTGGTCATCGTCGAGTCCTTTCATGGGTGGGGTCGCAGTCAGCGCGAGCCGGCGACCTGGACGACAACCTCCAGGTAGTCGCTCGGCACCACCATCGACGAAGGGCCGGCCACGTTGAGCTCACCGATCAGCTGGGTGATGGCCTGCTCCAGCGACTGCCGACCCTGCGCGTCGAGGGCACCGAAGGCCTTGTGCGTCGGGCCATAGAAGTCGCGGAAGACCTGCACGAAGTGCGCCGCGGAGTGGTAGCGGAAGTTGAACTGGCGGCGCGTGCAGCTGATGTGCGCGGCGTGCACGCCGAACAGTTCCTTCAGGTAATGCTCCGACCCCCACAGCGCGGGTGACTTCAGGCCTGCGGGCGGCGGCACGTGCGCGCCGACCACCTTGAACAGGCGGCCGATAAAGCCGTCCGGCGTCCAGTTGGCCAGGCCGATACGGCCGCCGGGGCGGGCGACCCGGACGAGCTCGCGCGCGGCTCGGGCGTGGTCGGGCGTGAACATCACGCCGTAGGTGGACAGCACCACGTCGAAGCTGGCGTCGGCGTAGGGCAACGCCTCGGCATCGGCGACTTCGAACTGAACCGGCAGGGCCTCGGCGCGGGCACGCTCGCGGCCCTTGTCGAGCAGCGCCGGCACGTAGTCGGTGGAAGTCACGTCGGCGAAGCGCCGCGCCGCGGCCAGCGTGGCGTTGCCGTTGCCGGCGGCCACGTCGAGCACGCGCTCGCCGGCGCGCACGTCGGCCGCTTCGGCCAGCAGCTCGCCGACGATCTGCAGCGTGGTGCCGACGACGGCGAAGTCGCCACTGGCCCAGGTGGCCTGCTGGCGCTGCTTGATGGCGGCGAGATCGGGGGTGGTGGTGGCCGGGGCGGCCAGCGTGGAGGTGGACATGGAGCGGCCTTTCGATGGCGTCAGGGTGGGTGGGTCTTGGTCATGCCGGCGTTGTCGGGCCTGGCACGGGTTTGACGACCGCCCCGGCAAACGTGACAGAGGCCTGCAGTCGGGCGTACGACGGCGTCGGGCCCTGTCACGCCAGCTGCGATCCCCGTCATAAGAGCAACCCCTGAAGGAGCAAGCGCCTTCGCGATGCCTTCCTTTCAACCCGTTCGAGGCTTTCACATGTCCCCGCCCGTGCCCCCCTCCGGTAACCCGGAGTCTCCCGATGCCGAGTCAAACCTTTGCTGCGGTGGGCCGCCCTCGGCCGAACCGTCGGCCTGCTGTGCGCGGGACGAAGCCCAGAAGGCCGCCGGCCGGACCGGTTGCGGCTGTGTGGCCGGCGCCGGGCCTGCGCCGGCGTCGCCTGTCGAGGCCGCGGCAGTCGGGCCGGGCGGGTGCTGCGGCCAAGCGGTGGTGCCGACGGTGACCAGCGGCTGTGTCACACAACTGGCGGTTGCCCGTCATACGCGGTAACCTGAGCGACGAAGCGGAGCCCTCATGAACCCCAGCCGCCCTGCAGAGCCTTCTGCCGATCTCGAGGCCGCCTACGCGCAGATCCGCCGCTCGCTGCTGGCGCACCTGCGCCGCCTGAGCGGCGATGCGCAGCTGGCCGAAGACCTGATGCACGACGTGATGGTCAAGGCGCTGGCGGCGCTCGGCGAAGGGCGCGAGACACCGCGCAACCTCGGCGCATGGCTTTACCGCGTCGCCTACAACGCGGCGATGGACCACCACCGCGCCGCGCGGCCCGATCGGCCCTGGGACGACGAGCTCGCCGAGTCCATCGCCGACGACACGCCCGACGCCGAACGGCGGGCCGAGCAGGGAGCGCGGGAGACGGTGTCGCAGTGCCTGCGTCCGATCGTGGATCGGCTGCCCGAGACCTATCGCGACGTGGTTCACGCCTCGGAGTTCGAGGACCGGCCGCTGAGCGATATCGCCAGCGAGTTGGGCATCAGCGTCGTGGCGGCGCGGCAGCGTGCCAGCCGCGGCCGGCGGCTGCTGCGCGACAACCTCGAGCAGTGCTGCCGCCAGCTCGTCGCCGAGGCGGGCCTCGTGCCGGCCGCCAGGTTGGACAAGCCCGGATCCGACACCGGCGCCGTCGAGCCGCGGCGCTGCGGTTGCTCCAGCGTGACGGCCTGCCGCTAAAAAGCGGCGTCCCGTCGTCCGTCCGGGCTACCCGGAGGCGAACCTGAGGTCACGTTTGCACCGCGCCGCGTTCAGTGGCATCGACACGTCCGTGGGGCCTCGGTGAACCCACCGACTCTAGAAGGCCTGGCTCCAGCGCGCACTGAGCAGCCAACTTCTGCCGGACGTCGGCTCGAAGAAGCGCTGGTTGCCCTCGTTAACGATCACGCTGCCCGCCACCCGGCGGTCGGCCAGGTTGTCGATGCGGCCCAGCAGCTCGATCCGCCCCGGCCCGGCGTCGACTTGCCAGCGTGCGCGCAGCGCCATCAGGCCGAAGCCTTCGGCGAAATCGCTGTTGATGTCGTTCACCGGCACGTCGCCCTGCGCGCGCAGCTCGAAGGCGAACTCGGCGTTGGACACCGGCAGCCACGCCAGTTCGGCATAGGCCGATTTCGCCAGCGTGCCGGCGATGCGGTTGCCGTCAGCCACGGCGAGTGCCTCCGGGCAGGGCTCGACAGCACGCGTGCAGAAGCCGTCGGTGTAGGTCGCGTCGAGCCAGGTCGCGGCGAGCTGCGCCCGCCAGGCATCGGCCACGCGCCAGCGCAGGTCGATCTCGGCACCCTGGCGCTTGGTGCGCCCGACGTTGCGGAAGGTCGAGCGGCCGCCGACGTTCGTCGCCACGCCGATCTCGTCGTCGGTGCGGGCGTCGAACAACGCCACATCCAGCGCCAGGCCAAGGCCCGAGTCACGCCACTTGGCGCCGATCTCGAACTGCCGGCTCGTCTGCGCCTTGAGATCGCTGTTGAATCCGGGTCCGCCGTCGGGGCGGTACGCCAGTTCCCCGAAGGTCGGCGACTCGAAGCCGCGCCCGGCGCTGGCATAGAGGTTGAGCGCCGGGTTGACGCGGAACTGCAGTGCCGCGACCGGGTTGGTGTAGCGGTAGGTGAGTGAGCCAGAGTCGTCGGGATTCAGCGGCGCGTCGCCCGGGTTCGCGCCGGAGACGATGTAATGGTCGTCGGAGCGGAACTTCAGGCGGCCACTGCGCACGCCCAGCGTCGCCGTCCAGTCGGGCGTGATCTCGAACTCGCCCTGGGCGTAGGCGCTGCTGGCGTCGATGCGGTTGTCTTCGTCGCGACGCAGCCGGCCGGTGACACCGAGCAGCCGCTCGTCGCCCGTGCCTGTGAAGTTCTCGTAGCCACGCCGGGCCTCGTCGCTGCTGTCTGCGCTGAGCCCGGCCACGAGCTGCGCGCTGCGCTCGCCGTCCAGGGCCCAGCGCCAGACGAGGCGGCCGTCGATGCCGACGTAGTCGCGGTCGAAGTCGATCACGCCGCCGGGGCTCGTCGGGCTCGCTTGCGCGGTGTCGAGGATCGACTGCCACTGCGTCACCGAGCGCTGGCCGTAATAGGCCGTGAGCAGGCTTTCGCGCAGCGCGCCGGTGTCGCCGAAGCGATGGATCCAGCTCGCGCCGGCCTGGTCCTGGCGTGTGTTCTTGCGTGTGTTGTAGCGGAAGCCCTGGCCCGGCTCGTCCTGCGGCAGCGCGATCAGGGCGGTCTGGTCGGGGTCGGCCTCGAACTGCGCCCGGGTCAGGCCGAGCGGGTCGAGCGCGGGTTGGTCGATCGAGTTCAGGATCACGACGACACGGTCCGATGCGCCGTCCCAGCCGAGGCGGACGTTGCCGAGCGTGCGCTCGGCCGAGCTCTGCGGGCGGAAGCCGTCGGTCTCGAAGCCACCGAGTTGCGCGCGCAGGCTGAAGCCGCCGCCCAGCGGTGCGGCGACACCGACGCGCCACTGGCGCAGGCCGTCGCTGCCGACATCACCATCGATTCCATAAACCCGCTCGGTGGGTGCGGCGCTGATCATCGAGATCACGCCGCCCGAGCTGTTGCCGTACAGCGCCGAGAAGGGGCCGCGCAGCACTTCGACACGCTGGGCGCCGGCGATGTCGAAGTGCGAGACCTGGCCCTGGCCGTCGGGGCCGGTGGCCGGGATGCCGTCGGTGTAGAGGCGGATGCCGCGCACGCCGAAGGTCGCGCGGGCGCCGAAGCCGCGCGAGTTGATCTGCAGGTCCTGCGCGTAGTTGTTGCGGTTGTTGACGACCAGCCCCGGCACGCGCGAGAGCGCCTCCGACAAGTTGACCATCGGGCCGGCCGCGCGCAGCTGTTCGGCGTCGACGACGCTGACGGCAAACGGGGTGTCGAAGCTGCGTCGCTCGGCGCCGCTGGCGGTGATGACGACACGTTCCACCGGGGCGGCGTCGAGGGTCTGCGCGCGCAGCGGCCCCGCGCTGGCGAGCAGCGCCGCGGCCGCCATCGGCACGAGCCAGCGGCCCAAGTCAGGGCGCCTGTGCTTCGATCCTGATCGAGGCAAACCAGGCTGCGAGATCGCTGATGTCGTCATCGGTGAGAGCCTTGGCCAGCACGGCCATCACTTCGTGTTTGCGCGCGCCGCTGCGGTAGGCCTGCAGCTGGGCGGCGAGGTAGATGGCCGGCTGGGCCGCCAGGTTGGGCGCGTCGGGCGTGGTGGAGACGCCTAGCGGCCCATGGCAGACGGCGCAGACCTGCGCCTTCAGGCGCCCGGCGGCGGCGTCGCGTGCGTGCGCCGCTCCGGCGACGAGGAGTGCCGCCAGCGCCAGCATCGGCCACCGGAACGGGCCGCGGCCGGCGCCGCGGGCCCACAGCACGGCTGTGCCGCCTGCCTCCACGGTCACGGCGCGCTGTAGGTGACGCGGTAGATCGCGCCAGCGAAGTCGTCGCTGATCAACAGCGAGCCGTCCTTCATCACTGCCACGTCGACCGGCCGGCCGCGGTAGATGCCGTTCTCGTCGAGGAATCCCTCGGCGAAGACCTCGCTCTTGTCGGCGTTGCCGTCGGCCTTCATCGAGACGAAGTTGACGAGGCCGCCGCTCGCCTTGGTGCGGTTCCACGAGCCGTGTGCAGCGACGAAAGCACCGCCCTGGTACTTGGCCGGGAACATCTTGCCGTTGTAGAAGGTCATGCCGAGCTGGGCTTGGTGGGCCGGGAACTCGATCTGCGGCTTCGTCCAGGCGGCCGGGGCCTTCATGTCCTTCAGGTCCGCCGCGGCCGAGGTGCCTGCGATCTGGACGTTGTTGCCGTGGATGAACGGGTAACCGAAGTGTTCGCCCCCCGCCTTCGTGATGCGGTTGAGCTCGCCGGGCGGTGTGTCGTCACCCATGCCGTCGGTCTGGTTGTCGGTGAACCAGACGCTCTTGTCCTTGGGGTTGATGTCCATGCCGACCGAGTTGCGCACCCCGCGGGCAACGACCTCGCGACCCGAGCCGTCGAAGGCGTTCAGCCGCACCATGCCGCCGATGCCGAGTTGTTCGTACAGCGCGACCTTCTCCTTCGGCTGCACGTTGTAGGGTTGTCCGAGCGTGATGTAGAGCTTGCCGTCGTCGGCGACGCGGCAGGTGCGCGCGCCGTGGTTGTAGCTCTCTTCCTCGGGTGGGACCAGCTTGCCCTGCGGCACGACCTCGATCACCGCCACATCCGGGCCTTCATAGAAGAACTCGGCGGCCGGGAAGTTGAGCACGCGGTTGTGTTCAGCGACGACCAGGAACCCGTCTTTGGTCCAGCAGACCCCGTTCGGGTTGGTGAACTTCAGGCTCGGCGCGAAGGTCTTCACCTCGTCGGCCACGCCGTCGCTGTTGCGGTCGGTCACGGCCCAGACGGTGGTTTTACGCGTGCCCACGAACAACATATTCGTGCTCGGCGCGACGGCCATGTGGCGGGCGTCGGGCACGACCGCGAACAGCTCGATCCTGAAGCCGGGTGGCATCTTGATCCGCTTCAGGTTTTCTTTGATGGCATCGGCGTTGCGGCCGGTCTGCGGCACGACGGGGATGTTCAGGTCGGTGGTGGCGACCTTCATCTGCTTCAGTTTCTCTAGGTTTGCCTGCGAACGGGCGACGGTGGCGGTCATCAAGAACGCGGCCGCAGCCACTACACCTAGCGAAAACTTTGCGATCCGACTCATTTTGTCTCCTGTCTTGTTGGCGTGGTGGCGCCGCCCTTCGGTGCGGCGGCGCATGCGGGCGCTGTCCTGCCACCCGGACGCCGTTATAGCAGGCGCCGCACAACCTCGACAGAAGGTCAGTCGACGAAGAAGTCGGGGATGAAGTTCTTCGTCCCGGGCGTGACCGAGTACTTCTCGAGGTCGGTCACGCCATGTTTCGCCAGCACCTCGTCGTCGATGAAGAAGTTGCCGGTGCTGGTTGTGGTGTAGCCGGTGAGGATGAAATAGGCCGCGTCGGCCAGGATCTCGGGCTTGCGGCACAACTTCAGGTCGATGCCGGGGATCATCTGCAGCGCCGCGGTCGCGATCGCCGTGCGCGGCCACAGGCTGTTGACGGCGATGCCGAGCGGGCGGAACTCGCCGGCGTGGCCGAGCGTGCACTCGCTCATGCCGTACTTGGCCATCGTGTAGGCCACGTGGCCCTTGAACCAGTGCTCCTTCATGCTCAGCGGCGGGCTCATGTTCAGCACTTGCGGGTTGCGCCCCGCTTTTGCGCTCTTCGTCAGCTCGGACAGGCAGGCCTGGGTGCACAGGTAGGTGCCGCGAACGTTGACGCCGAACATGAGGTCGAAGCGTTTCATCGGCGTCGCCGGTGTCGGCGTCAGGCTGATCGCACTCGCGTTGTTGACCAGGATGTCGATGCCGCCGAAGCGTTCCACAGCCGCTTTCACGGCCGCGAGCACCTGCGCTTCTTCGCGGATGTCGGTCTGCAGGGGCAGTGCCTGGCCACCGGCGGCGACGATCTCGGCCGCCGCGCTGTGGATCGTGCCCGGCAGCTTGGGGCTGGCCTCGCTCGTCTTGGCCAGCAGCACGATGTTGGCGCCGTCGGCGGCGGCGCGTTTGGCGATCGCCAGGCCGATGCCGCGGCTCGCGCCGGTGATGACCAGGGTCTTGCCTTGCAGGGTGCGTGTCATCTTGTGCTTTCAGTGCGGATCGTGGGCCACACGGTGGTGGCGATGTGCTCGGCGATCGCCGACGCGCAGTAGCGGTAGACCGGCTCGCCGGGGTGGAAGCCGTCGCTCGCCATCACGCCCCTGTTGAGCGGCACGTCCATGTCGACATGGGACACGTCGCAGCGCGTCGCGGTCCAGCGTGCCAGCGCGGCGTTGTGTCGCCGTGCGTCGGCACCCGCGACCCAGCGCAGGGGCTGCGGCAGGCCGGGGAACTGGTGGATCGGCGGCAAGGGCGCAAACACCACATGCTGCACCCCGGCGACGTTGCGCAGGCAGTTGGCGAGCGCGGCTCGCGCGCCGACGGCGCGGTGCGAAGGGATCTGGTCGACGACGTCGTTGACACCGGTGACGACGACCACGATGTCGGCATGCGGCACCGCGCCGCGCTGCAGCAGCTGCAGGGTCTGCGCCGTCGTCAGCCCCGACTGCGCGAGCAGGTGCCACTCGACCCGCGCGCCGCAGGCCTGCGCCAGCCGCGACGGCAACTGGCCCGCGAGCGCGTCGCGCTGCGAGGCCACGCCCACGCCCGCGGCGGAAGAGTCGCCGACGATCAGCAGCTTCAACACCCGGCCCTTGCCGACGACACCCTGGCGTTCGCCCGCGGCCTCGGGCAGGCGCGCCATGCGCGAACGGGTGTGCACCGCCTGCGCCACCAGCAGCGGGCTCAGCATCAGCTTGAGGGCGAGCGACATGCCGGTCGTTTGCTCAGAATTTGCTGAAGTCGGGTTTGCGTTTCTGGAAGAAGGCCTGGAAGGCTTCCATCGCCTCGGGGCTGCGCAGGCGCTGGGCGAAGAGCTCGCCTTCGCTGCGGATCGTCGCCAGCGTGGCGTCGCGCTGCGGTGCACGAAGCAGGCGCTTGGCCTCGCGCACGGCGCCGGGCGGCAGCGTATTGAAACGCTCGGCGATGCGGCGCGCGTGGTTCACGACCTCGGCCGCGGGCAACACCGCGTTCGCGATGCCGCAGTCCACCGCCTGCTCGGCCGTGAACGGGTCGCCCAGCAGCAGCTTCTCGGCCGCACGCCGGTGGCCCATCAGCTGCGGCACGAGCAGGCTCGACGCAAATTCCGGCACCAGGCCCAGGCTGACGAAGGGCATCGCCAACCGTGCCTCGTCGGACACGTAGACGAAGTCGCAGTGCAGCAGCAGCGTGGTGCCGATGCCGATCGCCGCGCCGGTGACCGCCGCGACCACGGGCTTGTCGCACTCCAGCAGCGCGCGCATGAACAGGAACACCGGCGAGTCCAGCGCCTCGCTGCCCTGCCCGGGCGGGCGCGACATGAAGTCCTCGATGTCGTTGCCCGAGGTGAAAATGCCGGGCTGGCCGGTAATCAGCACCGCACGCACCGCGTTGTCGGCCGTGGCGGCACGCAACGCGTCGGTCATGGCCTGGTACATCGCGACGGTGAGCGCGTTTTTCTTCTCCGGGCGCGCGATCTCGATCGTGGCGACGCCGTTCAGCGTGGCGGTCTTGATGGTCATGTCAGACCCTTTCGATGATGCCGGCGGCGCCCTGCCCCATGCCGACGCACATCGTGACCATGCCGTACTTCAGGTTGTGCCGGCGAAGCGCATGCACGACCGTCGCAGCGCGGATGGCACCAGTGGCGCCGAGCGGATGGCCGAGCGCGATCGCGCCGCCCATCGGGTTGGTCTTGGCGGGGTCGAGCCCGAGCGTGTTGATGACCGCGAGCGATTGCGCCGCGAAAGCCTCGTTGAGCTCGATCCAGCCGATGTCGTCGAGCGACAGCCCGGCGTAACCGAGCGCGGCGGGGATCGCCTCGATCGGGCCGATGCCCATGATCTCGGGCGCCACGCCGCGCGCGGCAAAGCTGACAAAGCGCGCCAACGGCTTCAGATCGAACTGCTTGACCGCCTTCTCGCTGGCGAGTATCAGCGCGCCCGCGCCGTCGCTCGTCTGCGAGCTGTTGCCCGCCGTCACGCTGCCCTTGGCAGCGAACACCGGCCGCAGCTTGGCCAGGCCTTCGAGCGAGGTGTCGGGGCGCGGGCCCTCGTCGATGTTGACGGTGCGCGCCTTGATGTTGACCTCACCGGTGGCAAGGTTCGGGGTGCGGTCGACGACCTGGATCGGCGTCATCTCGTCGGCGAAGGCGCCCGCCGCGATCGCCGCCATCGCACGCTGGTGCGATTGCAGCGCAAAAGCGTCCTGCGCTTCGCGGCTGACCTTCCACTGCGTGGCGACCTTCTCGGCCGTGAGGCCCATGCCGTAGGCGATGCCGACGTTCTCGTCCTTGGCGAAGACCTCGGGGTTGAACGAAGGCTTGTTACCACCCATCGGCACCATGCTCATGCTCTCGGCACCGCCGGCGATCATCACGTCGGCCTCGCCGATGCGGATGCGGTCGGCCGCCATCTGCAGCGCCGTCAGGCCGCTGGCGCAGAAGCGGTTCACCGTGACACCGCCGACCGAATGCGGCAGGCCGGCCAGCACCATCGCGGCACGCGCCATGTTCATGCCCTGCTCGCCTTCGGGGAAGCTGCAGCCGATGATGGCGTCTTCGATCGCTTTCGGGTCCAGCGACGGCACTTGCGCCAGCGCGCTGCGCACCGCGGCGACGAGCAGATCGTCCGGGCGCGTGTTGCGGAAGTAACCGCGGCCCGAGCGGCCGATCGGCGTGCGCGTGGCGGCAACGATGTAGGCGTCTTGAACTTGTTTGCCCATGATCAATTCCTCACCGGCTTGCCGGTCGACAACATGCCCATGATCCGTTCCTGCGTCTTCGGGTGTTCGAGCAGCCCGCAGAAGGCGTTTCGCTCCAGCGTCATCAGGTACTCCTCGCTCACGAGCGAGCCGGCGTCGACGTCGCCGCCGCACACCACGTTCGCGATCAGCGCCGAGATGTGGAAATCGTGTGCGCTGATGAAGCCGCCGTCGCGCATGTTGGCGAGCTGGCCCTTGATCGTGGACACCGCGTTGCGGCCGGCGACCGGGAACAGCGCCTTCGCCGGCGCGCGGTAACCCGACTCGAACATGGCCTTCGCCTGCGCGGTGGCGACGAACAGCAACTCGTCCTTGTGCGGCACGATGACATCGCTCCAGAGCAGGTAGCCCATCCTGCGTGACTCGATGGCGCTCGTGCCGACCTTGGCCATCGCGGCATTGGTGAAGCCGTCGGTGACGAACTTCATGATGTCGGCGTTGGCGTTGCCCGCAGCTGCCATCTCGGCAGCGCGGCGTGCGATGTAGGTCAGCCCGCCCGCACCCGGCACCAGACCGACACCGACCTCGACCAGCCCGATGTAACTCTCCATCGACGCGACGCGGCGTGCGCAGTGCAGCGCCAGCTCGCAGCCGCCACCGAGTGCCATGCCGCGCACGGCGGCCACCACCGGCACAGTGGCGTAACGGATGCGCAGCATCGCGTCCTGCAGCTTCTTCTCCTCGGGCGCGATGCCCTTGGCACCGAGCTTCATGAAGACCGGCATCAACGATTCGAGATTCGCGCCGGCCGAGAACACGTCGTCGGGTGACCAGATCACGAGGCCGCTGTAGCCGGCCTCGGCCAGTTCGACAGCCTTGACCAGCCCTTCGGTCACGGTCGGGCTGATGAGGTGCAGCTTGGCCGTGATGCTGGCGATCAACACCTCGCCGTCGACGGTCCAGACCCGGACCTCATCGTTCTTGTAGATCTCGAAACCCGTCTCGAGCGCCGTGGCGACACCCGAGCCGAGCACGGTTTCGGGGTAGTGCTGGCGCTCGTACACCGCCAGGTGGTTGCGTGGCAGGAAGGCCCTCGCGGTCGGGCTCCAAGAGCCTTGCGGCAGGTGCACACCGGCGTTGTCGGCGACGGGCCCTTCGAAGACCCAGGCCGGCAGCGGCGCGTTCGACAGGGCCTTGCCGGCATCGATGTCGGCCTTGACCCACTGCGCCACCTGCAGCCAGCCGGCAGCCTGCCACAGCTCGAAGGGGCCCTGCTGCGTGCCGAAGCCCCAGCGCATCGCGAAGTCGACGTCGCGCGCGGTCTCTGCGATGTCACCCAGGTGCACCGCGGCGTAGTGGAAGCTGTCACGCAGGATCGCCCACAGGAACTGTGCCTGCGGGTTGCTCGATTCACGCAGCAGCTTCAGTCGCTCGGGCGCCGGTTTCCTGAGCATGCGGGCGACGATCTCGTCGGCCTTGCCGCCCGCGGGCACGTAGTCGGCCTTGGCCGGGTCGAGGCGCATGATGTCCTTGCCGACCTTCTTGAAGAAGCCGGCCCCGGTCTTCTGGCCCAGCGCGCCTTTGCCGATCAAAGCAGCCAGCACGGGTGGCGTGGCGTAGCTGGCAAAGAAGGGATCGTCCGCGAGGTTGTCCTGCAGTGTCTTGATGACATGCGCCATCGTGTCCAGGCCGACCACGTCCGCGGTGCGGAAGGTGCCCGACGACGCACGGCCGAGCTTCTTGCCCGTCAGGTCATCGACGACGTCGTAGCTCAAGCCATAGGTGTCCGCCTCCTTCATGGTCGCCAGCATGCCGGCGATGCCCACGCGGTTGGCGATGAAGTTGGGAGTGTCCTTGGCGCGCACCACGCTCTTGCCCAGGCCCGTCGTGACGAAAGCCTCGAGCTGGTCCAGCACCTCGGGCTGCGTGGTCGGCGTGGCGATCAATTCGACCAGCGCCATGTAACGCGGGGGGTTGAAGAAGTGGATGCCGCAGAAACGCGGCTTGATCGATTCGGGCAGCGCCTCGCTGAGCTTCGTGATCGACAGGCCCGAGGTGTTGCTCGCGATGATGGCGTGCGGCGCCAGTGCCGAGGCGATGCGCTTGTAGAGATCGAGCTTCCAGTCCATGCGCTCGGCGATGGCCTCGATCACGAGGTCGCATTCGCCCAGCAGCGCCAGGTGCTCTTCGTAGTTCGCCTGCTGGATCAGCGCCGCGTCCTCGGGGATCCCCAGCGGCGCGGGTTTGAGCTTCTTCAGGCCGTCGACCGCCTTGGTGACGATGCCGTTTTTCGGCCCCTCTTTGGCGGGCAGGTCGAACAGCACGACCGGCACCTTCACGTTGACCAGATGGGCCGCGATCTGCGCCCCCATCACCCCGGCGCCGAGCACGGCGACCTTGCGGACCTGGAATCGACTCATGGTTTCTCCTGCTTCAATCTTCGAGCTTAGAACAGCGCTTCGTCCATCGCCAGCAACGGCGCGACACCCGAGCGTGCGGTGCGGATCAGCCCCGCCGTCTCGGGCAGCAGCTTGGCGAAGTAGAAACGTGCGGTGTGAAGCTTGGCGGTGTAGAACGCGTCGCCGGAGCCTTGTTTCTCGAGCGCGATCTTCGCCATGCGGGCAAAGAAGTAGGCGAACACCAGGTGCCCGCAGACACGCAAGTAGTCGACCGCGGCGCCGCCCACTTCGTCGGCATTCGCGAAGGCCTTCATGCCGAGTTCGGTCGTCAGCTTGGTGACCTTGTCGCCGAGCTCGGCGAGCGGATTGACAAACTCCTGCATTGCCTCGTTGACGCCTTCGTCTTCGACGAACTGCTCGATCAGCTTGCCAAACGTCTTCAGCTTGGCGCCGTTGTCGCCCAGCACCTTGCGGCCCAGCAGGTCGAGCGACTGGATCGTGTTGGTGCCTTCGTAGATCATGTTGATGCGCGCGTCGCGCACGTACTGCTCCATGCCCCACTCGGCGATGTAGCCGTGGCCGCCGTAGACCTGCATGCAGTGCGAGGTCGCGATCCAGCCGTTGTCGGTGAGGAAGGCCTTGACGATCGGCGTGAGCAGCGCCACCAGGTCGGCGCACTCCTTGCGCTCAGCGTGATCGGCCGAGTGCAGTTCCTTGTCGATCAGCAGTGCGATGTAGACCGCCAACGCGCGCCCGCCTTCGGCGTAAGCCCGCGCCGTGAGCAGCATCTTGCGCACGTCGGGGTGCACGATGATGGGGTCGGCCGGCTGGCCGGGCGCCTTCGGACCCGAGAGCGAGCGCATCTGCAGGCGGTCCTTCGCGTAGGCCGCCGCGTTCTGGTAGGCCACCTCGGTCAGGCCGAGCGACTGGTTGCCCACACCCAGGCGGGCCGCGTTCATCATCACGAACATCGCCGACAGGCCCTTGTGCGGCGCGCCGACCAGCGTGCCGACGGCGCCGTCGAGGTTGATCTGGCAAGTTGCGTTGCCGTGGATGCCCATCTTGTGTTCGATCGCGCCGCAGTAGATCTCGTTGCGCTCGCCGAGCGAACCGTCGGTCTTGGCGTGGAACTTCGGAACGACGAAGAGCGAGATACCCTTGCTGCCCACCGGTGCGTCGGGCAGGCGCGCAAGCACGAGGTGGACGATGTTGGCGGCGAGGTCGTGTTCGCCGGCCGAGATGAAGATCTTCTGGCCTGTAAGCTTGTAGGTTCCGTCGACTTGAGGCTCGGCTTTCGTGCGCAGCAGCCCGAGGTCAGTACCGCAGTGCGGCTCGGTCAGGCACATCGTGCCGGTCCATTCGCCGCTCGTCAGCTTGGGCAGGTAGGTTGCCTTCTGTTCGGGCGTGCCGTGGGCCTTGAGGCATTCGTAGGCGCCGTGCGACAACCCCGGGTACATGGTCCAGGCCTGGTTGGCCGAGTTCATCATCTCGTACATGCACTGGTTGACGACAAGCGGCAGGCCTTGGCCGCCGAACGCGGGGTCGCAGCTGAGCGACGGCCAGCCGCCCTTGACGTACTGCGCGTAAGCGTCCCGGAAGCCCTGCGGCGCGCTGACCTCGTGGGTGTGTTTGTCGAGCGTGCAGCCTTCCTGGTCACCGCTCAAGTTGATCGGGAACAGCACTTCGGCGGCGAACTTGCCCCCTTCTTCGAGCACCGCGTTGATGGTGTCGGCGTCGATGTCGGCGTGTGCGGGGCAGTGTTTCAGCTCGTCGGTGACGTGGAGCAGCTCGTGCAACACGAAGTGCATGTCGCGCAGCGGGGGGTTGTAGATCGGCATGAGCGGCTCTTTCGGAGGATGAAGGGTTTCAGCGGCGTGCCGGCACGGCGGCCGGCAGCGGCGTGGCGCTGTGCGCGACGATGCGTTCGAAGGCGGCGCGGGCACGGCCCAGCACACCCGGGATGCGCAGGAAACGGGCGTCGTGGTGCAGCGCCAGGATCAGGCCGTGGATCTCGAACAGCAGCTGCTGCGGGTCGGTGTCGGCGCGCAGGTGGCCTTCGTCGACCGCGATCACGATCGCACGCTCCAGCGCCTGGTGCCAGGCCACCACCATCGCGGCGAGTGCGTCGCGCACCGGGCCGGGCCGGTCGTCGAACTCGACCGCGCCGCTGATGTAGATGCAGCCCGAGTCGACTTCGACCGAGACCCGCTTGACCCAGCGCTCGAACAGCCCGCGCAGGCGCGGCAGGCCACGCGGCTCGGCCATCGACGGCACGAAGACCTCGGCCTCGAAACGGGCGTGGTACTCGCGCACGACCGAGATCTGCAATTCCTCACGCGAGCCGAAATGCGCGAAGACACCTGACTTGCTCATCTGCATCACCTCGGCCAGCGCACCGATCGACAGGCCCTCGAGACCCATGTGCGAAGCCAGGCCCAGCGCGGCGTCGAGGATCGCAGCGCGTGTTTGCTGGCCCTTCTGGAGCGACTTCTGCGCGGGGGTGGCGGGCGTCGCCTCAGGTCGTTGCGTAGACGTTGGGAGGTGGGACAAGGCGCTCCGATATAAAACGAACGGTCGTTCTATTCTGCAGAGTTCTGCGTGACGGTGGCGTGTCGAAGGGTGACTTTTCTAGGGAACGCTTCCTAGACAGCGCCCGGATTGCAAAAGTCGCGCCCGGGTTAACCCGCGACAGGCCGGCGTCCAGAGGGGCGGGCACGAGTCTTGATATCCTCGGCCAGAGGAAGGTGTGGCATGGAAGTGCTCCAACTCGACGTGTCCGGGCGGCCGCAGGCCTGGATCTCGGCCAAGGAGGCCGCGGTCCTGTATGCCAGCGACGCGGTAGCGTGGACGCTCGGGGATATCTTCCGGGTGCTGCGCGGCGGCATCCAGCGCAGCACCGGCGTGCAGTCGCGCATCGAGGTGCATCCGATCCTGGCGGTGCGCGGCTCGGTGCCCAGCCGGGCCTGGCGCCAGGCTCCGGCGCTGAACAACCTGAAGCTCTTCGTGCGCGACCGCCATGTCTGCGCCTACTGCGGCGGCCGCTTCGTCTTCGACGAACTCACCCGCGAGCACATCGTGCCGGTGTCCCGCGGCGGCAAGGACACGTGGATGAACTGCATCACCGCCTGCCGCTCGTGCAACGGCCACAAGGGCAACCGCATGCCCGAAGAAGCGCGCATGTCGCTGATGTACCTGCCCTACGTGCCGAGCCTGCACGAGGACATGATCCTGCGCGGCCGGCGCATCCTGGCCGACCAGATGGACTTCCTGCTCGCCTGCGTGCCGCGCAGTTCCCGCCTGCACGGCTGAGCCCGCGCCGCTACGGCGTCCGCGGCCCGTAAACCCGCAGGGCGTTGCCGCCCAGCACGGCCTTACGTTGTTCGGGCGCAAACGCTGCCAATAGCGACTGTGTCTCCTGCCACCAGGCGTCGTAGCCAGCCGCCAGTTCCAGTACCGGCCAATCGCTGCCCCACAGCACCCGCTGCGGCGCGAAGGCAGCCAGCACGTGCAGCGCCCAACGCCGGGCCGCGTCGGCGCGCGGTGCCGGACCGGCTTCGGTGAGCAGGCCCGACAGCTTGCACACGACGTTGGGGTGCGCGGCGACCAGCGCCAGGTCATCGGCCCACGGCTGCCACTGCGCTTGCGCGATATCGGGCTTGGCCGCGTGGTCGACGACGATGACGAGGCCCGTGTGGCGGCGCGCCAGTTCGGCCACACGCGGCAGGTGCTGCGGCTTCACCAGCGCCTCGAAGACCAGCCCGGCGCGCTCCATCGCCTGCAGCGCCGGGGCCAGCGCGGGCTGCAGGATCCAGTCGGGGTCCGCGATGTCGTGCAGCATCGGCCGCAGGCCACGCAGCTTGGGTTGCAAGGCAAGCGCGGTGATACGCGCAGCCACGTCCGCCGCCAGCAGGTCTGCCCAGCCGACGACCGCCAGCACGCTGTCCTCGCCTTTCGCTTCCGCCAGCAGCCACGCGGTTTCGGCCTCGGTCGGCGCCGCCTGCACCAGCACGCCGGCCGTCACGCCGCAGGGTTGCGACTGCAACCGCCAGTCGGCGATGGCCACGTCGCGGTAGATCGGCGCCAGCGCCGGCGTGAGCCAGCCGTAGTCGCCGCGGTCGAGTCGCCAGCTGTGGAAGTGCGCGTCGACGATCATGCCGGCGTCGGGGCTTCGGCCGGCAGCAGGCCCTCGTCACGCAAGGCTTGCCAGAACGCCGCGGGGATCGGCTGCTTCATCATCGCCGCGGCGTCGTCCCACTCTGCGGCCGAGCGGGCGCCGAGCATCACGATCTCGATCGCCGGGTGGGCGAGCGGGAACTGCAGCGCGGCCGCGCGCAGCGGCACGCTGTGCAGCGCGCACACGGCTTCGATGCGCGCGGTGCGATCGACCCACTCGCGCGCCGCGGGCGCGTCGTTGAAGTTCGCCGTGCCGCTGCTCACGCCGGTGGCCAGGATGCCGGAGTTGAAGACACCGCCGAGCGCGATGTGCACACCACCCGCGGCGCAGATCGGCAGCAATTGCGGCAACGCGCCGTGGTCGAGCAGGCTGTAGCGGCCGGCCAGCAGCAGCGCGTCGATCTCGGCGTGGCGAAGCACCTCGAGCACCACGCCGGCGTCGTTGACGCCCAGGCCCACCGCACGGACCAGGCCTTCGCGCCGGAGCTGCTGCAGTGCGGGCAGCGTCTCGTCGAGCACCTGTCGCAGGACCTGCGGCGCACGCACCCCGTGGGTGGCGGCGTCGATGTCGTGCACATAAGCGACATCGATGCGCGCCAGCCCCAGGCGCTGCAGGCTGTCTTCGAGGCTGCGCCGCACACCGGCCGCGCTGTAGTCCCAGTGCTGGTCGAAGGGCGGGATGTCGACATAGCCGTGCTGCGCCGCCGCCGCCGCCGGATTGGGGGTCAGCAGGCGGCCGACCTTGCTCGACAGCACGAAGCTGTCGCGGGGGTGCGAGCGCAGCGCGTCGCCCAGCCGCCGCTCGGACAGACCGTGGCCGTAGTGCGGCGCGGTGTCGAAGCTGCGGCAGCCGGCTTGCCAGGCGGCGTCGACCACCGCTCGCGCGGCTTCTTCGCTCACCGGCGTGAACAGGTTGCCGAGCGGCGCGCCACCGAGGCCGAGGCGCACGCCGGGCATGTCGCAAAGGGCGGCGCAGGGGGGAAACAGGACAGGCATCGGCAGGGTTTGCACGGACTACGGAAACACTAGGTTATGACTAACATGTCAGTCTGTTGATACGGATCAACCCGCACGCCGGCCTCCATCCCGTCGCATTCCCCGCGCCATGCTGAAGAACGTGTCCCCGCTGCTCACCCCCGACGCCCTGCACGCCCTGGCGAGCATGGGTCACGGCGACGAGCTGGCGATCGTCGACGCCAACTTCCCGGCCGCGCGTGTGGCGGGCAGCCGTGGCGCTCGGCTGGTGCAGATCGCCGGTGCCGACACGACCGCGGTGCTGCGCGCGGTGCTCGGCGTCATGCCGCTGGACGACTTCGGCCCTGAGGCCGCGTGGACGATGCAGATCGTGGGTGACGCCGCCGCGGTGCCACCGCCCGTCGCCGAGTTCCAGGCCGTGCTGAGCGCGGCGGGCGAGCGCCCGGCCTCGTCGATCGAACGCTTTGCCTTCTACGAACGGGCCGCGGCCAGCTTCGTGATCCTGCGCAGCGGCGAGCGGCGCAAGTACGGCAACCTGCTCCTGCGCAAGGGCGTGCTGGCCGCCGCTTGATACCCACGATGGCCCCACACGTGTCATCCGCTCCGTCCGGCCCGGCGCGCAACGCCGGGACGAGCCTGCGCGCTCGGGCCTACGAGAGCTTTCGCCAGCAGATCCTGCAGGCCAACATCCGCCCCGGGCAGTTCATTTCGCAGCGCGAGCTGGTGCAGCTGCTGGGCATGCCGCTCGGCGCGGTGCGCGAGCTGATCCCGCGCTTGGCCGCCGAGGGCCTGCTGCACACGGTGCCGCAGCATGGCCTGCAGATCGCGCACGTCAACCTCAAGCTCATCAACAAC
>DATDER010000049.1:0-14790 GCA_036523095.1 Rubrivivax sp.
CGGCCCACCCGCTGGCGACCGACGCCGGCTACCAGGTGCTCAGGGCCGGTGGCAGTGCCGTCGACGCCGCGATCGCGGTGCAGATGGTGTTGACGCTCGTCGAGCCCCAGTCCAGCGGCATCGGCGGCGGTGCATTCCTGCTCCACTGGGACGGCACCGAGTTGCAGGCCTGGGACGGTCGCGAGACCGCGCCGGCCGCCGCCGACGAACGACTCTTCTTGCTGCCCGACGGCAAGCCGATGCCGTTCATCGACGGCGTCGTCGGCGGCCGCTCGGTCGGTGTGCCGGGCGCGGTGCGCATGCTCGAAGAAGCGCATCGCCGGCATGGGCGGCTGCCCTGGTCCCAGTTGTTTCAACCCGCGATCGTGCTGGCCGAGCAAGGTTTTGCCGTCAGCCCGTGGTTGTACGGGCACCTCAAGGCAGACCTGCATCTGCGCAAGGACGCTGGCGCCGCAGCCTTCTACTACCGCGCCGACGGCGAGCCCTGGCCGGTGGGCCACCGGCTGCGCAACCCGGCGCTGGCCGAGGTGCTGCGTGCCGTCGCCGCGCGCGGCAGCGACGCCTTGCACCGCGGTCCGGTCGCCACCGACATCGCACGTCGTGTGCGCGGTCACGCGGCCAACCCGGGCCGCCTCAGCGAAGCCGACCTCGCCGACTACAGGCCGCGGCTACGCGAGCCGATCTGCACCGACTGGAGAGCGACCTACCGCGTCTGCGGGTTCCCGCCGCCCTCGTCGGGGCACCTGGCGGTGATGCAGATCCTGGGTATCGTCGAGCGCGCGGCCGGGGCATCGCCGCCGCTGAAGGCCGGGGTGCCCGCTGCCGACTGGCTGCACGTCTACACCGAGGCGGCACGGCTCGCCTTTGCCGACCGGGCGCAGTACGTGGCCGACCCCGACTTCGTGGCCGCACCGGGCGGCGACTGGCGATCGATGCTCGATGCCATGTACCTGAGTCAGCGTGCCGCGTTGATCGGCGCACAAAGCATGAAGGTCGCGCAACCCGGTGCACCGGGCGCGCAGCGCAGCCGCTGGGGCCCCCAGCCGACACAGGTCGAACACGGCACGAGCCACATCAGCATCGTCGACGGCGACGGCCGCGCGCTCGCGATGACGAGCACGATCGAGGCGATCTGGGGGTCGCGCATCCTGGCCGACGGCGGGACCGGCCTGGCGGGCGGCTTCATGCTCAACAACGAGCTGACCGACTTCTCTTTCGCGCCCGCCGATGCCGAAGGCCGGCCGATCGCGAACCGGGTGCAAGCGGGCAAGCGCCCGCGCTCGAGCATGAGCCCGACGCTGGTGTTCGATCGTGCCTCCGGCCGGTTCCTGATGAGCGTCGGCTCGCCCGGCGGCGCAGGCATCATCCAATTCACCGCCAAGACGCTGATCGCGACGCTCGACTGGGGACTGGACGCCCAACAGGCGATCGATCTGCCCAACTTCGCCAGCTACAACGGGCCGACCTTGCTGGAGGCGGGGCGATTTCCTGCCGAAACCGTCGCCGCGCTGCGGGCGCGCCAGCACACCGTGACCGAAACCGAGCTGACGAGCGGCTTGCAGGCGATCCGGCGCGTGCCCGGCGGCTGGTTCGGCGGCGCCGACCCGCGGCGCGAAGGTGTCGTGATGGGAGATTGACATGGCCGTACTGTTCGACCCGAATCGCCACGAACCATTGGCTGACAGCCCCTGGCGCGAGGACATCGCACGCTCGGCGATCGCGCGCATCGCCGACGCATCGCTGAGCGCCTTCGAACCCGGCCTCGGCTGGGCCATGCACCCGCTCGATGACCCCAATGTGCCGGGGCAACGCAACCACTCGCTTTACTACGGCTCGGGCGGCGTGGTCTGGGCGCTGGAGCACCTGGCGCGTGCGGGAGCGGTCGAACGCCGCCAGGACTTCGCGGGCTTCGCCGCGGCGATCGTCGAACGCAACCATGCCGATCTGGCAGGCGAGCAACACGGGACGGCGTCGTACTTGCTCGGTGACACCGGCCTGCTGTTGTTGCAGTGGACGCTGGCGCCGGACGAGGCGTCCGCCGACCGGCTGTTCGACGTGGTGCGCAGCAACCGGCACAACCCGGTGTGCGAGGCGCTGTGGGGATCACCCGGCACGGTGCTCGCCGCGATCCACATGGCCGAGGCGACCGGTCAACCGCGCTGGGCCGGACTCGTGCGCGAGGCGCTGCAGATCATCTGGGACGAAATGGACTGCGACGCCAACGCGGGTGGCGAGTGGGTCTGGAGGCAGGACCTCTACGGGCGCCAGGACGTACTGCTCGGTGCCGCGCACGGCTTTGTCGGCAATGTCTATCCCGCGCTGCGCGCCGCGACGATGTTGGAGCCGGCGCAGGTGGCCGCCTTCAGCGAGCGTGCGTTGCATACATTGCAGGCGACGGCACTGCAGGAGGGCGGCGCTATCAACTGGCCCCCGGCCGTCAACGCACCGGGCAGACCCGTGACCAAGCTGCCGCTGGTGCACGACTGCCACGGTGCGCCCGGCGTCGTCTGCCGCCTCGCCGCTGCGCCGCCCACTGCGGCATGGGACAGGCTGCTCGTCGGCGCCGGTGAACTCAGCTGGCTTGCCGGGCCGCTGGCGAAAGGCCCGTCCCTGTGCCACGGCACGGCAGGCAGCGGCATGGCGATGCTGAAGCTCTGGCGCCGCACGGGCGACGAACTCTGGCTGCGCCGCGCACGCGCGCTGGGCATGCACGCGATCGAGCAGGTCGAACGCCATCGCGCGCAGTACGGCATGGCGCGACACTCCTTGTGGACCGGCGACCTCGGTGTCGCCTGCTTCCTGTGGAACTGCGTTCAGGGCGATGCGGCCTTTCCCACGCTCGACGTGTTCTGAAGCCCTGCGAACGGCGCTCTCGCGTTCAAGACCGCGCCGTCGCGACGACAAATTCGCCCGGGATCCGGTAGCCGCTGCCCTGACGCCAGGCTTCGATCGACAGCAGATAACGCGCCCGTGCGCGCGCCCTCGTGCCGGCGTCGAAACGCGACCATGCCAGCGCCACCGGGCCGCCCGCAAACGCGGCCTCGCACGCCTCGCCGGCGCTGCCGTAGTCGAGCGTCGCTGCGATGCGCTGGTGTTCGACGCCCCTGAAGCCGCTTTCGACACACAGCCGTTCGAGCGCGCCGTGCCGGCCCAGTCCGAAGAACAGCGGGCAGACCTCGCTTTGGACCTCGGCGTCGACAATTTCGAACAGCGACGACCAACCGCAGCGCGACCGTTCGCCCCATACGGCGAGGCCGAGCCGGCCGCCCGGCCGCAGCACCCGGCGCATTTCTCGCACCGCCTGCGCCGGGTCGGGCAGGTACATCAGGCCGAGCGCACACAGAACGACGTCGAACTGCGCATCCAGCAGGTCCAGCGCCTCGGCGTCCATGCGCGCGAAGTGGGCGTTCGGCCACTGATGTTCGCGCGCCTGTCGGGTGGCGGCCTCCACCATGCGGCCGGACAGGTCGACCCCCAGCACACCCCCGCCGGGGCCGACCGCGCGTGCGGCGTCGAAGCTCACGATGCCGGTACCGCAGGCGACGTCGAGCACCTGTTCGCCCGGCGCCAGCGCCACGTGTTGCAGCATCGCGGCCTGCGCGCAGCGCAACTGCGATCGCCAAAGCGGCTCGTAGTCGGCTGCGGCCAGGTCCCAGCCGTAACGCTGGACCCGGCGCTGCAGTCGCGGCTCCATCGGTCGGCCCCGTTCAGCGGCGTTTGACGACGATTTCGAGGTACTCGCTGGGGATCACCAGCGCGCCGGCCCCGCCCTGGTTCAGGGCGTTCAGCAACTCGGTGAGATCACGCTCCAGCGCCGCGGCGGCTTCGGCGGGCAGGGCGGCAAAAGCCTTGTGGACCGGCCCATACCAGGTGCGGAAGACCTCGATGAAGTGCGCCGCCGAGCGGTAGCGGAAGGTGAACTCGCGCCGCGTGACGGCAATGCTGGCCGCACTGTCCCCGAAGAGCGACTGCAGGTGCGATTCCACGCCCCACAACGAGGGCGACTGCACGCCGTCCGGCGGCGGCAGGTGGCGCCCCAGGGTCTTGAAG
The DNA here is from genome assembly GCA_036523095.1 of Rubrivivax sp. Lineage (GTDB taxonomy): Bacteria > Pseudomonadota > Gammaproteobacteria > Burkholderiales > Burkholderiaceae_C > Rubrivivax. Next base: position 4,051 of record DATDER010000049.1, read on the forward strand.
AGTTGGCCGATGAAACCCGCGGGTGTCCAGTTGGCCAGACCGATCCGCCCGCCCGGACGACACACCCGCGCCATCTCCGACGCCGCCTTGCCGTGGTCGGGCGAGAACATCACGCCGAAGGTCGACAACACGGCGTCGAAGATGGCGTTGGCGAAGGGCAATGCCTCGGCGTCGGCGACCTGGAAGTTCACGTCCAGGCGCTCGGCGCGCGCGCGCTCGGCGCCCCGGTCGAGGAGGGCGGCCACGTAATCGGTCGACGTGACCTTGCTGCCGCGGCGCGCCGCCGCCAGCGTGGCGTTGCCGTTGCCGGCCGCCACATCGAGCACCTGCTCGTCCCAGCGCAGGTCGCAGGCCTCGGCGAGTTGTTCGCCGACGATCTGCAGGGTCGTGCCGACGACGGCGTAGTCGCCGCTGGCCCAGGCGGCCTGTTGGCGGGTCTTCAGGGCATTGAGATCGGTGGGGCTGGTGCTCATGTCGGGGCTCCTGTTGAACGGGTGCCGAACTGTCGCGGCAGGGATGCGCCGCTGTCCTTGCCACGCGTCGGCGAGGCCTGTCCCATCGTCCGCGCCGGCCCGCGCAGGGCTTCGCGACCGGCCGAGCGTCCGGAAATGCTGCCCATTCATCCCGCCCGCCTAGTCGCGGCCCGCCGATGCGCCCAGAATTGCCGGCATCGCAAGCGACACGAAGGGGCATTCATGGCGACACAAGACATCGCGGCGGCACTGCGGCGGGTGGAATCCGTGCTAGCGCGGCGTCCCGAAGCCGGCCTGCACGACGATGCCCCGGCCACTGCACGCTGGGAAGGCGGCACGCGCGTCGTCGCCAGCCATGCCAACGGCACGCGTCTGCCCACCGACATGCCGAGCGAACTCGGTGGCACGGGTGACCAAGTCACCCCGGGCTGGCTCTTCCGCGCCGGTTTGGCGTCGTGTGCCACGACCAGCATCGTGCTGGCCGCCGCGCGCGAAGGCCTGGTGCTGGACGCGCTGGAACTGCGCGCTGGCAGCCGCTCCGACACCCGCGGCCTGCTCGGCATGACGGGCGCCGATGGCGCGCCGGTGCCGGCCGTGCCGGGCGACGTGCAACTGCTCGTGCGCATCACGGCGCAGGGCGTGCCGGCGCAACGCCTGCGCGCGCTGGTCGAAGAGGCGGTGCGTTGTTCGCCGATCCCCAGCGCCGTGCAGCAGGCGGTGCCGTTGGCCTTGCACATCGAGGTCGAGGCCCGGTGAAGCGTCGCAGGCGGGCCGCGTGATGGACGCCCTGTCGCAGACCCTGCGGGTCGTGCGCCTGGTCGGCGCCATCTTCATCAACGCCAAGTTCACCGCGCCATGGTGTTACCAGTCGCCCGCGGCCGACACGGCAGCGCCGCTGCTGGAGCCCGGCGCCGAGCGTGTCGTGATCTTCCACCTCGTGACCGAGGGCGAGTGCTGCGTGGAGATGGGCGAAGGGCCGCCGGTGCGCCTGATCGCGGGCGATGCGGTGTTGTTTCCGCAGGGCGACGCACACCGCATGGCGTCACAGCCGGGGCTGCAACCGGCCGCGGGTGGCCGTCTGAGCGACGTGCTGTCGCGCCGGCCGCGCCAACTGTCGTACGGCGGCGGCGGCGCGACGACTCGCCTCGTGTGTGGCTACCTGGCCTGCGATGCGCGCCTCGCCCGCCTGCTGCTCGCGGGGCTGCCGCCGCTGGTGCGTGTCAACGTGCGCGGATCGAACGCCGGGGCCTGGCTCGAGGCTTCGGTGCGCTACGCGTTGGCCGAAGCCCGTTCACCGCGGCCCGGCGGCGCAGCAGTGCTGGCGAAGCTCTCCGAGGTGCTGTTCATCGAGGTCCTTCGCCTGTACATGAACGAGCAGGGCGAGGGCCACACCGGCTGGCTCGCGGGGGTGGGCGACCGGATCGTCGGCGCAGCGCTGAACGCGCTGCACAAGGACCCGGCCCGGGCGTGGACACTGGAAGAACTGGCGCGTGAGGCCGGTACCTCGCGCTCGGTGCTGGCCGAGCGCTTCCAGCAGCTGGTCGGCAGCTCGCCGATGCAGTACCTGACGCAGTGGCGCATGTTGCTCGCCGCCAATATGCTGAGCCGCAGCAACGCGCCGCTGGCCCGCATCGCCGAGAACGTGGGCTACCAGACCGACACCGCCTTCAGCCGAGCCTTCAGGCGCGAGTACGGGTCGCCGCCCGCGGCCTGGCGTCGTGGTCAGGCGCTGCGCGCCACGGCCCGCGCCGCGCCGGACACCAGCGCCGGGCCGGCGTAGATCAGTCCGGTGTAGATCTGCACCAGCGTCGCGCCGGCGGCGATCTTGGCCACCGCGTCGGCGGGTGTCATCACGCCGCCGACACCGATGATCGGATAGCCCGTCCCCAACGCACGGCGCAACTGGCCGACGACATGGTTGCTGGCTTCGAAGACCGGCCTGCCGCTCAGGCCGCCGGCTTCGCCTGCGTTCGGCTGGCCTTGCACCGCGTTGCGTGCGAGCGTCGTGTTGGTGGCGATGACACCGTCGATGCCGTGGCGCTGCAGGGCGCCGGCGATCGCCGCGACTTGGTCGTCATCGAGGTCGGGCGCGATCTTGACGAACATCGGTACGCTGCGGCCGTGTGTCTGCGCGAGTTCGGCGCGCCGTGCCTGCAGCGCGCGCAGCAGATCGTCGAGTGCGGCGTCGCCTTGCAGCGCACGCAGGTTCTTCGTGTTCGGGCTCGAGATGTTGACCGTCACGTAGTCGGCGTGCGGGTACACACCCTCCAGCGCGATCAGGTAGTCGGACGCGGCGCGCTCGATCGGCGTCGCGGCGTTCTTGCCGATGTTGAGGCCGACGATGCCGCCTCGGGCGCGAAAGCTCCGCGCCCGCTGAACGTTGGCCAGAAAGGCATCGAGCCCGTCGTTGTTGAAGCCGAGCCGGTTGATCAACGCCTGCGCCTGCGGCAGGCGGAACATACGCGGCTTCGGGTTGCCGGGTTGCGGCTCCGGCGTCACGGTGCCGACCTCGATGAAGCCGAAACCCATCGCGCCCAGCCCGTCGATGCAGCGGCCGTTCTTGTCCAGCCCCGCGGCGAGGCCGATGCGGTTGGGGAAGCGCAGCCCGGCGACGGTCACCGGATCGTCGACCCGCGCCTGCTGCCACAGGCACTGCGCGGGCGTGTTCTGCAGCCGGGCGATGCTGCCGAGCGTGAGCTCGTGCGCGTGTTCCGGGTCGAGGCCGAAGAGGAACGGGCGCGTCAGCGCGTAGGTATTCAGGAGAGGGACGAAGGCCATAATCGATCGATTCTCGCAAAGGCCCTCCAGGCCATTCAACCGATGACGCAGGACGAACTGAAGGCCGCGGTCGGCCGCGCCGCGGTGGCCTACGTCGAGCCGGGCAGCGTGCTCGGTGTCGGCACCGGTTCCACCGTCAACCACTTCATCGACGCGCTGGCAGCGGCACGCCTGCCGCTGGCGGGCGCGGTGTCGAGCTCGGACGCGACGACCGCGCGTTTGCGCCAGCGCGGCATCGTGGTGCTGGAACCGTCGGCAGTGGAACGCCTGCCGGTCTATGTGGATGGCGCCGACGAGATCGACGGCAACGGCTTCATGATCAAGGGCGGCGGCGCGGCGCTCACGCGCGAAAAGATCGTGGCCGACCTGGCCGATCGCTTCGTCTGCATCGTCGACGCCACGAAGCGGGTCGAGGTGCTCGGGCGCTTTGCCTTGCCGGTCGAGGTGATCGCTATGGCGGCGGCCCAATTGGTGCGCCGATTTGCCCGGCTGGGCGGCACGGCCACCTTGCGGCCGGGTGCGGTGACCGACAACGGCCACCCGATCCTGGACGTGCAGGGCCTGCACATCGCCGACCCGCTGGCCCTCGAGGCTGAAATCAACCAGTGGCCGGGTGTCGTGACGGCAGGCTTGTTCGCCCGCCACCGCGCCAGCGTGTGCCTGCTCGGCACCGCGCAGGGTGTGCAGACACTTGTGTTCTGATACGCCCCTCACGCCCAGCAGCAAGGACCGAAGTGGCAAAGCCCAATTATTCGTTTGAAAAGCGTCAACGCGAGCTGGCCAAGAAGCGCAAGAAGGAAGACAAGGCGGCGCGCAAGGCAAACCCGCAGCCGGGAGGCGACGCGCATGAAGACGGCGCCGCGCCGGACGACGCGCAGAACCCGGGCGACACCCAGCCGGTGGTGATCCAGCCGGTGCCCTGAGTCAGCCAACGCGCCCGGACCCGGCCGATCGCCCGGCCGCCCGCGCGGCTCGCACGGCCCAGCGTGCGGGGTCGATGGCGTCGACCAGATCGCCTTCCAGCGGCATCGGCGCCCCGTCGATCCAGGCCGACAGCACCTCGGCGGCGAGCGGCCCCCAGGTCAGGCCGCGCGAGCCCAGGCCCCCCAGCACGAACAAGCCGGGCATCCGCGGCACGCGGCGCGCCTGGTCGGGCTGCGCCTCGGCGCCGGCAGGCGTTGCCAACGGCACCGCGCCCACGGTCGGCAGCCGGTCCGCTGTCTGGGAACGCCAGGCCACGCGGCCGTGCAGTTGCACATCGGCGGCCGGCGCGATGCCTGTCAGCGCGTGCAGTCGCGCCAGGTTGAAGGCGTGGTCGGCTTCGCGCACGTGCGGGTCGGGGTCGTTCTCCTGCACCGTGGCGCCGCACAGGACATCATCACCCGGCAGCGTCACCGCGTAACCTTCGCCCGTGATCGGAAGCGCCAGCCGCTGCGGTGTGCTGAACCAAGTGAGCTGGCCGCGTGACACCCTGGTCGGCCAGGCGGATGCGCCGGCCGCGCGCAAGAGCGTGTCGTTGCCCTGCGCCCCGGCCAGCACCAACACGCTGGCGTGCGCAATCGCTTGCCCCTGCGTGTCCAGTGCCGTCCAGGCACCGTCCCGGGCCCGGATCGAGTGCACGGGGGCGTTCGCCCGGAAGCTGATGCTGGGGTCGTCCAGCAGCGCGCGCACCAGATCGCGCGGCGCGACCCAGCCGGCTGCGGGATAGAGCGCCGTGGTGCCGTCGGGCCCGGGTCGAACGTACTCGGGCGGCAAGCCGGCCCAGACCGGGCCCGGACGCACACGCAACAGGCCACCGGCCGAGCCGGCGACGCGGCCAGCGGCGATGAGCGGCGCATACCGCCGCGCCGCCAGCAGCGCCGCGGCGCGGTGCAGCCGGGCGTGCACGCCGTCGGCGGCATGGGCGGTGCCGTGGAACAGCGCGGCGCGGTTGCCCGAGGCCTCGAGCGCCGGCTCGGCGTGCCGGTCGAGCACCGTGCAGCGCCAGCCCAGGCGGGCCAGCGCTGCAGCGGCACAGGCGCCCGCGATGCCGGCGCCGACGATGACGGCGCTGCGCTCATTGCCCGCGGCGGCGGAGGCCTCTCGCACCGGTGAGCGCCGCGGCGTGAAGGGCGGCGCGTAGCGCGCAAGCGGCAACGCCGGGCCGGTGCCCGTGCCAGAGGCGCTCTCGACCCTGAAGCCCGCCGCCACCAACCCGTCGCGCACGGGTGCAGCGTCGAGCCGGCTGGTGACGGTGGCGCCGGGCCGCGCCAGGCGCGCCAGCGAGGCGAAGTAGCGCCGGTCCGCGTGTGCGAGGTCGCTCTCCTTCAGGACAAACGCGTCGACGCCCGCCGCGAGTTGCGGCAGCAGGCGCCGCGCTTCGCCGAGCGCGAGCAGCAGGCGAACCCGGCCGGTGTCGAAGTCGAGCAGGTGGATGTTGGGTGTGAGCGGCGGCCAGGCCTCGACCAGTTCGTCGGCCAAGGCCTGAAGCGGCGACCCGGCGTGTGCGCGCGCGAGATCGTCGCGCCGCGGCGGATGCAGGGCCAGCGAGATGAAGACCAGTTGCTCGCAGCGCTGCGTGTCGGAACGCCACCCGGCACGCGCCGCGAGGAACCGGTGACCGACGGCGAAGTCGCTCTCGAGCACCACGAATCGGCGCTGGCCTTGCCAGCGCAGCGGCAGGCCGCTGTGCTGGAGCCAGCCTGCCGCGGCCGGCTCCGCCGGCGGCCCGGGGTGCGAATCTTCGGCGCACGCCGGGACGATCGCCTCGGTCTTCACGCCGTGTCGAGCGCACGCGCCGCGAGCCAGCCGAGAAGCGCTGCGCGCACGGCGCCGAGGCCGCGGTAGTCGAGCACGGCCGGGCTCATCGACTCGATCGCGTCGTGCAGGCGCCGGGCCTGGTCCCCCGGCGCAATCGCCTGCGCCAGCGGCTGCACGTCGACCAGGATCGTGAACACGGCCTGGCGTCGGCCCGGCACCGGAATGAAGGTCTGGCGTTCGCAGCGCCACCAGGCCACGCCGCCGATCGATGCCGCGTCGACCCCTGCGGGCCAGCGCGCGGGGTCGCAGCGCGCCGGGTGGGCGTGCAGGCGCGGATGGCCGGTGACGGTCCAGACAAAACGCTCCCAACGTTGCGGCCCGGTCACGAGCGTGGTCAACCGCTCGCTCGCCGCCAGCAGCAGGGTGTTGTCGGCGACCGGCGCGTGGATCTCGGCGAAATGGCGCCCGACCTTGGTCTCCGGCGCCCAATGCGACGGCAGCGCCACCGCGAGCCAGGGAATCGTCCCGTCGGAAGCGTCAACGATCGCGAAGTCCTCGGCAAAAGCTAGGCTCAACAACCCGGCCAGGCGCCACTCGGGCGCAAGCTGTCGCAGGCAGCGGCCGATCTCGTCGCCGAGGCCGAAGCTGCCGGCGCCGGACTCGTGGACCTGGCCGGCTTCGACGCCGACGCCGAGTGCGGGGGCCTCGGCGCGCCGGCCGTCCCAGCGCAGCACCGCGGGATGTTCCGCCGCGGCGTGTGCTGCCAGCGCGGCCAGGGCCGGCGTGGTGTCGAAGCCTTCGCGCGCCAGCAGGGCCTGCGTCTTGAACGCCGACAGCACCGCGAGTTTTTCGCGCTGGTGCGGCTGCCCGGGCTGCGCGGGCGTGAGCTGCACGGCGCCGGGCTCCAGCCGGCGCAGCCCGGGCTGCATGCGAAAGGGCGCCGAGACAGCGGCGTCGAAGTCGAAGGACATGAGGCGATGATGCCCAAACAAAAAAGGCACCCGCCAGGGTGCCCGCTCTTGCTCAGGCCAGAGGCCTTAGACGCGCTTCTTGTATTCGTGGGTGCGCGTGTCGATTTCGACCTTGTCGCCGTTCTCGACGAAGATCGGCACGCTGATCTCGAAACCGGTGCCGACCAGCTTGGCCGGCTTGAGCACCTTGCCCGAGGTGTCGCCCTTGACCGCGGGGTCGGTCGTGATCTCGCGCACCACGGTCGTGGGCAACTCGACCGAGATCGCCTTGCCGTCGTAGAACACCACTTCGACCGCCATGCCATCTTCAAGGTAGTTGATGGCGTCGCCCATGTTCTCGGACTCGACCTCGAACTGGTTGTACTCGGCGTCCATGAAAGCGTACATCGGGTCGGCGAAGTAGGAGTAGGTGCACTCCTTCTTGTCGAGCACGATCTGGTCCATCTTGTCGTCGGCCTTGAAGACGAGTTCGGCGCCGCCGCCGTTGAGCAGGTTCTTCATCTTCAGGCGCACGGTGGCGGCGTTGCGGCCCCCGCGGCTGTATTCGGTCTTGAGCACGACCATCGGGTCCTTGCCCTGCATGATGACGTTGCCGGCGCGGATTTCTTGAGCGGTTTTCATGGCGTGAGGTGGTTGTGAGGGGTGCCTGCGCCGAGCGCAAAGCCCATGATTTTAGCCTTTTCCGTCGGCGAAGCGGATCAGCTCGTTGCACAGCCCCGGATGCAGCGCCAGGCGATCGCGAGCCGCAACCGCGGCGCGGGTCCAGGGAGCGGGCGCCGGGAGCGTCATTGGCCGCCCCTGCCGAAAGCCGTTCCAAGCCCGCGCGAGTTGGCGCACCGAAGCCGCCAGCGCGGGCTCCGCGCCCGCACAGTGGATATCCAGGAAGGCCTCCAGCTTGGCCCTGTGGGCACCGTCATCCTGGGGGTAGATCTGCCAGACGAAGGGTGCGCCGGCCCAGATCGCGCGCACCAGCGAGTCCTCGCCGCGCACGAAGTTGAGATCGGCGCTCCAGAGCAGGTGGTCGTAGTCGGTCTGACTCAGCCAGGGCAGTTCGACAACCTGCACGCCGGGTCCCGGCGCCAGGGCACGCAGCTGGCGTTGGGCGTGGCCGGGCGTGGCCAGCAGCAGCGTCGGCCGGTCGGCGAGGGCGCCGAGCAGCCCCGGCACCGCGGCGTTGTCGTAGCAGAACAGGCTTACCACGCGCTGCCCTGGCTGCCATGCGATGCCTTGCGCTCGCAGCCAGGCGCCGCGGTCGAAGCGCTCGCGCCGGGCTTCCAGGCCGGGCTCCCGCAGCAGCCCGCCCGTTCGCACGCTGAACCCGGGGTAGAAGAACCACTTGGTCAGCCCGCCGGGTTGCGGCGAGGCGAGCCCGTGGCTGCGCTCGACGTAAGGCTCGGCGCTCAGGTATTCGAGGTTCAGCCACACCGGCGCGCGCGGCCGGGTGGCCATGCGGGCGACAAAGGCGGGCGGCGGGTCGCAGGCGAAGGCTTCGACCACCACCCCGGCAGGCTGGGCGCCTTCGGCTTCGTGCCACGCCCGCACCTCGACCCCGGGCGCGCCGCCCGGTGCCATCCAGGTCAGCGCCGACGCATCGTCGACCCAGAGCCGGACCGATTCACCGCGCGCCGCCAGCTCGGCCGCCAGGCGCCAGCACACACCCAGGTCGCCGTGGTTGTCGATGACGCGGCAGAAGAGGTCCCACCGGCGGGGCGCGCGTTGCATCGCAGGATTGTGGGGTGCGGCGAAAATCATCCCGATGGACGCCGAACCCACCCGCTCCGCGCCGACCAGCGAGGCGCACGAACGCCTGCTCGCCGAAGTGGCGGCGCTGCCCGGTCTGCCGGGCGTCTACCGCTACTTCGACGCCAGTGGCGGGGTGCTCTACGTCGGCAAGGCGCGCCACCTGAAGAAGCGGGTCTCGAGCTACTTCCAGAAGGACCACGGCGGCACGCGCATCGGCGCGATGGTCGCGCGCATCGCACGCCTGGAAACGACGGTCGTGCGCACCGAGGCCGAAGCGCTGCTGCTCGAGAACAACCTGATCAAGACGTTGAATCCGAAGTTCAACATCCTGTTCCGCGACGACAAGAGCTACCCGTACCTGAAACTGGTGTCGCATCCCTTCCCCAGGGTCGCCTACTACCGCGGCGCGGTCGACCGCAAACACCGGTACTTCGGCCCCTACCCGGGGGCCTGGGCGGTGAAAGAGACGATCCACTTGATCCAGAAGGTGTTCCGGCTGCGCACCTGCGAAGACACCGTCTACGCCAACCGCTCGCGGCCCTGTCTGCTGTACCAGATCCGCCGCTGCAGCGGACCCTGCGTCGGGCTCGTGAGTGCGGCCGACTACGCACGCGACGTGCAGGACGCCGAGGCCTTCCTGCTCGGCGACACGCAGAAGGTGATGGATGATCTACAGCAGCGCATGGGCGCGCACGCCGAAGTCCTGGCCTTCGAACAGGCGGCCGAGGTGCGCAACCAGATCTCGGCCCTGTCGCGGGTGCTGCACCAGCAGTCGGTTGACGCGAGCAGCCTCTCGGCGGCCGAGCGTGATGTCGACATCCTGGCGGTGGAAGTGCGGGGCGGCCGCGCCTGCGTCAACCTGGCGATGGTGCGCGGTAGCCGGCACCTGGGTGACCGCGCCTACTTCCCGAGCCATGTCGACGACGCGACCGCGCTCAGCGCCGCCGCCGCCGACGAACGCGCTGGCGGGATCGCGCCCGAGGTCGTGGTGCTCGAGGCCTTCATCGCCCAGCATTACCTGGGCCAGGCGGTGCCGCCGCTGCTGGTGCTGAGCCACGCGGTCGATGGCGAACTCATCGACGCCGTGAGCCAGGCTGCTGGTCTCAAGGTGCGCGCGCAGCACCAGCCGCGCGAGCAACGCCGCATCTGGCTCGACATGGCGATCAAGGGCGCCGGGATCGCGCTTGCGCGTCTGCTGTCCGAAGAGGGTTCGCAGCGCGAACGCACACGCGCGCTGGTCGAGGCGCTGGAACTCGACGTGCCCGACCTCGACACGCTGCGCATCGAGTGTTTCGACATCAGCCACACCGCGGGCGAATCGACCCAGGCCTCGTGTGTGGTGTACGAGAACCACGCGATGCGCAACGGTGAGTACCGCCGCTTCAACATCGAAGGCGTGACCGGCGGCGACGACTACGCCGCGATGCGCCAGGTGCTGCTGCGGCGCTACGGCAAGCTGGCCGAGGCGCTGGCGAACGTGTCCGATGCCGATCCCGCGGCGGCAACACCACCCACCGGCCGGCGCCTGCCCGACCTCGTGCTCGTCGACGGCGGACGCGGCCAGGTTTCGATGGCGCGCGAGGTCTTCGCCGAACTCGGCCTCGACCTGGCCCTCATCGTCGGCGTCGAGAAGGGCGAAGGGCGCAAGGTCGGGCTCGAAGAACTGGTGTTCGCCGACGGCCGCGCCAAGGTCTACCTCGGGCACGACTCGGCGGCGCTGATGCTGGTGGCGCAGATCCGCGACGAGGCGCACCGCTTCGCGATCACCGGCATGCGAGCGCGGCGCGCGAGCGTGCGCACCGGCGGCAGCCGGCTGGAGGAGATCGCCGGTGTCGGGCCGAAGAAACGCGCCCGCCTGCTGCAGCGCTTCGGCGGTGTGCGCGGGGTGAGCCAGGCGAGCGTCGACGAGCTCTCGGGTGTCGAAGGCATCTCGCACGAACTGGCCGAGACGATCTACCGCGCGCTGCATTGACAACCCCCTGTCCGTGGCCCGGCCGTGTGATCGGAGCGGGCACAATGGGGCGATGTTCTTCACG